>NZ_JASJCS010000131.1 GCF_030065885.1 Ilumatobacter sp. | reverse complement strand
CCGACGACGGCCGCACGCTGGTCGTCGGCGCCCCGCGGGGCGAGTTCACTGCCGGCCGCGTCTGGGTGATCGACGACACCGGGCCCGGCTGGGCGGCCCGGCAGACGCTGGTCGGCAGCGCGGCTGCCGACGGCGACGCGTTCGGCTCCTCGGTCGACATCTCGGCCGACGGCGCGTACATCGCCGCCGGCGCACCGCTCGCGGACTTCTCCGGCCAGGTCGATGCCGGCCTCGCCTACCTCTTCGAGGAGGGCGCAGGGGTGTTCGCCGAGATCGACCAGCTCGACCCGGCGGTGTTCGGCACCGAGGCCGGTGCGCGGTTCGGCGCGGCCGTCGCGGTCGAGGCGACCGCGCCGCCGTACGCCGTCGTGACGGAGCCGGGTGGCAACGGCGGGTTGGGCTCGTTCTTCGTGTACGACGTGCTCAACAGCACGCTCGACCTCCCGAACATCACCGTGCTCCAGTTCGGTGGTGACGCGCCGGCCAGTGGCGAGGGCTACCAGGTGTCGGCCGAAGGTGACGTCGCGATCGTCGGCCAGCCGAACCGGGGGAACAGCGGCGTCGTCTCGGTGCTCGCCCGAACCGGGACGTTCACCTTCGACGAGAACGTCGTCGTGCCGACGGTGCCCGACGACGAGCCGTTCACGGCAGGCGGCGACGCGGTGTCGATCGGATCCGACGGGTCGGCCGTGATCGGCTTCCCACTGTTCGACGGGATCGGCGACGCCTCACCGAGCGGTGCGGCCAACCACGTCGACCGCGGCCGCGCCCTCGTGTGGAGCGACGCCGGCGACCCGTCGCCCGTCGAGGCCGAGATCCTCGGCGCCACCGACGCGATCAGCGATCAGTTCGGCCTCGTCGTCGATGTCGACGGCGATCGGCTCGCGGTCAGCGCGCCGTTCGACGACGAGCCGGCATCCGGGTCGGGTGTCGTGTCGATCTTCGAGCGCGCCGGCGAGGGCGCGGCCTGGGTGTTCCAGGGCCTCGTGCGCCCGCCACAACTCGAACCACTGGCGCACTTCGGCGACTCGCTCGACCTGTTCGGTGACCGCCTCGCCGTCGGCGAGTCGGACCGGCTCGGCGACCAGGCCGAAGCAGGGCGCGTCTGGGTGTTCGAGCGCCAGCCGACCGGCGAGTGGACGCGGCTCGGCGCGGCGATCACGGCGCCCGGCGCCACCGGCTACGACGCGTTCGGGGCGAGCGTCGCGTTCGTCGACCGCGACCGCCTGATCATCGGCTCGCCGGGTCGTGTCGTCGACGCGGGCGGCGTGTTCGCAACGGCATGGGACGGCGCGTTCTGGGCACTGCCCGTCCAGCTCACGACCGGCACACCCGACAGCGGCGACCAGGTCGGCTGGTCGGTCGCCGCCGCAACCGGGTCGAGCGGCACGATCGCCGTGGCCGGCGCGCCGGGCGACGACGACGCCGGCATCGACGCCGGGGCGATCTACATCTGGGAGGACACCGGCTCCGGCTTCGGATCGCTCACACCCGTCCAGAAGATCGCCAACGACAGCGATTTCAACACCGGCGACAGCGCCGGCGGCGCGGTCGCGACCGACGGCTTCCGCATCGCCGTCGGCGGGCTCGGCGACTTGACCGGCGGATCCGCGCACACCGGTCACGTCTTCGAGGTCGCCAGCCCCGGCTCGCCGAACTCCTGGGCGAAGACCTGGGAGTTCCGCGGCACGCTCCCGGTCGACATCGCGATCGAACCCAACGACTACGTCGACATCGTCGGCGGCACGTTCGCGCTCGGACGCGCCGGCCAGGGCGGTCAGGTCGGCCTGTTCCGCTACGACGGCACGACGTGGCCCTCCCTGCCCGACGACCAGCTGATCCCGGCAGGCACGGCGAACGGCGACCGCGTCGGCGCGACGGTGTCGCTCGACGGCAGGACGCTCGTGACAGGAGCGTCCGGCGACGACTTCCTCGGCGAGAACGCCGGCGCTGCGTTCGATGCGGCCGACCTGCCGCTGGTCGCGACCTGGGTCGGCGGGTTCGGCAGCGAGTTCGGCAACCCGTTCAACTGGGACATCGGTGTCGTGCCGGGCGCGAACGACACGGCGATCGTCCCGGCGGGATCCGGGTCGATCCTGATCCTCGCGTCCGCGAGCGTCAGCGCCCTGGTCGTCGGCTCGAACAGCTCGGTCACGGTCGTCGACCCGAACTCGCTCACGATCACCGGTTCGAACGGGATGCGATCGACGATCGCCGGGCAGGTCATCAACGCCTCGCCGGCGACGCTCGACATCGACACCGATCTCGAGATCACCGGCACGCTGCTCAACGAAGCGGGCAACACCGTCAACATCAATGCGACCAGCTCGACGATCGCGATCACCGGCGTCGGCTCGTGGATCAACGAAGGCGCGATCAACAAGAACGGCACCTTCGACGCGTCGATCGCCAACGGCATCCTCTGGACGAGCGCGTCGACGAGCGTCATCAACGCGAACGGCGGCGACCTCAACTTCCAGAACATCGTGTTGGAGAACGGCATCGTCAACGTCGCCGCCGGCGCGTCGGTCAGCCACTCCGACAACGGCGCCCTGAATCCGGGCGGCACCTATCGATTCGAGATCATCGGCGACTCGGGCGATCCCGCGAACTTCGGCCAGGTCAACTGGGACGGACTCACGTCCATTCGCGGCACCATCCAGTCCGCTTCGGCCGGCTTCGTGCCGGCCGCGGGGGAGACCTATGACGTCGTCACGTGCTCGAACAACGACTGCGACGGCGGTCTCGCCGGCGACGTCACGCCGGGCTTCGACGTCAACCTCGCGCCGGGGGCTGTCCAGCTGATCGCCAACACGGCCGAGCCGTCCGTCGACATCGACGGCGCATGGGCGGTCGTCGGCGTCCCGGCCCAGCAGCAGGTCCTCGTGCTGCGCAACCTCGGCGGCACGTGGACCGACATCCAGACGATCGACGGCACCGGCGTGACCAGCTTCGGCGAGACGGTTGCACTCCAGATGCCGTACCTCGCCGTCGGAGCACCCGAGGTCGACACCGTGCGGCTCTACCAGCTCAACCCGATCGGGCAGGGATCGTTCACGCCGAACGCGACGACGCCGGTGCTCAACGGCCTCGCGGGCTCGCACTACGGCGCTGCGCTCGACGCGGCCGACCTGACGTTGGTGGTCGGCGCTCCGCTCGACGACAGCGGCAGCGTCGATGCCGGTGCTGCCCGCTGGTACGACTTCTCGACCGGTTCGCTGCTGCAGTCGATCGGCAGCATCGTCGGCGGCGAGCGGTTCGGCACCGCCGTCGCCGCCACCCCGGGCGACATCTGGGTCGGCGCGCCGCTCAACAACACCACGGCACCCGACGCCGGCATCGTCTACCGCTACGGCCTCGGCGGCGACCTGCTCGGCTCGTTCCAGGAGGCCGCCGTCGCCGCGAACCACCGCTTCGGGTCCTCGATCGACGCCGACTTCGGTCGGGCCGTCGTCGGCGCCGCGGCATGGTTCGACGTCACCGTCGTCGACGTCGTCGCCGGATCGGTCACGCTCTCCGGCGGTTCCACCGGGTACGGCAACGAAGTCGCCATCGCCGGTGACACGATCGTGATCCACGACGAGGGGTTCCCGCAGACGTTCGTCTACAGCGACAACGGGAACGACCTGACGTACGCGCAGACCGCCACGATCGCCGGCTTCTCACCCGGACTCGCCAGCGACGGCGGCACGGTCGTCACATCGATCGACCCCGTGGGCGCCGTGACGAGCGGCCTCGACGCCGCCGTGTTCACACCGGTGCCGTCGTTCGGCGCGCCGGGCAACAAGCTGCTGCCCGACATCGGCAGCGCCGGCGACCAGTTCGGCCGGAGCGTCGCGATCGACGGCGACGACGTCGTCATCTCCGCGCCCGCGTACGACGGGTTCCGGCGCGATCAGGGAGCCCTGTACTACTTCAGCGGTGGCGTCCTCCAGCAGGTGATCGAGCGGCTGCTCGGGTTCGGCGACGCCGTGGCGATCTCCGACGGGGTGATCGTCGCCGCCACGCCGACCGGCGTGGACATCTTCGTCGATCCAGGGTCCGGCTACGTCGGAACCGCCTCGATCTCCATCGGCGCGCCGCCGCGCGTGATCCGCATCGACGGCGACACCCTCGTGCTCGCCTCGCCGGGCGACAGCGGCGGCGAAGGCTTCGTCCGCGTCTACCAGGGCGGGCCGAGCGGTTGGTCGAGCGACGTCGAGCAGGTCGTCACGTCGACCTCGCCGAAGGCCGGCACCGACCGCTTCGGCACCGGGATCGCGATCTCGGGCGATCGGCTGGTCGTCGGTGCACCGATGACGGCGTCGTTCGTCGCGCCGCCAGGCGAGAGCGGCTACGTCGAGGTGTGGACGCGCACCGGGCCGTCGGCCGACTTCACGTACGACTTCACGATCGACCGTGGCGTCACCGACGACTTCCTCGGCTGGTCGGTGGCGACCGAGCGCGATCGCATCGTCGCCGGCTCGCCGACGGCCACGGGCACCGCCCTCGTGTACGACGAGACAGGCGCCCAGGTCGGCCCCGACCTGACCGGCGGCGACCGCTTCGGCTACGCGATGGACGTCGCGGACGGGGTGCTCGCGATCGGCGACTGGACGGGGGCGACCGCCGCCTACCACCTCCTCGACGACGGCACGACGGCGCTGGTGGGTTCGAACACGCCGGGCGACTTCGAGGCCGGCGACGCGTCCGCCGGCACCGACACCGTGGCGACCAGCGGCGGGCTCGTCGTGCGCGGGCACCGGCTGGAGGATCAGAACGGGCGCGACGCCGGCGCCGCGTACCAGTACGACGTCGGCCTGCCGGCACCGACCAACAAGCTGCCCGGGCTCGTGGAGTCAGGGACCCTCGGTGCGGCGGTCGACACCGACAGCGACCTGCTCGTCGTCGGGGCGCCGTTGGTCTCCGAGGGCGACGGCGCGGTCTACGTCTTCCGCAACGACGGCTCACGGTGGAACCTCGAGGCGACGCTGCCGGGCCTCGACATGGATTCGAGCGAGTTCGGCGCCGCCGTCGCGATCGACAACGACACCGTCTTCGTCGGTGCTCCACTGAGCACGGCCGCCGGCACCGATGCCGGCGCCGTCTTCGTCTACCGCCAGAGCAGCCCGGGTGCGTGGGTCGAGACCGACGTCGTCACCCAGGACGTCGCCGACGCGCAATCGCTCGACCGGTTCGGGTCGGCGCTCGACGCCACCGACTCCGTGCTGTGGGTCGGCGCGCCCGAGGACGACGCAGCCGCGGCCGATGCCGGCGCGGTCTACCGGTTCAACGGCTCGGCGGACCTGACGGCGTGGGGATCGCCGGTCGACAAGCTCACCGCCTCCGACGCCACCGCGAACGACCTCTTCGGCTTCGCGGTCGCGGTCCGGGGCGCCACCGGCGTCGTCGGCGCCCCGAACGCCGGCACGGTCGGCGAGGGCCAGGCGTACGTGCTCGTCAGGTCGGGCAACTCGTTCACCGAGCAGGCCGTGCTCACCGGGTCGGCGACCGACAGCGGCGACGCGTTCGGCTGGGACGTCGCCACCAGCGGCCGGACCATCCTCGTCGGCGCGCCCGACCAGGACGACGGCGCAACGATCGGTGCCGGCGCGGCCTACGTCTTCACCGGCGTGGGCGACTCCTGGGCCGAGCGGCTCGACCTCGCCAGCCCGGCGCCCGAGACCGCCGGCCGGTTCGGCGTCGCCGTCGACACGATCGGCGACCTCGCGATCGTCGGTGCCGAGGGCGAGAACGGCGCTACCGGCCAGGCGCACGTCTTCGAACGTTCCGGGGGTACGTCGTGGGGCGTGCAGGGGGCGCCGTCGACCGCCGGCGACGGTGCGGCCGGTGACGGGTATGGCGCCGCCGTCACGATCTCCGGGTTCCACCTCGCCGTCGGTGCGCCAGGCGACGGCCCGGACCAGGAGGGCGCGGTCTACACCGGGCTGCCCGCCCACCCGGGCGTCGCCGACAAGCTGGTCGTCGTGGCCGACGACGACGACCAGTACGGGTTCTCCGTCGACATCGACGGCGACACCGCCGTGATCGGCGTCCCCGACGTCACCAGCGGCATCCCCCGCGGCGGGGGCTCTGCGTTCGTCTACGTGCACGACGGGACGGCGTGGCAGTTCCAGCAAGAGCTCCTCGATCCCGACTTCACGCTCACCGACGACGGCTATGGCTACGACGTGGCCGTGTCCGGCGACACGATCGCAGTCGGATCGTGGTCGGACGGCGTCCACATCTGGACCCGGTCGGGCACGACCTGGACGGCGCAGACCAAGCTCACCGACGGCGCGCCGTCCGAGCGGTTCGGTGCCGCCGTCGACCTCGATGGCGCGCTGCTCGCAGTCGGCGCGCCGCGAGGCGGCATCGGCGGCGCCGTCTACACCTACGAGGGAGCCG
Source organism: Ilumatobacter sp. (assembly GCF_030065885.1). Lineage (GTDB taxonomy): Bacteria > Actinomycetota > Acidimicrobiia > Acidimicrobiales > Ilumatobacteraceae > Ilumatobacter. The sequence continues at coordinate 9,052 of NZ_JASJCS010000131.1, read as the reverse complement.
GTGCGTCGTGGACACCCGAAGGCGCACTCACGCCCGCCGGCGTCGCCGGCGGCGACGAGTTCGGCGCTGCGCTGGCGCTCAGCGGCGACTCGCTCGTGGTCGGCTCGCCGTTCGACGATGACGCCAACACGAACGCCGGCGCAGCCTATGTCTTCGAGCGCAGCGGCGGTGCCTGGCTCGAGGGCGACACGGTCCCATCGGGCGGCGGTGGTCTCGGCGACCTGTTCGGATCCGCCGTCGCGCTCGACGGGTCGACGTTGGTCGTCGGCGCGCCGGGCCAGAACGACGCGGGGTTCTCCGGTGCCGGGTTCGCCTACTTCTACGACGTCGACGGGCCCACCGCGACGCTCGCCCAGACCGTCGGCGACCCGGCCGGTGCGAGCAACGGCGCCCAGTTCGGCACCGCGGTCGCTGTCGACGACGGCCTGGCCGTGATCGGCGCATCGAACGGCGGTCCGGCCGCAGGCGAGTCGTTCACGTTCGGCTTCGATGGCGCCTCCTGGGTGTCCCTCGACACGTTCACGGCGCCGGACGCAGCCGTGCCCGACGGCGTCTTCGGCGACCGGTTCGGTACCGCCGTCGGCATCAGCGGCAACCTCGTGCTCGTCGGTGCGCCCGGTGACGACACCCGGTTCGGCTCGTCCGCCGGTTCGGCGTACGCGTTCGACGCATCGTCGCCGCCGATCGACGGGCGGATCGTCGCACCCGACGCCGCCCCGGCCGATCTGTTCGGCCAGTCGGTCGACATCCACGACGACTGGATGGTCGTCGGCGCCCGCAACGGCGACGGCGCGGTCGCCGACTCGGGATCGGCGTACGTCTTCCGCCGCGATCAGTTCACCGACGAGTGGGCGTTCGTCACCGAGTTGCAGGCGTCCGACGGCACCACCGCCGCGTGGTTCGGCCTGTCGGTGGCGATCGGCGGGAGCAGGTTCGAGCACGACGGCGACACCGGCAACATGCTGGTGGCGGTCGGTTCACCCGACCCGTTCGGCGGGTCCGACGGCGCGGTCTACCTGTACCGCTACGACTTCTTCACCGATGACTGGGTCGAGGTCGAGAAGATCGATGCGCCGGACGGTGCGGTCGACTTCGGGTTCTCCGTCGATCTCGAGCAGGTCGTGTCGGCGTTCCGCAACGGAACGTACGCCCTCGTCGCCGGAGCGCCCGACTTCTTCGGCGGCGGCACCGGCACGGCACACCTCTACACGTACCGGTTCACCGAGAACCCGGTCTTCAGCGAGACGTTGACCTTCGTCGACGACCTCGTGGCGCCGACACCGGCCGCCAACGGGCAGCACGGCCTCGCGGTCGCGATCGACGGCGACAGCATCGTCGTCGGAGAGCCCGGCGACGCTGCCGGCGAGGCGCACGTGTACCGCTACTCCCTGTCACCGCCGTCGGTCGGCATCGAGCAGACGCTGCGCCAGCCGGCGGGCGACGAACTGACCGGCGACAACTTCGGCCGCAGCGTCGACATCGACGGTGATCTCGCGGTCGTCAGCTCGCTGTTCGACGGCTCGAGCGGGGCCTCCGCCGGCGCGGCGTACGTGTTCGAGCGGTCTGGTGTCGCATGGGGCGCCGGCGACGAGCTCGTCTCCGCGGTGACCGGCAGCGGTGACAACTACGGCTTGACGTCGCGCGTCGAGGACGGCGTGATCGCCGTCTCGTCGTTCACGGGTGGTCTCAACGACGCCGGCACGGTCCAGATCTTCCGCTTCGACGACAGCGACGGCTGGATCACGAGCGAGCTCTACGAGTGGCAGCGGGGCGACGGCTCGACCGGCATGGGCGCCGGCCTCGACCTCAGCGAGGACGGCGTGCTGGCGGCCGGCGCCGCCGAGGACGACAACGCGGGCGGCGTCGATGCCGGCGCCGTGCAGGTCTTCGACGTGTTCGTTCCGTTGCCGCCGGGCAAGGTCACGAGCGGCGACGACATCGACCTCGCCCTGTTCGGATGGTCGGTTGACGTCGACGGGGCGTGGGCGATCGTTGGTGCCCCCAGCGGTGGCGCCGGCGGGACCGGTGCCGCGTACGTCTTCCGCAACGTGGCCGGCGAGTGGCAGTTCTTCCAGGAGATCGACGACCCGAACCCGATCGGCCCGGGCGACGACTTCGGTCACGCCGTCGCCGTCGGCGGATCCTGGGCGGCAGTGGTCGACCGCTGCGACGAGGTCTCGGTGTACTCGTTCGCGGGCGGATCCTGGACGCTCTTCGCGGACGTCACGGTCACGTCGCCGTGCGCGAGCCTGTTCTCGGTCGACGTCGACGGGGCGAACGACCGGCTGGTGCTCGGCGAGGGCCGCCTCGGTGCGGCGACCGGCGAGGTGCGCATCTTCGACATCACGGCGGTCGCGGGGCTCGTCCCCAACCTGGTGGTCGAGCCGGCGAACAGCACCGGATCGTTCTACGGCCGAGCGGTGTCGATCGCCGGCGACTACGCGTTCGCGGGCGCCGACCGCGATCCCGGCACGCCGGGCGTCGCGAACAGCGGATCGGTCACGGTGTTCGAGCGCAGCGGCACGACGTGGAACCCGATCCAGGTCCTCGAACCCCCGAACGGGTCGACCGCCGGGTTCTTCGGCTCCGACGTCGACACCGATGGGGTGCGACTCATCGTCGGGCAGGTCGGCGCGAGCAGGGCGTGGATCTACGAGCCGAGCGGCGGCACCTGGGTCGACGTCGCCGAGCTCGTCGCCCCGGCGACCGGCTTCCAGATGGGCCGTACGGTCGCGATCAGCGGGAACCTGGCCGTCGCCGGGTCGACACGGGCGATCGTCGACGGCCTCTGGGCCGGAGCTGCGTTCGTCTACGCCCGTGCGGGCAGTGACTGGGTGCTCGGCGACTCCGTCTCGGCCGCCGACCGCGAGTTCTCCGACGCGTTCGGATGGGTCGTCGCGCTCGACGGGCTCGATCTGATCACCGGCGCGCCGTTCGACACCAACGTCGACGGGGTGCTCGGGGGTGGTGCGTATCTCTTCGGCCTCGACCCGGTCGAGAACCCGACGATCGACCTGTCGGTCGCTCCGAGCTCGCCGGTCGTGCCGCTGAGCGTGTCGACGATCGAGCTCACCGACCTGCCACCGACCGCGTTCCAGGGCTACGGCGGCGAGGCCGCCGATTACTCGGTCACATCGATCCAGACCCTCGACCTCCGGTCCGATGTGGTCGTCGGCGGTGAGCCGACGCCGGTCGCCGGGGTCACCATCGGCGAGCTCGGACTGGCGGGCACGCCCGTGACCGACTCGCAGCTGGGTGGCATCCTGCTCGCCGAGCTCCCGGTCGCCGGTGGATGGGCGCCGGTGCTCGCGGGCACGCCCTTCGAGGGCATCCCCGAGCAGTCGCTGACGTTGCTCGACGTCTACGGCCTCGCCGGCGTGCAGAACATCCCGATCGGCGACCTCGGCCTCGGCACGACCAACCTCGGGAGCCTGTCGACGTACGCCGTGCTGCTCGCCGGCATCCCCGTCAACGACCTGCCGTTGACCGACCGCCAGACCGACAGCCTGGCCGCATGGTGTGCGCTGGCCGGCGACGTCGGTCTCGACTGCGTCGCCGACTTCGGCGCCGACCTCACCAACCCGGGTGCGAACGGCCAGATCACGCTGCCGGTGTTGAGCTTCGCCGGCGTCGAGGTCGACGGTGCCGCGCTCCTCAGCCTCGACGTCGCCGGTGTGGACCTGACCGGGTCGCCGATCGGCGTCACCACGCTCGACGACCTCAACATCGGTGCGGTCCCGCTGTCGTCGCAGCCGCTCGTCCCGACGCCGGCCCTGCCGTCCTACCTGCCGGCCACCGTCGGCGCGCCGGCTCAGCTCGGCAGCGTGACGCTCGCCGAGCTCGGGGGCGCCGCGCCGCTGAACGCGCTCGACCCGACCGACACGACGCTCGGGAACGCGGCGTTGTCGACACTCGACCTCGCCGCCACCCCGACCGACAGCCCGCTGACCCAGTACCTGTGGTCGCCACCGGCCGTCGGCGCTGCGTTGCTGCTCGGTGACACCGCGGTGCCACAGCCGGTGCAGGACATCGAGATCGCGGAGATCGGGCTCGCTGCGCCGTTGCTGTCGGTGCCGCTCGACGAGTTCGTGCTGCCGAGCGGACGTGCACTCGGCGACTACCGCGTGACCGAGCTGCTCGCCGACAGCACGCCGTTCGGTGCGAGTCCGTTCGGTGCATCGCCGTTCGGTGCGAGTCCGTTCGGTGCCTCGCCGTTCGGTGCGAGTCCGTTCGGTGCCTCGCCGTTCGGGGCCAGCCCGTTCGGGGCCAGCCCGTTCGGTGCGAGTCCGTTCGGTGCCAGCCCGTTCGGTGCCAGCCCGTTCGGTGCGTCTCCGTTCGGTGCGTCGCCGTTCGGTGCCAGCCCGTTCGGTGCGTCGCCGTTCGGTGCCAGCCCGTTCGGTGCGTCGCCGTTCGGTGCCAGCCCGTTCGGTGCGAGTCCGTTCGGTGCCTCGCCGTTCGGGGCCAGCCCGTTCGGTGCGTCTCCGTTCGGCGCCTCGTCGCTCAGCTCGCTCGGACTCAACGCCCCGGTGACGGCGCTGCCGCTCGACACGATGATCGTGAACGGACAGGCACTCGGCGACTACACGATCTCGTCGCTCGCGCCGACCAGCCTCTTCTTCGACCTGCCACTGCAGGCCTTCATCGGCGACACGTCGCCGCTCGACTGCGCCGCGATCGACTGCCGTCAGCCCAACGGCTTCACCATCGGCGACGCCGTCGACGCCGGTGCCCTCGACGGGGCGCTGACCCTGAGCGACGTCCAGCCGGGCATGTACGGCATGACGCTGGGTGACCTGGTCGGCGACCATCCCGCGTTCACACAGCAGGCGCTCGGGGCCGCGATCGCGTCGGTCACGCTGACGTTGGCCCAGGCCGAGGCCGCCGGCCTCGACCTCGTCGAGATCCCGGTCCAGCTGCTGCCCGAGTACCAGACGGTGACGATCGGCGAGACCAGGCTCCTCTTCTCGGGGTGGCGGCTGATCGACCTGGTCGGCCTCAACGCCGACTTCGAACAGACCGACTTCGACACGGCGCTGGCCGACTGGCGGTCCGCCGAGGGCACGGACCCGACGACCGTCGGCGACCTGCGGGCCCGCCTCGATTCGGCACTGCAGCCCGACGAGCTCTGGGTCGACACGCTGTCGGTCTCCACGCTGGCCCAGGCCGACCCGAACCTCGCGCTCGCCGACGTGTGGCCGCTGTTGACCCCACTGCGGCTCGAACACCTGCAGGCGACCGCACCGACGACGCCGGTCACGCTGACCTCGGCGGCCGCGAACCGCACGGTGGCCGACGTGGACGCCGCTGCGGACCTGACGCTCGAAGGACTGCTGTGGGGCGACGTGCTCGCATCGCTGCAGGGCTTCCTCGTCGCCGATCTCGCACCGTCGTTCGCCGGTGTGACGCTCGGCGAGTTCCTACGTGCCGCGCAACCGATCACCGACCAGCAGAGTGAGCTGATCGACCTGTCGTCGATCGACCTCGCCGACTACAGCGACGGACCGGGCGTGACGTACACGGTCGGCCTCCGGCTCGACGACGCCCTCCGGCCGCACGCCGTGCGGCTGGTCGCGGCGCTGCCGGCCGACAGCCGCTACGTCGACGGCAGCGCCGAACTGTCCGGTCCCGGCGGACCGATCGGCGTAGCCGGCGCGCTCGAGCCGACGAAGTTCGGCGACACGTTGATCTGGAACGTCGCCAACGTCCAGCCCGGCGAGCAGTACCAGATCACGTTCGAGGCGCGTTCCCCGGTCGTCATCGGCGCCGTGCCGATCACGGTCACCGCACAGCTCGGCGACCTCGACGTGTTCGCCACGACCGACTCGTCGGTCGAGTTCACCGAGGCGCTCGAGCCGAACGACACGATCACCGACCCGGGCGTCATCACCCTGACGCCCGAGCAGATCGTCGTCTCGCAGATCTCGACCGCCGGCGACGTCGACGTGTTCGGCGTCGATCTGACGGCAGGGGACCGTCTCGGCGGCGTGCTCTGGAACCTGCCGGCCGACTACGACCTGACGATCATCGGGCCGGCGAGCGATCTGATCTCGCCCGCCCAGGGTCGGGTCGTCGACGTGTCGGGCGATGCCGAGAACGCGACGGGTGCGTCGACCGCACCCGCCGATGCGGGACAGATCGCGGTCCCCGACGGCTTCGCGGTCATCGCCAGATCGACCAACCGTGCCGAGGCGCCGGAGGTGGTCGACCCGATCCCGATCCAGCAGACCGGCACGTACTACCTGATCGTCGACGGGTACAACGGCGCCGAGAGCGACCTGCCGTACGCCCTCCAGGCGCTCGTCGTCGATTCACCGGTCGAGGCCCCGGTCTGCGTCACACGGAGCTTCGCGTTCCCGCCCGGCGCACCCGGCCCGCTCCCGGCCGCGATCCCGGCCACGACGAACGCCTTGCTCGTGACCGATCTGGCGCGGCTCGGCGCGATCCACGGTCCGGCACAGTCCGCCGTCGTCGGCACCGCACTCGACCAGTTCGTGACCGACCTCGGCACAGGTCCGCTCGGTGCGCTCGGCATCGAGGCCGCCGTCGTCGACGTCGGGGCCGATCCCTCGGTCGCCGCTGCGATGGCGGCGTGGGACGCCGCGCCCTGCGAGGTCGGCCTCGCCAACGACGTCGTCAGCGAGATCGTCGGCGCGCTCGGCGGCTACTACGAGCAGGCCGACATCGAGTACGTGATGATGGTCGGCTCGGACACGGTGCTGCCGATGGCGCGGCTCGCGGACCGCACGCTGCTCGGCAACGAGCAGAACTACGCCGGCACGTTCGCCGCCGAATCCGACACCGCCCTGTACGCGTCGCTGGCGGCCGGCACCTTCCTCTCCGACGATCCGTTCGTCGACCTCGCCCCCAATCTCGGGAGCGGCGACGGCATCTACGTGCCGACCCGTTCGATCGGCCGCCTCGTCGAGAGCCCCACCCAGATCATCGACCAGCTCGCGACGTTCGTCGCGTCGGACGGGCTGGTGCGCACCGACACCGGTTCGGTGCTGGGCTACGACTTCCTGCTCGACTCGGCCGAGCAGGTCGCCGACGCGCTCGACACCGAGACCGACGCAGACGACCCGCTGGTCGGGCCGATCCCGGCGGCCGACCTCGACACCAGCCTGATCGGATCGGGCTGGACGGCGCTCGACATGGCCGCCCAGTTCCTGCCCGCCGGCCTCGCGCCGGGCATCACGTCGCTGAGCGGCCACTTCAGCCACCAGGGCGCGCAGTCGGCGTTCGGCTCCGAGACCGACACGAACGACGCCGTGTTCACCGGCGACGCGGCACTGACCGACTTCACCGGCAGCTTGCTGTTCTCGGTCGGCTGCCACTCGGGGCTGCACGCGCCGGAGGAGATCCTCGTCAACGCGCTCGGCGAGGACTGGGCCGAGGTCTTCACCGGTGGCGGCGCGCTCGGGTACGTCGGACAGTCCGGCTTCGGGTACGGCGAGGTCGACGGCATCCTGCTCACCGAGCGACTGATGCAGCTGTACGCCGAGCGGTTGAACGGCAACTACAGCATCGGCGAGGCGCTCACGTGGGCGAAGAACGACTACTTCGCCGAGCGCGGCATCATGTCGGTCTACGACGAGAAGTCGCTCCAGCAGGCCATCCTCTACGGCGTGCCGTTCGGCGTGCCAGACGTCGCTGCGCCGCCGCCCCTCCCCGAGCCGCCGCCCGACACGACGCCGGCCGTCGACCCGGTGACCGGCGTCGACACGGCGACGTTCTCGTTCGACTTCGAGTTCGAGCAGGTCACCGACGCGAACCGCGGCACCGTGTGGGAGATCGACGGCCGCTCGTTCGCCACCAGCGACAACCCGCTGCAGCCGATCACGACGTTCGACGTCACCGCCGAGGACGCCGATGCCGACGGCGAGCCCGACACGCGGCTCCACGGCGCCGTGTTCCGCAGCGGTGCGGGCACCCTGCAGGGCCCGGTCGACCCGGTGTACCACTCCGCGACGATCGATCTCGCCGAGAACGAGCCCGAGCCGCAACCCGAGGGCGTGGTCTTCCCATCGACGCCACTGGGCATCTCCGACCATCTCACCGAGTTCGGTCCACGCGACTCGCTGGTCGTGATCCCCGGCCGGTTCGAGGCAACCGAGACGAACGGCGACGGCACCCAGACGCTCTACGACGACATGGTCGTCCAGACGTACTACAGCACCAGCGACGACTGGGCGCGGCCGACCGTCGAGCAGGTCCAGACCACGGTGACGCCGCTGGCGCCGCCGAGCGCCGACAGCTCGCTGGTCGTCACGGCCGACGTGAACGACGATGTCTCGGTCGAGGCGGTCGTCGTCGTGCTCGTCGAAGACCCCGTGGTCGGGCAGCCGGCGACCTGGCGGTCGTTCGACCTGACGGACGGCGGCGACGGAACCTGGTCGGGTGCGACGCTGATCTCGACCTGCGCCGACCGCGTCGAGCTCGCCGTGCAGGTCGTCGACAGCGCCGGCAACGTCGGCGTGATGTCCAACAAGGCGGCGAACTTCGGCAGCGGCTGCGACGTCGAACCTCCGGTGCAGCCGCCCGAGCTGACCGCCGAACCCGACCCGTCGACGCTCGACCCGGGTGGCTCGGGTTGGCACGTCGCCGACCCGGTGACGATCGAGGTCGTGTCGACCATCTCGCCGCTCTTCTACGAGGTCGACGGCGGTGGTGAGCAGCCACTCGTCGGGACGTCGTTCGAGATCAGCGGCGATGGCGTGCACACCTACGAGGTGCGCGACATCGACGGCGTCGTCGTCGCCCCCGGCGTGGTCAGCATCGACGCCGGCGGGCCGCCGATCACCGAGATCGTCTCGCCGCCCGAGGGATCGGTGTTCGAGACCAACGACCCGACCCCGATCGTGTTCGCGTGCGCCGATCCGAGCCTCGTCTCGTGCGACGGGGCGCTCCCCGACGGCACGCCGGTCGTCAGCGGTGACCCGCTGCCGGCGGCGGTCGGGGAGCGCCCCGTCGCACGAGACGAGGCTCGGATCGGCGCACGCGAACACGATCGGGGTCGGGTCGTTGGTCTCGAACACCGATCCCTCGGGCGGCG
>NZ_JASJCS010000130.1 GCF_030065885.1 Ilumatobacter sp. | reverse complement strand
CGAGTCCCTGACCAGACCTGATCAGCGCGCTGGCGGCCATCCGTTCGAGGAGCTATCGCTCGCCGACGTCCCAGAAGATGCCGGTCATGATCGCCAGGCCCTCGCGCATCAGCGGTTCCAACACGTGCTCGTCCGGGGCGTGCTGGTTGCAGCCGGGGTAGCTGTGCGGCACCCACACGGTCGGCAGGCCGAGCACGTCGGTGAACACGTCGTTGGGGAGCGAGCCGCCGGCGTTGGGCAGCAGGTCGGGGCGGCCGCCGGTCGTCTCGGCGATCGAGTCGGCGGCGAGGCGGGCCCACGGGTCGCCGGGGTCGAGGCGCGTTGCGCCCATCAACACGTCCGACTGCGACACCTCGACCTCGCCGAACCCCTCGCGGTCGAGGTGGCGTCGCAGCGCCGGGATGATGTCGTCGGCGTCGGTGCCGACCACGAAGCGGAGCTGGCAGTGGGCCTGCGCCCGGGGCGGGATGGCGTTCACGGGTGCCGCCGGGTTACCGGTCTCGAATGCGAGCACCTCGAATGCGTTCCATCCGAACACCCGCTCGTTCGGAGTCAGGCCCGGCTCGCCCCACGTCGGGTCGATCGCCGGGGCATCGGCGCCCTGCTCGATCTCGATCGTCGCCAGCGCCTCGCGCACCTCGTCGGTCAGCGTGGTCGGCCGCCACTCGGGCACCCGGATCGCACCGTCCCGATCGATGATCGAGGCGATCGCGTTCGCCAGCACGCTCCCCGGGTTGCGCAGGAGGCCGCCCCAGTTGCCCGAGTGGTGCCCGCCCGGTCGCAGGTCGACCGTCAGATCGAAGTTGACCACGCCGCGAGTGCCGCCCATCACGAGCGGCCGGTCACGGTGCAGGCGCGGCCCGTCCGACCCGATCAGCACGTCGGCGGCGAGCAGCTCGCCGTGCGCCTCGCAGAATTCGCACAACCCGGGCGACCCGATCTCCTCGCCGGTCTCGAGCAGGATCGTCGAGTTGAACCCGAGCCGCCCTCGCTCGGCCACGACGACGGCGAGCGCGGCGAGGTTGATCGAGTGCTGCGCCTTGTTGTCGGCCGTGCCGCGGCCATACCAGCGATCGCCGTCGGCGCGCAGCTCCCACGGTGAGCGCCCGGCCGACCAGCGGTCGTCCTGCCCGCGCACCACGTCGGCGTGGCCGTAGGTCAGCACCGTCGGCAGCGACGGATCCTCCACCCGCCGGCCAATGAGGAACGGGAACCCGTCGGGCGCCGGGTTCGGGAACACCTCGACCGTGTAGCCGAGCGCTTCGAGGTCGGGCGTGATCCGACGGTCGAAGTACTCGTGCATCACCTCCGCCGTCGCCTCGGTGCTGGCGGTCGGCACGGCGACACGACGAGCGAGCGTCTCGAAGAACGCGCCCGAGTCGACCATCTCGCCCCCCGCCGCGATCGCCTCCCGACGCCCCATGCGGCCCGACCCTATGTCAGGTGCAGTCGTTCGACTGCGAGCTCGTCACTGCAGACCGACGTTCACGTTGTGTCAGACACAACGTGAACGTGACGCCCCTCAGACCGCCGGGCTCGATCCGACCAACGATCCGCGGGAGCTAACGTCGGTCCATGCGGCAGCGTGATCCGAACCACAGGCGGCGAGGCACGATCGGAGTCCTGGCGGCCCTGGCGTTGGTCGGGGTCGCGGGCTGCGGCGGCGACGATGACGATGCCGGGTCCGACCCCGCGGACGCCGAGGCATCCGGGTCCGACGCCGGCGGAGACGGCGGTGACGACTCGACCGACGCCGGAGGCGACTCCAGCGGCGGTGCGGGCGACTCGGACGACGCCGGTGGGGCGGTCGACAGCAGCGGATCCGCCGATACCGGCGGCGGCGACTTCCCGATCCCGGCCCCCGACGGCCTCATCCTCGACGCCCTCGTCGACGCCGGCATCCCGATGGACAGCCAGCGCCAGCTCTACTACCCGAACGACGATTTCGACCGCCTCGTCGCGTTCTACGACGACTGGATCAGCCAGAACGGCGAGTGGGCGAGAACCGAAGTCGAGGGGTCGGTGATCTACCAGTCGTTCGACGACGACCGCATCCGACAGATCAGCATCACACCGGACGAGGATCCCGGCGCTCAGGCCGAGGGCCCTGCGATCTTCGTGCTGCTCGTCGCCGGCTGAGGTCCACCGCCACACGGCCGGGTCCGCCGCGGCACCAGCGCGATCTCTCGACGCCGGATGGCCCACTCGCTGTCATTCGTCGGTGACGACCGGATGGCCGGCGGGGTCCAGGTGCCAGACTCGCTGCGTGCAGGACGACGGGAACATCGGGATCGGCTTTGTCGAGGGCGGATCGGCGACGGCTCACCTCCACGCAGCACTGCGCTCGGCGGTGTCCCGCTTCCCTGACGAGCTCGATGCCGCGGAGGTCCCCGACGACCCGGCGGCGTTCCGGACGTCGTACCCCGAGGTGCTGCCCCGCTTCGAGGCGGCCCGAGCCGGTTCGGGCCGGCGGGTCGAGATCGCCCGCGCGGTCGTGGCAGCAGCCGCCGAACGTCTCGTGATGCACCCCGACGGCGCGCCGATCGTCGATGCCGTCGCACGGGCCGCCGAACCGTTCCCCACCGAGACAAGGCACTTCGGTGGGAGCTCGCGACTGCATCCACGGGTCACACTCGACGGCACCCCGCGCGAGGGACGTGCGCTGGTCGAGGCCGTGTCGGCGATGGTGACCCGCGGGTCGGCCTCGCCCGCAGTGGCCGACGCCGTCTCCTGGCTCGTCGGCGAGGCGGGCTCCGATGGCATCGATCTCTCCGGACGTCGCATCGCGATGTTGGGCGCCGGCGCCGAGCTCGCCCCCACTCGACTGTGGCTCGACGGAGGCGCCGACGTGCTGTGGATCGACGTCGCCGACCCACCCACCGACCTCATCGAGCGCAACGACCTCGCCGGCACACTGCGATGGATCCCCGGCGGCGCCGACCTGCTCACCGACCCCGACCGCGTGCGAGCGACGATCGAGGAGTTCGCAGGAGGCGAGCGCATCGACCTCGGGCTCTACGCCTACGCCGGCGGGCAGGCCCGGGAGTGGCGGCTGACGGCGGCGATGAACGCCATCGTCGACGGGCTTCCTGCCGGCCTGGTGCAGGGCGCGGCGATGCTGCTGTCGCCGACCACCTGTGGCGTGCTCACCGACGCCGAGCTCGCCGCCGAAGCCGGCCGCCGCGCCCGCGCACCGAGGTGGCTCCGCGTGCTCGATCGGGTGCACGCGCTCGGCCGAGGTGATGGTCACACGACGATCGGGACGACCTCCACCAACCGCGGGATCGTGTCCATCCAGGGCGGCAGTTACCAGGGTGCGCAGTACGTCGGCAAGCTGCTCGCGGCCGAGGTGTGGGCATCGGCCGATCCGGCGATCAACGTGTCGGTCAACACCGCCGGCGTGTCGCTGACCGAGTCGCTCCAGCACCCGGTGTTCGAGATCGCGTTCGCCGGTGCGCAGGCCCTCGACGTCGAGACGTTCCCGCCGGCGACCACCGCCGCGCTCAACGGGCTGCTGACGCTGCACGACCGACTCGACCCGGCGGCCGCCGAGCGCTCCCTCGACGAGCTGTTCACCACCCGGGTCCACGGAGGCATCTACGTCGCCCCGTACCCGATCGACCCCGCCCTCCGGGTCGCCGCCGGCATCGGCGTGCTGAAGGACCCCCGCCGCATCGCCGCCCTGATCCGCCGCTGAACCCGCCATTTCAAGTTGTGTCAGACACAACCTGAAATGACACACCCTCTGCTTAGTGTCGGACGCACCGACTTCCCCTCCCGTACCGACGAGGAGGGAACATGCCCCGCCACCGCCCGCCGCCGCTCGACCGACGGGTCGAGGCTGACCGGCCGATCTCCGCCGACCTGCTCGCAGCCGCCTCGTCGTCGCCGGTCGAGCTCGCCGACGAGTTCCGTGCCGGCTGGTTCGCCGTCGTCCAGGCGCTCACCGATCGCGGCCTGGTGATCGTCTTCGACGAGTTCGTCGTCGGTCGGCCCGACCCCTTGTGCTCGAGGTCGTCCACCAGCTGCGACTGGTGCGCCGCGCCGAACACCGCGGTGACTTCGATCGGGAAGAGGAGGACTGGTACGAGGAGCATGCCGACGACGAGACCTGCTACGAGCGGCCGACCCTCGCAGAGCGGGTGCTCGCCCGGATGCTGGACGGCCAGGACGCCGACCGCCTCGCCACCGACGCGATCGTCACACGCTGGATGAACCGGCTAGTGCCCCGGGAGCACGATGAGATCATGACCCACGTCCGCCTGGGCATCACGCTCGAACGGCTCGTCCTCGAGCTCGCCGATGCCGTCAGGATCGGTGGGGCCGTCGCCCTCGACGCTCGTCTCGCCGGCGAGCGGATCAACCGCCTGTGCTGGGCAGCGTGATGGTCATACCCGGTTATACTCAAGGTGTGAAGACGGCTGTGTCCATCCCCGATCCGCTGTTCGAGGCGGCCGACCGGCTGGCGCGCCGCCGCAAGATCAGCCGGTCGGCCCTCTACGCCGAGGCGCTCGAACGGCTGCTCGCCGAGCAGTCCGACGACGACGTCACCGCCCGCCTCGACGACGTCTACGCCGAGCACACCTCGGTCCTCGACGCAGCCGTGGCCGCCGCCCAGGCCGAGACGTTGCGGGAGGAGTGGTGATCGAGCGCGGCGAGATCTGGTGGGCCGACCTCGTGGCACCGACCGGCTCGGGCCCCGGCTACCGCCGGCCGGTCGTCGTGATCTCGGCCGGCTCGTTCAACCAGAGCCGGATCGCCACCGTCATCGTCGCCATGATCTCGTCGAACACCGCACTCGCGGCCGCTCCCGGCAATGTGGCGCTCGCCGCCGGCACGGTGGGCCTCACCAAGGACTCCGTCGTCAACGTCTCCCAGCTCGCCACCCTCGATCGGCGCCACCTCACCGAGCGAGTCGGCCGACTCGACCTCACCGCACAGGGTCGCGTCGACCACGGCCTCCGCCTCGCCCTCGATCTCGCCGGCTGACGATGCTCGGCGATTCCGGTCCGAGTGTGGGATGAGGCAGTTCGAGGGGAGGTGCCGGCCCTGCGTGACGTCCTCGACTCACTGCGAGCTCGGAACCGGCCCCCGAGTGTCCAAGCCGTCGCGACCGAGACGACACTCCCGACCTGGTGAGCGCACATCGGATCGGTCGACGTGGTCGAAGGTCACCCGGCGAGCGTCACCTCGGCGGTCGCCGGGTTGGGCTCACCGCACTCCGGATCGCCAGGCGTGCACCCGTTGCCGTCGTCGACGACCAGCGTGATCGGCCCGGGTGCGATGTCCAGCGTGACCGTCGTCTCGAACTCGTCCCACGTCCCCCACGCGCCCGCGTTGACGCCGAACGGGCCGGCGATCGACTCACCGTCGCGCCACACCCACATGGCGGAGTAGCCCTCGAACAGGTCGCCTTCGCCGGTGACCGTGAACGGGCTGCGCACCGTCGCACCGGGCTCCGGGGCGTCGATGATGATGCCACCGGTGAACTCCCTGGGAACGTTCATGCGGGCCAGCGGCTCGTCGAGCACGATCCCCTCACCACCGAAGAACTCGACCGGCTCACCGTCGAGCCAGAACAGGACCCGGTCGACGTTGTCGAACTGGGTCGCGGTGAAGACCACCTGCCCGAGCCGGCCCAGCATCGACATGGAACCCCCGCCCGACTCGAGGTCGCCGCTCAGGTCGACGATCGCCTGGCCGTCGGCGAGGCTGACGTCGCGCAGCGTCGTCGCCGGCGGGATCTCCGACGAGAGGCCGGCCGCCCGCTCGTCCGCCGTCGGGCCGGCGAGGACCTCGGTGACCGCACCTCGCAGCACGCCCGGTGCCTCCACCCGACGGTGCGCGATCTCGAGGCGCTCGCCGCGGAAGAAGTAGACCTTCACGTCGACCGTCGTCGGCTCGGTCGTCGGGGTCGTTTCGGCCGTCGTGGTCGGAGTGGTCGGAGGGGTCGTGGTCGTGCTGGCCGGCTGGGTGGTCGGCGGCGTCGTCGAGGTGGGGGGCGTGGTCGTCGTCGCAGCCGGTTCGGTCGTGGGTGGTGCAGTCGTCGACGGTTCGGTCGTGGGTTCGGTCGTCTCGGCACTGGTGTCCGCCGCCGGCGTCGAGGCCGTCGTCGACGTGTCGGCCACGTCGTCGTCGGCTCCACAGGCCGACGCCGCCAGCACCAGTCCGAGCGCGGCAACAATCCGCAGGTCGCTCATCGTGAACTCCCTTCTCGGTCCACCTTCATCATCCGTCCGCCGGCAGCGGCCGTCCAGTGCCGAACGTCGGTGACAGGGTCCGCGCCGCCGCGTGCCCGATCGTTCGATCGGGCGGGTCGATCGACTGAGCACTGGATGCTCAGCTGTGCAGCCGGTGCCGGACGCCGACGAGCAATCGTTGGGCGCGCACGGCGGCCCGTTCGAGACGCCCGCCGCGGGGGAGCGCGAGTCCGAGCTGGCGGCCGATCACGGCGTAGTCGTAGACCGCCTGGTAGCGCCAGATCAGGCCGTCCCGGAAGCACCAGACGTCGATGCCCGGCAGGTCGATCGCCTTCCCGGTGGGGGCGTAGCCCGGTGGCTCGAAGGATCCGGTGTTCGTCCCGGTCATGTGCCACGGCACATAGGCGGTGACGCCGTCCTCGGCGATCGCGGGCGCAGACGGCCGAGAGAACACGTAGTCGGGGAACGCCACGACGGTGGTCGCCACCAGGTCGATGACCGCCTGCCGTCCGCGGCCCGGCTCGCGGAACGCCGGCGAATTCCAGACGACGTCCTCGGTGGCCAACGCGGCAACCTGTGCCGGTGCGTGCGAGTTCCATGCGTCGAAGTAGCGACCGCTGAACACCTCCAACTCGCCCGAGTCGATCGGTTCGCCCCGGAACTCATCCTCCGACGCCAACGCGCTCTCCTTTCGCAGCCGCTTCGGCGATCTCGAGCTCCCTCGGCGCCGGCGGTCGTGGCTCCGAATCACGGTCCACGTGTCGCGAGACCAGGACGAGCACACAGCGTGCGATGCGGGTCCACGCTCGGCTCACAGCGAGCATCGCGGCGCACGCGGTGGCGCGGGTCACGGTCGTCGGGCGGAGCTTGGCGTACAGCGAGTTCGTGATGACGCCGGTGGCGGCATAGAGGGTGACGGCCCACCGGAGCCCGAGTCGCCGGCGGACTTCCGGCTCGTACAGAAACGACTCCATCGCGCGGTCCAGCGTTGCCACCATCGCGGGAGCCGTGTGCTCGTACGCCCACCGATCTCGACGACGACGTCCTCGGTCGAGCGCAACTGAGATGGTCCGTGCCGCCTGATCTGCGTGCCGCAGCGCCGAGGTCACCCCGTTCGACGTGAGCGGGTCGACCATCGCCGAGGCGTCGCCGACGAGCAGCCAGTTCGGTCCGATGGTGCGCCGATGCCGGTACGGCGTGTACGAGGTGGCGTGCAGCTCGACGTCGGGGTGCCCATCGATCACGTGGTTCAGCCGGGGGATCGCTCGCAGCCGATCCTCGAAGATCTCGCGCGGCTGGGCGCCGCCTGCACGGAACCGAGCGAGGCGTTCGGCGGACATCACGACGCCGACGCTGACCTCCTGCTCGTTGAGCGGGATCTCCCACGCCCACGTCAGGTCGCGGTGGCCGGGTTCGGGGAAGTAGAGCCCGGTCGCATGACCGTCGGGTGCCTCGTCGAACCGAGCCCAGTAGGCGGCTTGCGGGTCGCCGAGCAGCTCGCGCTCGAGCTCGAGGGCTCGCGCGACGAGCCGGCCGACGTGACCGCTCGCGTCGACGAACCAGGCGGCTTCGACACGCGAACCCCCGTTGGTGACGACCGCCTCCACGCAGTCGTCGTCGGTCTCGACCGTCGTCACGCGCTCGGGCAGGATCTCGACGCCGGCGTCGATCGCGAGCTCGAGCACCAGGTGGTCGAGCTCGGTCCGATCGGTGTGGAACGCGACCCGTGAGCACCAGATCGGCGGCAGCGAGAACCAGGTCGGCGGCCACACCGTGAACTCCTCGTCGCAACCGGCGCCGCCGACGACCCGCACCGACGTCTTCGGGAACAGGTGCGGTCGCCGCGCGTCGGCCGCCTGCTCGACACCCAGCTCCGCGAGGAGTCGCGGCGCCGAGAACTCGAGTGACTCACCGACCGCTGGCCGCGGCCACGGCGCAGTCTCGATGCACACCACCCGCAGCTGGCGGCGCGCCAACCCGATCGCGGTCGCGAGCCCGGCGAGGCCACCTCCTGCGATCGCGACGTCGGGTCTCGTGGTCATGGCGAGACCTGGGCCGCGTCGAACGTGAGCCAGCGGCGGCCGTCGTAGTCGTAGAGCTGACAGTCGTCCAGCACGTCGCGCAGCCACCCCCACGAGAACTCGGGCGTGACGATGCGGTCGCCGTAGATGTCGACGAGGTGCCCCTGGGCTTCGGCGAGCCGCTCGAGCGGCACGCCGGGGTCGACGTGGTGGGCGGTGTGGTTCATGATGCGGCGCGGCATCAGCGCATGTCGGACCGGCCTGAAGCGCAGCCCCGTCGAGCCCTCGAGCTGGACCTCATGCTGCGCCCACTCGCCCGCGTCGTCGTACCAGACGACGTCCGGGTGGGTGTGGTTGAGGTAGATCACGAACCCGATCAGCCAGTGGGTCCCGATCAGCGGGAGCACGAACAGGAACACGGCGGCCGAGATCCAGGACGCAACGTCACCGACGCGATCGGGGTCCACGTGCCGCATGAACGCCCACACCGCCACGCCAGCGCTCACCAGCAGCCCGTACAGCAACAGCGTGTCGGCGATCAGGCCGCGGCGATTCGGCAGTCCGTGATGCTTCCGGGGCCACACCATCCGCGGCGCCCAGATCTCGGTCGCGTAGTGCAACCCGAGCCCGAGGCTCGATGGGTGCCGGAAGGCGCGATGCAGTGTCTGGCGCCGGCTCGGAAGCGCCCGATACTCGTCGACTGACAGCGGCGTCCAGACGAAGTCGCGCCCGCGCAGGTTGGTGTACCGATGGTGGAGATCGTGGTGGTGCCGCCAGAGCCCGAACACATGGACCGAGGGCACGAACGCCAACCGGCCGACCACCGCGTTGACGGCGCGCGAGGTCGAGTAGCTCCCATGACCAGCGTCGTGGGCGAGTGTGAACAGCCGACCCGAGAGCAGGGCGAGCGGCACGCCGAGCGCCGCGCGCACCAGCCAGTGCTCGACCCAGAGGCCGACCCCGACCACGCCGATCCAGAGCGCGAACGTCGCAGCGAACACGGCGAGCGGCCGCACCCACGACTCTGCGTGCCATGCACGCAGATCCGATCGCGCACTCGTCGCCACCTCGAGGTGGTGGCCGGGGAGTGTCTGGTCGCTCATGCCGTTCCGTGACCTACTCGGCCAGTTCTGCGTTGACGCACAGGTCCGACGCGGTGACCGGGTTGCAGCGCACGACGGCGTCGCCGGGGAGGCGGACCACGAAGCCGCGACCGACGTCCTCGTAGACGTCGGTCGAGACGTACTGCGCTCCACCGGCGAGCGCAGCATCGCGCATCGCGGTGTCGCCGTCGGGCGTGTCGTCGTCGTCGCTGCGGGTCCGGACGAGGTAGCCGGCGGCCAGGGCGTCCGCGATCGCATCCGCGTCGCCGATCGGGTCGTCGAACCGGACGACCGCTGCGTCGGGAGCTCCCGGGTCGGCATGGGTGAAGAACAGACGACCCTCGAGCCCCGGAGCACCTGCCCGATACAGATCCGCGCTGGCGCCTCGGTCGAGCAACGAGACCATCACCTTCCCGCGTGACTCGCCGAGCGTCGGCCAACCGTCGGCGTCGATCGCCTCCGGCAGGGTGTCGTACGCGCCGCGGACGTCGTCCGGCGTGATGATCCGGCTGCGGTCGAACACGGCGAGCACCTCGTTCTCGAGGTCGGTCAGCAGCTCGGCGGTCGTGGGGATCGGGACGGTCCACTCGACGCCGAGATCGGGGAGACCGAAGCCGGCATCGTCGGCGATCTCCTCGACGGTCTCGGTCTTGATCTCGATCATGACGTGGAGCGGGACGTGCGCCGGATGGGTGGTGCTCCATGCCTCGATCTCCTCCAGGCATGCGATCAGCGTCGAGCACGTCGCGCGGAAGTCGAAGTCCTGGATGTGCAGCACCTTGAAGCCCGGCTCGTCGAGCTCGGGAATGCCGGACTCGACGGGCAGACCGACCACCCCGTTCCCCATGCGACGGGAGTAGTGGCCGCCCTCGGGGTCGGCGTGCACGTCGATCTCGAACTGCCGGATGCCGAACCGGTCGAGCTGCTCGGTGAGCGGTCGATGGGTGTAGTCGAGATCCGCGGCGAACTCGGGGGCGATCGCGAACAGGCCCTCCCTCAGTGCGCCCTCGGCCGCGAGGTGGTAGCTGTTGTGCGACCCGATCACCTGGAGCTCGTTCAGGCGCACGTCCTCGATCGAGCCGGGGACCGTGGTCGTCGTGGTAGAGGTCGTGGATGTCGTCGTGATCGGCGCCGCGGACGTCGTGGCCACCGGCTCCGTGGTGGCCGGCGTCGTCGTCGGGATCGACGTTGCGCCCGGCTCAGCCGGGGTCGAGGGTTCGGCGTGGGTCGAGGCCCCATCGTCGGAGGAGGAACATCCGGCCGCCATCACGGCGCCGGCGGCCACGAGAACCGGCAGGAACTTCGTGCGCACCATCACGCACTCCTTCCGTGGAGGACATCGGCACGCGCGAGAGCGTGCGCGGGTCTCCGTGCCTCCACGGTCACGAGTCGGACGCTGCGTTGGCAAGAGGCCAACGGCCCGACCGGTCTGAGAGCCGCGCCGGGCACGCGCCGACGCCGGCACCTCGACAACGGTCGATATGTGACAGCCCCTGCGCCGTCAAGGGCTGGTGCCCCTTACGCCTCCGTGGCGTCGGCCTCCTCGGCGGCGGCGTCGAGCCGTGCCTCGAGACCGTCGAGCTCGGCGTGGATTCGCTTCGGGATCCCGTGTACGCCGTCCTGCGGCGGGAACACGCCGTCGAGCGTGTGGATCAGCCGGTCGGCGCCCTCGCGGATGTGGTCGATCTCGACGCAGATCAGCTCGACGCCCGCGTCGGAGAGCTCGGCGTCCGGTTCGATGAGGCCACCGCCCGCCGCCGCCTCGAACTGTTGATCGTCGAATTGGGTGCTCGTCTCACTCATTGTTCGATTGTCCCGCCGCGTCCACGGCCGTGACCAGGGACGAACGACCCGCGGTCGGCGAACGAGCCGATGCATGGACCCTGCCGCCCGACCGCCGTCTGAGTCACTGCGGGGCGGACGTCGCCGGTCAGGCGGCGCCGACGCGTCGCTTCCTGCCGTTCTGGATGTAGATCCCGTACGCCTTCGTCAGCCCGAACTCGCGCGCTCGATCGGGCAGCCGCGCCAACGCCGCCTGGACCTTGGCATCGTTGCCGACGAGGTAGCGCGCCTTCGGGCGTTTCGCCGTCAGTGCACGTTCCACGACCTTGGCCACCAAGTCCGGCTCGATGGCCTTCTCCTCGGCCTCGTCGAGGAACCCGCGGATCAGATCGAGCAGCCACCAGTAGCGTTCGGTCAGGCCGGCCCGGTCGAGCTCCTGCTGCCGGTCGGTCAGCTGCTGCTCGGCCTTGGCCCAGATCGCCGTCCTGACCTCGCCCGGCTCGACGACCGACGATGTCATCGGGCCGAGGTGCGCCAGCTCGGCGCGCAGCGACCAATTCAGCGCCGACACAGCGTGCTTCGTCGCTGCATAGGGAGCCAGGCCGGGCGCAGCCACCCGGCCGGCGATCGAGCCGATGTGGACGAACCGACCGCCTGCTGCGTCGATCAGCGGGAACGCCGCCTTCGTCATCGCGATCAGCCCGAAGAAGTTGGTCTCGAAGGCAGCGCGCCACGCATCGATGTCGAGCGCTTCGACAGCGCCGCCCGAGCTGACGCCGGCGTTGTTGACCAGCGCATCGAGACCCGTGTCGGCGGCGGCGATGTGGTCGATGACCGCGTCGATCGACGCCTGGTCGCACACGTCGACGATGACCGGTTCGATCGCGCCGGCGTGCCGCGCTGCGAGGCGGTCGCCGTCCTCCGGCCTGCGAACCCCGGCGTAGACCTGCCATCCGGCGCGGGCGAGGCGCGCCGCGCACGCCGCGCCGATCCCCGTCGATGACCCGGTGATGAGAACCGAACGGTGCGCCATGCGCGAACCCCCTCGTGACGTCGTGAGGCGATCCTCGCCGATCCGCCGAGGTAGCGGCAAGCGCCGCGAGACCACTGTCGCCAACCGGCCTGCGCGCCCCGCCCACGTCTGGCCACGATGACCCAGGAGGTGAGCTTGGCTCGTCGACCATCGCGTCGACTGCTGGTCACCGACCTCGCCGGTGGGATCATGTCGCATGCGACCGGTCGTGACCTGGGACGTCTGGTGGAAGCGCCTGGCAGCAACCGGTGCGCTGCTCGCGGCACTGCTCGTCGCGCTCGCCGGCCTCGGGCTGGTGATCGGGTTCCCGGACGGGTACGCATCCGCCCAGTCGTCGGCGGCGCCCGACCTCGCGGCGCGCGACGACTGGCGCGACCTCCGGCGGGGCGCGACGCTCGACATCGTGGTCTTCGTGCCGGCCTATGTCGCCGGCGCCGTCGTCGTCGCCCGGCTGGTGACCGCCGACAGGAAGCAGCTCCTCGTCGCGATCGCGCCGCTGGGCCTCGGCGCGATCGCCGACCTGGTGGAGACGTTGCTGTTCCGGCGTTCGCTCAGCCGGCTCATCGGCGGCGCGACGGCCGACGACATCGAAGCCCTCGCCAACGCCACCCGTGTGGCGACCGTGTTCAAGTACGGGGGCATCCTCGTGTCGGCGGTCGCCCTCGTGACGATCGCCATCCGCGGCGACTGACGAATCGGCCGCCCGGTCGCTGAACGGTCGTGCCGGGAACGAACCACTCGGCGCGAGGGTGTTGGGCGGCCGCTGGATGCACGGGGGAGTCCTCCCCATAGGTGGCCTGGGGAGAGGCCCTTAGGCTGGCCGCATCGTGACCAGCTCTGCTCATCCTCGTCGACCTGGCATGCCGCTTCGGCGGCACGCTCGTCGAACCACGACGGCCGTGTTGGCCGCGGCGGCACTCGTGCTCGTGGCGTGCAACGGCGACGACGACACGACGCCGACGACGCCGACGACCCCGCCGTCGGCCACCCCGGACTCGGCTGTCGTGACGTCGACGTCCGAGACGTCCCCGACCACCGATGCGGTGGTGCCGACCACCGCACCGGACACCTCGACCACGACGGATTCCACCCCGCCTCCGTCCACGAGCGACCCGGCACCGACATCGATCGAGACGATCCCCCTGACCGTGCCGTCGACGACCGAGGTGCCGCTGGATGACCTCACGGCCGAGGAACGAGAAGTCGTCGAGTTCGTCCTCGAGTCGTTCCGGTTGTTCAACGAGCTCCGGCTCGACCCCACCAACGACGACAAGTACGACGCTGCACTGGCCCTGCGAACCGGAGCTTCGCTCGACGCATCGCGCGGGCTCATCGATGAATACCGCGAGAACGGCCTCATGGGGACGCCCTTCCCGAATCTGCCGTCGACGATCACGCCATTTCTCGACACAATCACGATCGCGGAGGACGGATCCTCGGCCTCTGTGGACGTCTGTTGGTTGAACTCGAACATCCTGGTCGAGGTCGGCGGAAACCCCGACGGGACCGACCGCGTTCTCAACGACATCATCTCGGCCGAGTACGAGCGATACACACTCACCCGAGTTGGCGGGGCGTGGTTGATTGCGAGCATCGCCGGCGGTGAGGTGTTCGAGGGCTCGTTGACATGCGACTGAGCCGGCGGCTCTCGCTCGTGGGCGTGCTCGTTGCTTTGGCCGTGACCGCATCGGTCGATCAGGCGTTCGCCGGCGAGGGCGATGGCCACCGGGACGCGGTCCTCGAGTCCTCTGTCTCCGACGACGAGGTGACGCCTCCCGACGACGACGATGACGAGCCGCCGTGCTGGTGGCGGCGGAGCCCGGCCAACGATGCCGTCGCCGAGGTCTACAACGTCGTCGAGCACGTCAACACCATCGTCCAGACGATCCTCACGCTCCGGCGTCACGAGGTGACCGTCGTCTTCTACTCCGAGCGCAACACGCTGCATCGATACAACGAGGACGACGACACCTACGAGTACCAGGTGCTGCGGACCTGCCGCGACGGCTACACGCCCGGTCCGGACGAGCCGGCGATCGGCGCGCCCGACTGGTGGGAGGCCACCGACCCCGATCCCGCCATCCTGCTGTCACGAACGCAGGTCGTGACGACCGTGATCGAGGCCCCTCGTCCGGAGATGTCCCCGCCGCCCGACGCCGGTGCACCCGTCAACCTCGGTCTGTGGATCGCCGTCGAGGAGGCCGGCCCGTACGAGGCGTTCGCGACGCTCGGACCGCGGGTGTGGGCGCTCCGGACGGCGACCCTCGCCGGCATCACGTTCGACCCGGGCAACGGCGACGTCGTCTCGTGCACCGGGCGGGGGACACCGCTGGCGGCATCCGAGTCCGACACGATCGAGGCCGGACCATGCGGCTACGTGTACACGGCGTACGACGACGTCATCGCCGACCTGACGGCCTCGATCACCGCCCGGTGGGAGGTGACGTGGGAGCTGTCGGACGGGCGATCGGGCCGCGATCCCGACATCACGACATCGGTCACCTTCCCCTACGACGTGTACGAGATCCAGACCGTCGGCACGGGCTGAGACCACCGACCCCCGGAACGGCTCCAGCCGGTCAGGGAGGTGCCCCGCAGCCCATTCGCCACGATCATTCGGTGTCGGGCGAGCATCTGCGTAGCCTGAGCCCATGCTTCGCGCTGCCATCCCCCTCCTGCTCGTCGCAGCCCTCGCCGGCTGCGGTGACGACGACAACGACATCGGCGAACCCGAGGACGTCCAGGCGTTCACGCTGCGGGTGCAGCTGCTCACCACCGACAACGCCGTCACCGTCTGGGGACAGGCCGACAACCTGGCCGACGCTCATGCCGCCGCCGAGGCCGCCGCGAACATCGTCGTCGGTTCGGGCGGGCCCGACTTCGGCGACCGGGACGGGAACGGCGTCGCCGAGGGGACGGACGAGAGCGAGTTCGGCATCCTCCCCGGCCTCGACGGCACCCCTCCCGGCTTGGCGGCACTCGTCGACAACGAGTGCGTCGAGGCCGACGTGCTCGGTGGCAGCTGGGACGATCCGGCTGCGCGCTGGGCGCAGCTCGAGACCGTGGTCGATGGATGGAGCGAGGAGAACAACACGATCCCCGAGCTCACCAGCAACCCCATGCGCATCGTCGCCTGGGCGAGCCTCGCTCTGGCGACCGACTCGCTGGACGAGGCCGTCGAGTTCGGCAACCGCGCCAGGACCAACGTCAACCTCTCCCTGAACGCCATCGACTGCTGAGTCCTCCGCTCAGCCGCGTCGGCGCTGCGCGACTCGCTCCTCGACGGCGAGCTCGAGGGCCTCGCCTGCCTCGGTCGACGACCTGGTGCGACGAGCGCCGCGGCGCGATGATGGTGGTGGCGGTGGTCGTATGGCCAGG
>NZ_JASJCS010000129.1 GCF_030065885.1 Ilumatobacter sp. | reverse complement strand
GGCGGCACCGTCGTCTTCTCGAGCCACGTGATGGACCTCGTCGAGCGGCTGTGCGATCACGTCGCCGTCATCCACCAGGGCCGCGTCGTCGCCAGCGGGCCGACCGAACGTCTGCGCAACGGCCGGCGTCTCGAGGAGGCCTTCATCGACGTCGTCGGCGCGTCCGAGGTCGACCACGACGCGCTCGCCTGGCTCGCCTGATGACCGCACTCGCCTTCGTTCGACTTCGATGGCGGCTCCTCCGTGGCGCGATCCGCCACGGAGGCGCCGAGCAGGTCGGCGCCATCGTGTCGACGGTCGCGTCGGCCATCGTCGGGTTCGGCGGCGGGCTGGCGATCCTGGCCGCCGGCCGTACGACCGACACACCCGACGAGCTCGCGGTCGTCTTCTGCACCGTCATCCTGCTCGCCGTCGTGGGTTTCGGTGTCGTCGCCGGCGTCGCACAACCGGTCGACCCGCGGGTCATCGCGGCCGAGCCGCTCTCCGATCGCGACCGGGCGATCGGGCTGCTGGCATCGTCGGCGAGCGGCCCGCCCGGCCTCGCCGGCGCGGCCATCGGCGCCGGGCTCGCCCTCGGCATGACACGCGACGCAGCCACGTTCCCCCTCGTGGCGGCCGCGGTCCTCTCATGGTTGCTGGCCCTCCTGCTCGTCGCCCGCACGGCGACCAACCTGCTCGCGATGCTGCTGAGCCGCTTCCCCCGCGCCGGCCAGATCGTCGTCGGGGTGTCGGGCCTGGTGTTCTACGGCGCGTTCCAGTTCCTGCCGGCGGTGCTCCGCGGGCTCGACGACGACGAACGATCCGGACTGGCGTCCGCGATGGCATGGTCGCCGCCGGGGCAGATCGGTCGGGCGATCGTCACCGCCGACGAGTCGGTCGGGCGGTCGCTGCTCCATCTCACGGCCGGGACCGTCTGGCTCCCGGTGCTCGCGATCTCGTTCGGCTGGTCGGCGACGCGGCTCACGATGGCCGTCCGCATGGCCGGGGGGCTCGACACGAACGACGCCCAGGCGACGGCGATCGGCCGACTCGCGCGCCGAGCGTGCGGCTCGGGCAGCCAGGGCGCCATCGCGTGGCGCAGCATCCTCACCCGCTTCCGCACACCGAGGACCGCGCTCGAGACGTTCACGGGCGCCGGCGTGGGTCTGGCTGCGGTGCTGGTGCCGACGCTGTTGCGTGACGGCGTCGGCAGCGGCGCCGTGCTCGTCGGCGGCGCCGTGCAGCTCGCCGTGCTGTTCATGGCCGGCAACAGCTTCGGCATCGACGGGCCCGCCGTCACCCACGAGCTGCTGGCCGGGGCCGATGCCCGCACGCTCGTCGCCGGCAAGGCGCGCGGCATCGCCATCGTCGCGGCTCCGCTCGCTGTCATCGGTCCGGTGCTGGCGGCTGTGCTGACCGGCGAGTACCGGTTCCTCGTCGCCGGATTCGGCGTCGGGGCGGGTGCGTTGATGGCCGGCACCGGTGCTGCCGTCGTGCAGTCGGCGCTCGTGCCGATCGCGGTGCCCGAGTCCGACAACCCCTTCGTCGGCGGCGAGTCGGGCAAGGGCATGCTCGCCGCACTGCTGCTCGCCGTCGTGCTGACGGGACTCGCACTCGTCACCGTGCCCGTGGCCCTGCTGCTGCTGTGGGCGACCGATCGAGGCCGGGTCGGGCTGGTCACCCTGTTCGCAGCCGCGACGGTCGTCGTCGGCTGGATGTTGATGCGACTCGGCGTGCGCATCGCCACCGGCCGCTTGCGGGGCAGGGACCCCGAGTTCGTGGCGGCAGTGACCCCCGCTCGGTGACCTTCCGACTACGCTCAGCGTCATGTCGGGCGCGGCGATCGTCATCCTGCTGGTGATCGCAGTCGTCATCATGGCGGTCGCCATCGGCGCGCTGCTCGCCCGCGACCGCCGTCGACCCGAACCCGACGCTGCGCCGAAGCCCGCCGAGCCGCCGCCGATGACCGATCTCGAATCGGCGCTGGACCAGGTCACCGACACCAGTGGCCGCAAGATGAGCGAACGGCTCGATGCCGAGACCGACCACGTCGAGGACCTGCGCGTCCCCGACGACACCGGCCCGTTGCTGCGTCGCGCGCTCGACCACGTCGAGAGCGAGCCGCCCACGGCCGAGCCGCCCACCGACCCGTCACGGTCGGCCGAGTCGGCCGGGCAGGTCGACCCGCCCGGGTCGAGCGACCCCGCCGAGCCGACGGGCCCGGCCTGAGCGTTCCTCGGCGGAGGCGTCGGGACGGTACGCTGCCCGCATGGAGCAGGAGATCACCCGCCTCGAGGCGGATACCACCGACGCTGCCGACGCTGCCGACGACGACATCGTCGAGGAGCTGCTGATCGAGGAGATCTCGATCGACGGCATGTGCGGGGTGTACTGATTCGGGCGTGAACGTGCACTCGGACGCCCGCCTGCTCGGGCGCTCGCTACGACTGCACCCCCAGGTCGCGCTCCGACCCGAACCGTTCGGCGCCCTGGCCTATCACTACGACACCCGGCGGCTGGTGTTCCTCAAGGATCCCGATGTGGTGCGCGTCGTCACCGAGCTCGAGCACCATGCAACCGTGGCCGCCACGCTCGACGCCTGCCGGATCGCACCGCAGCGCCGCGGGTCGTTCGAGCGGGCGCTGCAGACACTGATCGAATCGGAGATGCTCGATGACCGCGCTGGTTGACCAGCTCAAACGCGGCCTCGATGCGCCCATCTGCCTGACGTGGGAGCTCACCTACGCGTGCAACCTGCAGTGCGTGCACTGCCTCTCGTCGTCGGGCCGACGGGACCCGCACGAGCTGACGACGGCCGAGGCGAAGCGCGTCGTCGACGAGCTGCGCGACCTCCAGGTCTTCTACGTCAACATCGGCGGTGGCGAACCGATGATCCGCCGCGACTTCTTCGAGATCGTCGAGTACTCGATCGGCCAGGGCATCGGGGTGAAGTTCTCGACGAACGGCGCGTACATCGACGCCGAGGCGGCGCGCCGCCTCACGGCGATGGACTACCTCGACGTCCAGATCAGCCTCGACGGCACCGATGCGGCCACCAACGACGCCGTCCGCGGCGACGGTTCGCACGCCACCGCGATCCGCGCGATGGAGCACCTCCGCGACGCCGGGTTCGGACCGTTCAAGATCTCGGTCGTCGTCACCCGCCACAACGTGGACCAACTCGACGAGTTCAAGGCGCTCGCCGACTCGTTCGGGGCCCAGCTCCGCGTCACGCGCTTGCGACCATCCGGCCGCGGCGCCGACTCGTGGCACGAGCTCCGCCCGACCGACGCACAGCAGCGACAGATCTACGAGTGGCTGCTCGACCGCGGCGACGACGTCTTGACCGGCGACTCGTTCTTCCACCTCAACGCCCTCGGTGAGCAACCGCTCCCGGGCCTCAACCTCTGCGGAGCGGGCCGGGTCGTGTGCCTCATCGACCCGGTCGGCGACGTCTATGCCTGCCCGTTCGTGATCCACGACCGGTTCAAGGCCGGCAACGTCAGGCATGCCGGCGGCTTCGCCGGCGTCTGGCGCGAGAGCGACCTGTTCCTCGAGCTCCGTGAACCCGAATCGGCGGGTGCGTGTGCGTCGTGTGGCTCGTACGACGCCTGCCAGGGCGGGTGCATGGCGGCGAAGTTCTTCACCGGTCTCCCCCTCGACGGGCCCGACCCCGAATGTGTCGGCGGCGACGGCGAGCTCGCACTGGCCGAGGTCGACCCGGCCGCGATCCCGGTGCCGATGATGGACCACTCCCGCCGACCGACCCCGGTGAGGCTCGGCCGGCGCTGACCATGTGGGTGCTCCTCTTGCCGATCGCGTACCTGATCGGCACGTTCCCCAGCGCGATGCTCGTGGCCCGCGCCAACGGCATCGACATCCGCAGCGTCGGATCCGGCAACCCCGGCGCCTCGAACATCACCCGCGTGCTCGGATGGCGACGCGGCGTCTGGGTGTTCGTGCTCGATGCTGCGAAAGGGGCGCTCGCAGCCGGACTCGGGCTGCTGGTCGACGGACGAGCCGCCGGCTACCTGCTGGGCGCGGTGGCCGTGATCGGCCACGTGTTCCCGGCCTGGCAACGATTCCGGGGCGGCAAGGGTGTCGCGACCGGTGGTGGTGTCTTCGCGGTGCTGTCACCGTTCGTGTTCGCTGGGCTCGTCGCGCTGTGGTTCGTGATCTCCCGGCTGACGAAGAAGGCGTCGGTCGCGTCGATCGTGATCGTCGCCATCCTCCCGGTCGGCGTCGGCCTGGTTCGTCAGAACGCATGGGAGGTGCTCGCCTCGGCCGGCATCTGCGCGCTGGTGATGGCCCGCCACCTCGGCAACATCAAGCGGCTGGCCACCCGTCGCGAGCACGCGATCTCGTCGAGCGGCTGACGCCCCGGTCCGCGACCTACACGATGTCGTGGAGGAGCGGTGACAGGTCGAGCTCGTCGAGGGCCGGCAGGTGGACGTCGACGGCGTCGTGGAGCAGCTGCTGCCAGAACTCGTAGCGGAAGAAGTAGCGGCCTTCGCGAACCACGTAGTTGAGCAGGAAGAAGCGGTAGGCCTCCTTGAGGAATCGCAGCTCGGCCGCCGAGAGCGGGTACTCCGCCTGATACGCCGCCAGGAACCGGCGGAAGCGCGGTTCGAGCAGCGTGTGGGAACCGTACGTGAACGTCGACCGATCACCGGTTCGGGACGCCACCCGGGAGAGGAAGTAGAAGTCGAGCAGACGCGACTCGATGCGGAACCAGTCGTAGTCCCAGCGGCTGAACAAGCGGAACCGTGACCGGTCGGGCGGTGCGCCGGGTTCGCGCGCGTCGACCGCGTCGCTCGCGTCGACCGCGTCGACCGAGAAGTTGCCGAGGTTCCAGTCGATCAGCACCGGCATCTTGGGCCAGTAGTCGTACCCGGTCTCGTACACGGCCATGAGGAACCGGTGGGTGTGCCGCCGGACCAGATCGAGCCGGCTGGGGTCGAGGCCGAAGTGCTGGGCGGCGTTGCGCGAGCCGAGCATCTCGTACAGGTTGACGGCATCGGACTTGGCCGTCTTCGAGGGCGCGGGGAGCAGCCGCGCGACGTTCGAGCACGCCCTGTGGAACCGGGCGATCTCCCCACCGAGCTGTGTCACATCGTCGTCGGCGAGCACCTTCGGCAGCTTCCGGCGGACGGTCGCCTCTTCGTAGAACACGGCCCACATCTCGCCGTCGTAGTACAGGTACGGCTTGCCGTCGTCCGTGAGGATCCGGGCGAGGAACCGGCCGAACGGCCCGCCCGCCAGGAGCTCGATCGTCTGGTGGAGCCGTTCGTGATCCTCGGCGAACAGGAAGAACGATCCGTAGTTCGTCGACTTGCCGATCACCGTCGACCCGTCGTCGAGCACGAGGCGGTACACGCGGTTGGTCGAGACCATGGCGCTGAGCTCGTCGAGGCGCTCGATCCTCCGCCGGTCGCCGTACGCGTTCCATGCAGCGGTGATCACCTCGCGGTGACGGGTGTCGGTGACCTCCACGCCCCGAGCCTGACACATCGACCCCGTCGAACACCGCCGTCGGCCGACGATCCGAGGGCGGGACGGACTCGAGCGCGCGATCGGTCCGACGACGGCTACCGGTCAGGGCGGGGTGTCGGAGTTCGGCGGGCTGCAACGATGATGGGGTATGAGCCAGCCGACGAGCACCGCCGACCACGGCTCGGCGCTCCTCGAGCTGTACGACCGCGCGCTGCCCGAGGTCTACGGCTACCTGCTCCACCGGTGCCGCAACCGCACGACCGCCGAGGATCTCACCGCCGAGTCGTTCATGGCGGCCGTCGAGTCGATCCGGCGCGACGCGGTCCGCGAGGTCACCACGGCCTGGCTGGTCGGCATCGCCCGCCACAAGCTGGTCGACCACTGGCGACGGCTCGAGCGCGAGGCGCGCAACCTGCGCGCCGTCGACGAGCCATCGGTCGATGACGATCCGTGGGATGCCGAGCTCGACGGCTTCGCGGCTCGTGACGTGCTCGACCGGCTCGGCGCCCACCATCGCGCCGCGCTGACGCTGCGATACGTCGACGACCTCCCCGTACCACGCGTCGCCGAGGTGCTCGACCGCACGGTGCATGCGACCGAGACACTGCTCGTGCGAGCGCGCCGTGCGTTCCGCGAGCTCTACGAACAGCTGCACGACGAGGAGGTGACGACGTGACCGCCTTCGAGTCGCTCCGTCACGACGACCAGCCGGCGGCCCCCGACCGCCGCTTCGCCGACGATCTGCGCACCCGACTCACCGCCGCCCTGACCCCGACCGTCGACCTGCCCGAGAGGAGCACCACGATGTCCAGCCCATCCACCACCCGATCCGAGAGCGCGGAGCCCGCCGGGGCCACCACCGAGGCAACCGGCGACGGCTCGCAGCTCGCCGGCATCACGCCGTACCTGTCGGTCCACGACGCCGCCGCTGCGATCGACTGGTACCGCAACATCTTCGACGCGACCGAGCTCGTCCGGTACGTCGGCGACGACGGCAGGATCGGTCACTGCCAGCTCCTGATCGGGGGATCGATGCTGATGCTCGCCGACGAGTATCCCGACTATGGCTCCGTGAGCCCGCGCACCGTCGGCGGCACACCGGTCAAGCTCAACCTCAACGTCGACGACGTCGACGCGGTGTGGCAGACCGCGCTCGACCACGGCGCCACAGGGCATCGTCCCCCCGAGGACCAGGCGTACGGAGAGCGGAGCTGCTCCTTCGCCGACCCGTTCGGTCACGAGTGGATGGTGCAGACCACGATCGCCCACCCGACGCACGAGCAGATCGAGGCCGAGATGGAGGGCTTCAGCGTCGTCGAGCCCGACGTCGAGGACTGAGCGCGATGCCGGCCGCTCACGACCCCTCAGCGACGTTCCTCCACCTCGGCACCGGTCCCGAGACGTCGCTCGTCGACGTCACGCCCGACTTCTGGGAGACGATCGGCGAGCGCACCGAGCTGCACAGCGGCCGGCTCGTCACCGGCATGACGATGAGCTCGGACTGGGGCGTCTGGGAGATGCATCCGGCCGGCGACGAGCTGATCGCCGTCACGTCCGGCACCGTGCACTTCCACCTCGACGACGGCACGACGGCGAGCGAGATCGCCGTCTCGGCACCCGACTACATCGTCGTGCCCGCGGGCACGTGGCACACCGCCGATGCTCGCGGGGAGGGACGGATGCTGATCGTCACGTGGGGCGAGGGCACGCAGCACCGGCCACGCTGAACTCTCGGCCGGGTCCGGCGAGGTCGGTGCCGACCCCGGGGCGCGCTTCCCGATACGTCCCCGTTCACGTGCACACGGCGTCAGGCGGTCGTCGGTCCGTCGAGCGGGAGCTCGGCGATGTCGACGTAGCGAGCACCGTCCGGCGACAGCTCGCTCACGACCAGGCGCACCGTGTGGGCGATCCACGACAGCTCGATCGGCTCGCCGATCGGCGACGGCCGCCCGCCCCCGCGGCGAATCCGGCCCAGCGTGAGGTGGCCGACGAACGGCCGGTCCCGAGGCCCGACGAGCTCGTCCAACGCCTCGTCGATCGACCCTGCGAGCGCGTCGAGGCCACCGGCAGGCACGCAGATCACATGCCGCCCGAGCTGTTCGACAGCCGGACCCAGCGCGACGCTCGCACGACTGCCGCGGAACCGCTCGACCAGCTGCCGCTCGACCGCATCGACGTCGACGTCGTCGCCGAGGAACCGCAGCGTGACGTGCAACTGCTGCGCCGGCACCCACCGGGGACCGGGCCAGCGTCCGATCGCATCGAGCTCGGCCACGACAGGCGGTGGCGGGAACACTCCGACGAACGCGCGCGACCCTGGCACGCAAACCAGTCTCGCGAACCGGCCCCGCCGGGTGACTCCGCTGGCAGACCACCATGGGCGAGCCGCCTATCGTCGCACCGCATGGAGATGCACTGGGCCACCGTGTGGGAATCGATCGCGGATGCCGTTCCCGATGCGCCGGCGGTGACGAGCGGCGACGTGACGCACACGTGGCGGGTCTACGACGAGCACGCCGCACGCCTCGCCACCGCGTTCGATGCGGCGGGCCTCGGGCCCGACTCGAAGATCGGCCTGTACCTGTACAACGGCAACGAGTACCTCGAGGCCCAGTTCGGGGCGTTCAAGATGCGTGCGGTGCCGGTCAACGTCAACTACCGCTATCTCGACGACGAGCTGCGCTACCTGCTCGACAACGCCGACGCGGAGGCACTGGTCTTCCACTCGTCGCTCGGCGACCGGGTCGCACGCGTCGCCGAGCAGCTGCCGAAGCTCCGGTTGCTGATGGAGGTCGACGACGGAGGCGACCACCACGTCGCAGACGCGGTCGGGTACGACGATGTGATCGCCGCGAACGAGCCGATGGCGAGGCTCGAACGCGACGAGTCCGACGTGTACATGCTGTACACGGGCGGTACGACCGGCATGCCGAAGGGCGTGATGTACCCGATCGGCGAGATCACCGGCTTCTTCGCCACGCTCGGCTTCGGCGGCCTCGGCCTGCCCGTGCCCGAGACGGCCGACGCGATCGCGCCCCTCGTGCGGGACCTGCACGAGCAGGGCACGGGGTCGGTGTCGATCACCGGCGCGCCGCTCATGCACGGCACCGGGCTCTGGCTCGGCGCGATGATGCACCATCTCGCGGGCGGCCACGTGATCACGCTGACGAGCCGCAGCCTCGACGCCGACGAGATGTTCCGCGCCAGTGAGCGGCACGGGGCCACGCACAACACGATCGTCGGCGACTCGTTCGCGAAGCCGCTGATCGCGGCGCTCGACGCGGCGATCGAACGAGGCGAGCCCTACGACACGTCGAAGCTGCAGATGATCATGTCGTCGGGCGTGATGTGGACGACCGAGGTCAAGGAGGCCCTCCTCGACCGCATCCCCCAGGTGATCCTCTACGACGCGATCGGCTCGAGCGAGGGCTCGATGGGCAACCAGGTCACCATGCGGGGCGTGAAGACCGAGACGGCGCGCTTCACCCAGAGCCCGACCACCAAGGTGTTCAAGGAGGACGACACCGAGGTCACGCCCGGGTCCGACGAGATCGGCATGGTCGCGGCCGGCGGACTCGTGCCGATCGGCTACTTCAAGGACCCGGAGAAGTCGGCGCGGACGTTCCGCGTGATCGACGGCGTGCGCTACTCCTTCCCCGGCGATCTCGCCCAGGTCGCCGCGGACGGTTCGCTGATCCTGCTCGGTCGCGGCAGCCAGGTGATCAATTCGGGCGGCGAGAAGATCTACCCCGAAGAGGTCGAAGAGGCGGTCAAGCGGGTCGACGGCGTCGTCGACTGCCTGGTCGTCGGCATCGACGACGACAGGTTCGGCCAGGCCGTGACGGCGGTGGCGTCGCTCGCCGGCGGCGCCTCACCGACCGAAGCGGACGTCATCGCCGCGGTGAAGGGCCAGCTGGCGGGCTACAAGGCACCCAAGCGGGTCGTGTTCGTCGACGAGGTGCCGAGGGCCCCCAACGGCAAGGCCGACTACCGGGCTGCCCGCTCGATCGCGGCGGCCTCGCTGGCTACCTGAGCGTCCGTCCAGCGGCCCGGAAGCGGCGGAGGCGGAGGGAGTTGGAGACGACGAAGAAGCTCGAGAACGCCATGGCGGCGCCCGCGATCGCCGGCGAGAGACGGCCGGCCATGGCGAGCGGGATGGCCAGCACGTTGTAGCCGAAGGCCCAGAACAGGTTGTCCTTGATGGTGGCGAGCGTGCGCCGCGAGAGGTGGATCGCATCACCCGCCGAGCGCAGGTCGTCGCGCACGAGCGTGAGGTCGCTCGCCTCGATCGCGACGTCGGTGCCGCTCCCCATGGCGATCCCGAGGTCGGCCTGCGCGAGCGCGGCAGCGTCGTTCACCCCGTCGCCGACCATCGCCACGACCTTGCCATCGGCCTGGAGCGCGGCGACGGTGGCCACCTTGTCGGCGGGCATCACGTCGGCGCGCACCTCGG
The DNA here is from genome assembly GCF_030065885.1 of Ilumatobacter sp. Taxonomy (GTDB): domain Bacteria; phylum Actinomycetota; class Acidimicrobiia; order Acidimicrobiales; family Ilumatobacteraceae; genus Ilumatobacter. Next base: position 4,677 of record NZ_JASJCS010000129.1, on the reverse strand, counting down.
CGATGCCGACCTCGGCAGCGATCGCGTCGGCGGTCGCCTGGTGGTCGCCGGTGAGCAGTACGGGCTCGAGCCCGAGCCGCCGGAATCCGACGACCGCGTCGGCGCTCGTCGCCTTGACGGTGTCGGCCACGGCGAGATGGCCGAGCACGTGCCCATCGCGTCGTAGCTCGACCACCGTGGCGCCCGGGCCCCGCTCGACGTCGGTCTGGGCCCGGCCGATCTCGTGGGCGACGCCGTCGATCGTGCCGGTGACGCCCACCCCGGGCCGGTTCTCGAACCCGTCGACCCGGGGCAGCACGAGCCCGTCGGCTCCGGCGACGACCGCACGGGCGATCGGGTGCTCACTGCCCGACTCGAGTGCGGCGGCGAGCGTGAGCACCTCGTCGCGGCTCGCGCCGCCCGTCGGCTGGACATCGACGAGCGTCATCACGCCGGTCGTGACCGTGCCCGTCTTGTCGAGCACGATCGTGTCGACCCGGCGCGTCGACTCGAGGATCTCGGGGCCCTTGATCAGGATGCCGAGCTGGGCGCCACGACCGGTGCCGACGAGGAGGGCGGTGGGTGTGGCCAGTCCGAGCGCACACGGGCAGGCGATGATCAGCACGGAGACGGCAGCGCTGAACGAGCGCTGCGACTCACCCGTGACGACCAGCCAGCCGACGAGCGTCCCGATCGCGAGCGCGATGACGACGGGCACGAACACACCGGCCACGCGATCGGCGAGCCGCTGGACCGGCGCCTTCCCGGACTGCGCCTCCTCGACGAGCTGCGCCATCTGCGCCAGCTGCGTGTCGGCACCGACCCGTACGGCCTCGACGACGAGTCGCCCGTGAGCGTTCACGGTCGCACCGATGACGGCATCGCCTGCGCCGACCTCGACGGGAACGCTCTCACCCGTCACGAGCGAGCGATCGACCGCCGATCGCCCGTCGACGACGCGGCCGTCGGTCGCGATCTTCTCGCCGGGACGGACCACGAACCGGTCGCCGACGACCAGCTCGTCGATCGGGAGGCGCCGCTCGCTGCCGTCGGGCTGGAGGACTGCGACGTCCTTCGCCCCGAGGTCGAGCAGCGACCGCAGCGCGTCGCCGGCGCGCCGCTTCGCCCGCGCCTCGAAGTACCGGCCGGCGAGGATGAACGCCACCACGGTGGAGGCGACCTCGAGGTAGATGTGGTGTTCGCCGCCGGCAGGGCCGATGTCGAGCGACATCGACATCTCCATCCCGATCTCGCCGGCCGGCGTGAACAGGAGCGCCCACAGCGACCAGAGGTACGCCGCGGTCACCCCGACCGAGATGAGGGTGTCCATCGTGGCCTGGCCGTGGCGCAGGTTGAGCGCCATCGCACGATGGAACGGCCACGCCGCCCACGTCGCCACCGGCGTGGCCAGGGCGAGTGCGACCCACTGCCAGCCGTCGAACTGCAGCGGCGGCACCATGGACAACAGGAGGACCGGCACGCCGAGCGCCACCGCCACGATCAGCCGACGGCGCAGGAACCCGAGCCGGTCCGGCTCGTCGACACCCGGCGACGGGAGGTGTGCGCCGTACCCGGTCGCCTCGATCGTGGCGATCAGATCGTGCGCAGCGGCGGCATCGTCGGCGACGCGCACGTGCGCCTTCTCGGTCGCGTAGTTGACGGTGGCGGTGACGCCGTCGAGCTTGTTGAGCTTGCGCTCGATGCGCGCCGCACACGCGGCGCACGTCATCCCCGTGACGTCGAGGTCGACCCCCACCACGTCGCGAGTTGTGTCTGACACAACTCGCCACTCAGGTGGCGTCGAAGCCGGCTTCATCGATCGCCTCGACGATTGCAGACGGGTCGAGCGCCGTGCCCTCGACGGTGACCACCTTGCTCTCGAGGTCGACCGTGACGCCGGTCACCCCGGCGAGCGCGCCGACCTCGTGCTTGACGGCCGCCTCGCAGTGACCGCAGGTCATGCCGGGAACGCTGAAGGTGAGGGTGTCGGTCATCGTGGCACCTCAGGACTTGACCAGACGCTCGATCGCACGGCTGGCTTCGGTGATGATGCGATCGGACTCGATGGCATCGTCGGATTGGACGGCGTGAGCGACGCAGTGGCGGAGGTGGTCGTCGAGGAGCTGGACGGCGACGCTCTGGAGCGCCTTCGTGGCCGCCGAGACCTGGGTGAGCACGTCGATGCAGTAGACGTCGTCGTCGACCATCCGCTGCAGACCGCGAACCTGGCCCTCGACCCGCTTGAGGCGGGCGAGGACGGCGGCCTTGTCGTCGTGGTAGCCGGGCTGCGCCATATCAATACCCTACCGGGGTATGGTCAGTGTGTCGAGAGGAGCTTCTCGGCGAGGAAGTCGAGCACCCGTTCCACCGTCGGATCGTGGCGCTGCTCGGTGAGGACCGAGTGGTCTCGCTGGTGCACGCTCGGCAGTTCGACGGCGATGAACGAATCGCCCAGCATCTCGCGCAACGTGTCGAAGCGAGTGCCGACCGCGATGTCGTCGGTGTAGCGCAACCCGAGCACCTGGCAGCCGTGCTGGGCACGCCGTACGACGGTCTCGACGTCGTCGGGCGACAGGTTGACGTCGCCGCGTCGCTCGGACCGGCCGAACGGCAGCGGCAACGAGGGCTGCGACAGCACCGGCGCCAGCGTGACATCGTCGACCATCATGCCGAGCGCGAATCCACCGCTGAAGCACATGCCGACCGCGCCGACGCCCGGCCCACCGACCTCGGCGTGCGCAGCCTTCGCAAGAGCCCGCAACCAGGCGATGATCGGCGACGTGCGGTTCAGCGCCCACGTCGTGAACTCGCGCGCCACGCACACCTTGAGCAGCGAGATCGCCGCGTAGCCCTGGGTGAACTCCTTGCCCGGCGTGCCGACCAGATCGGGCATCACGACCGTGAACCCGCGCTCGACCACCTCGTCGGCGAACCGGATGACGTTCGGGGTGATGCCGGGCACCTCGTGAATCACGACGACGACCGGGCCGGAACCGCGTCGATACGTCTCCCGCGTGTAGCCGGCCGCCGTGAACGACGCCGCCGTCCACCCGTCGAGCAGGTCGGTCACGCCGTGCTCCGCAGCGCGTCGAGAGCGGCGGTGGCGAGATCCTCCGTCGAGCTCCGGAACAGGGCGATCGCCTCGGGATCGGGCTGGTCCCCCATCGCACCGTTGATGTAGCGGGCATAGACGCCCTCGCTGATGACCGCGAGCCGCCACGAGGAGAACGCGACGTAGTAGCCGATCCGGCCGACGTCTCGCCCGGTCAGCGCCGCATAGCGATCGACGACCTCGGCGAACGTCAGGAACCCCTCGGCGCCGGTGGGATCGTTGTGGCGCGCCTCGCCGCCCGGCTTGGCCCAGTAGACCCCGAGGTACCCGAGGTCGGCGAGCGGGTCGCCCAGCGTGCACAGCTCCCAGTCCAGGACCGCCGCGATCCGGCCCTCGGCGGCGTCGGTCAGGCAATTCCCGAACCGGTAGTCGCCGTGCGCGACCACGACCCCCTGCTGCTCGGGCACGTTGGCAGCGAGATGGGCGGCGACGTCGTCGATGGCCGCCAACTCGCGCGTCTTCGAGTTGGCCCACTGCGTGCTCCACCGTTTGATCTGACGCTCGATGTAGCCCTGACGGCGGGCGAGGTCACCGAGCCCGATCTCGTCGACGTCGGCCGCGTGGAGCATGGCGAGGACCTCGACCAGGTGCTCGCTCGCCGACCGCCGTCGGTCGGGCGACATCGCCTCGGCCTTCTCGGCGCTGTCGAGCACCTCGCCGTCGACGAACTCCATCACGTAGAACGGTGCGCCGTTGACACCCTCGTCGGTGCACAGACCGAGTGTGCGGGGAACCGGCACGTCGGTCCGCCCGACCGCCGTGATGATGCGATGCTCGCGCGCCATGTCATGGGCCGTGGCGAGCACGTGGCCGGTCGGCGGTCGGCGCAGGACGAAGCGGTGGCCGTCGGCACCGGTGACCCGATAGGTCAGGTTCGACCGGCCCCCGACGATGAGGTCGAACGAGAAGGGTGGCTCGGCGCGGTCGACGTGGTCACGCAGCCACCCGCTGACCCGTTCGTGATCGATCGCCACGCAGCGACCGTAGCGGCGCCCCCACTCACCCCGGAAGCCCGCGATCGGCGTCCGGCGATGATCGGCCAGCGAGCAACACCGCTTCGGCGGACGTGGTGGCTCGGACTCGACCGCCGCCGATCGAGCGCGTGCTCCAGCGGAGGTGGGCGAGCCGTCGGAGCGAAGCGGAGATGCGAGCACGGCAGGCGAAGCCAGTCATCTCGCAACTGTCGACCGCGCCGGACGTGGTGGGGAGGCGAGGAGCGCAGCGAAGCGAGCAGCCGAGCTCCGGCAGGCGAGGGCTATTGGCCCGAGCCCGTGCGCAGCCCGATCGACTAGCCAGGTCGGCCGACCGCGGTGACCTTGTTCCAGCGCACCGTCGCGATCTTGACCACCGTGCCCGAGTTCGGCGCGTGCACGAGCTGCCCGTTGCCGAGGTAGATGCCGACGTGGCTGATCGGCGAGTAGTAGAAGAGCAGGTCGCCGGGCTGGGCGGCACCCGACGGGATACGAGGAGTCGCAGCCGCCTGCGCCCGGCGACCTGCTCTTCTACTACTCGCCGATCAGCCACGTCGGCATCTACCTCGGCAACGGGCAGCTCGTGCACGCGCCGAACTCGGGCACGGTGGTCAA
>NZ_JASJCS010000128.1 GCF_030065885.1 Ilumatobacter sp. | reverse complement strand
CAGAGTCGGTTGCTCCTGACCTTGGGGGCAGTCGATGCGACGTCGGCGGTCGTGATGACTGCCGCAGAGTCGGTTGCTCCTGACCTTGGGGGCAGTCGATGCGACGTCGGCGGTCGTGATGACTGCCACAGAATGGTGAACGGGGCTTTGTGGCAGCCGATGCGACGTCGGGGGTCGTGGCGACTGGCACAGACTGGCACAGAATGGTGAAGGCGCCGGCGACGGGGCCCGGGTCGACGTCGGCTCAGATCGAGGCGAACTTGCGGTCCGGGGCGCTGACGACCTGGTCGCGTCCGAGCTCCTTCGCCGCATAGAGGGCGCGGTCGGCGACCTGCACGGCGTCGGTGACGGCGCCGGCGACCGCATCTGCGACACCGACCGAGACGGTGATGTGCGCGCCGTCGGGGAGGGTGATCATCCGGGCGGCCTCGACGATGCGCTCGGCCACGATCTGTGCATCCTGGGTCGTCGCATTGGAGAGCAACACGCAGAACTCCTCGCCGCCGTAGCGGTACACGACGTCGTCGCGGCGGACGTGGCGTGACAGCATCGCGCTGACCGCGCAGAGGGTTTCGTCGCCGACCCGGTGTCCGTACGTGTCGTTGACGATCTTGAAGTGGTCGACGTCGAGCATGATCACCGCGGTGGGCACGCTCTGCTCGTCGGTGGTGCGCAGGTCGTGGTCGAACCGGCGACGGTTGGCGAGGCCGGTCAGGCCGTCGCTCCAGGCCATCGCGGCGAGCTCATCGGTGCTCGGGCGGCGCCGCAGCGTGTTGGTGAGCGCAGCCAGACCGAGCACGAGCAAGGAGAAGGCGGCGACGGCCAGCAGGCCGAAGGACCGGCTGCTGCTGCCGTCGGTGACCGGGGTGACCGCCGCTGGGGTGGCGGCGATCCTGAGCAGATCGTCGATCGCTGCGTCGTAGACGACGCCCGGAGGGGTCAGCGTCGCGAGCTCCTGCGCCGAGCGGCCCTCCGGGTCGGGGAGCGGCGCCATCACGAGGCGGATCGTTTCGGTCAGCTCGACGTCGAGCTGCTCGAACTGGTCGAGGAGGGCGGCGGCGCGGGCATCGACCGTGCGGAGTTGGGCCCGGGCGGTCGTGCGGTCCGTCGCAGTCTGGTCGCTCGCCGGATCGGCCAGCTCGATCAGCGCCTGTTCCTCGGCGATCAGCTCGGCGGCCTCGGTCGCCAGGTCGCTCACTGCGTCGGTCGAGTCCACTGCCGCGACGGCGACCGACGGGACGACGAGCACCGCGGTTGCGACGACGAGGCTGTGGCCGAATTTCAACATCACACTGTGATCGGCGTCGCCGGCGCGCAGCTTGAGTGCGAACTGAAGGCGCTTGCAGCGGCCGCAGTCGGACGCGGTGACAGCGATCGCCGAGCCACCGAGATCTCGATCTCGAACGCGCCCTCTTCCGCGGTATCACCGACGCCAGCCGGAGCAGAGCTCGGCCGGTGTGCCGTGGTGCGATCGAGTCCGGGCGCCAGTGTGTGGCGAACGCCCGACCGCGTTCAGTCGACGGGGTGGACGGCGCGAAGACCCGCCCAGGCGAGCGCGCTGACCTCGCTGGCGATCTCGTCGGGATCGAAGGCGGTGCCCGAGCCGACCAGGCGGCGACTGGCGCCCTCGGCGAGGCCGACGATGGCATGGGCCAGCGTGCGCCGATGCTCCTCGTCGATCTCGACCGCGATGAGCGGCGCGATCGCCTCGGCCGCGTCCTCGGTGATGCGGCGGATCTGGGCGGTGAACTCGCCGTCGCGGTGCGCACTCCCGCCGAACAGGAGCATGAACTCGTGATGACGGTGTGCCACCCAGCGGAAGTAGGCGAGGAAGCCCTGCTCGGTCTGCTGCTTGCCGTCGGTGGCGTCGGCGGTGGCCTTCGCGATGGCGCTCAGCATCCGGTTCCCGACCTCGTCGAGCAGCGCGCTGTAGAGGTCGCCCTTCGAGTCGAAGTGCTGGTAGAGCACCGGTTTCGTGACGCCGGCGGCATCTGCGATGTCGTTCATCGAAGCACCGAAATAGCCGCTGCGGCCGAACACGTCGATCGCGACATCGAGGATCTGCTCGCGGCGAGCATCGGCGGTGAGACGCTGAGTGTTCATCTGGTTACCCAAGGGTAGCCATTAGAGCCCGCGTTCGGCATCCTCCCGCTCGGCGGCCTTGACGGCGTAGCCGAGCACGATGCTCGGAGCGAGGAGCGCGAACGACACGACGAGGCAGATCACGATCAACGTGGCCATCGTCGCCGTGAACGAGAACACGAACGCCACCACGAAGAGGCTCACGGCGAGCGCCAGCACGAGATAGCCGATCCGGTTGGCCAGCAGTGTCCACTGGGCGACCTGGGCGCGGCGACGTCGAACCGGGTCGTCGTTCGGATCAGCCATACAGTGACGGCATGGTACGGGCCGAGGACCGCAACGACGTCGCCGACGGTGTGATGCTGATCACGCTCGATCGCCCCGAGAGGCGGAACGCGGTCGATCACGCGACGTTGCTCGGCCTCCTCGACGCGCAGGCGTCCGCCGCCGACGCCCGGGTGGTGGTACTGACGGGATCACCACCGGCCTTCAGTGCCGGTGCCGATCTGCACGGCGTCGACGAGGGCGTGTTCGCAGCCGATCTCGGGCGGGTGTTGCGCGGCTTCACGACGCTGCAGGCGCCGGTGGTCGCGGCCATCGACGGTCCTGCCCTCGGCGCCGGCGCGCAGCTCGCCGCGGTCTGCGACCTCCGGGTCGCTACGCCGGACAGCATCGTCGGCGTTCCCGCCGCGCGCCTCGGGCTGGTGGTCGATCACTGGACCGTCGAGCGGCTCACCCGCGAGTTCGGCTGGCCCGTGGCGCGGTCGATGCTGCTCGCCGCGCAGACGTATCGGGGCGAGGAGCTGCACTAGATGGGTTCCGTGCACCGCCTCGGCGACCTCGACGATGCGCTGGAGTGGGCGGCCCGCATCGCCGAGCTGGCACCGTTGACGATCGCCGGCCACAAGCTGGCGCTCGAGACGTCGGGTGGTGAGCCGACCCGCGACGAGCTCGTCGAACAGGCGCGACGGCTCGCCTGGGCGAGCGCGGATGCGCAGGAGGGTCGCCAAGCGTTCCTCGACAAGCGGCGACCGGATTTCCGGGGCGGCTGAGATGCGCGACGATGACGCTGTGTTGAGCGAGGAGCAGCGGGCGGAACTGATGGCGCGGGCGGTCGAGGAGCCTGCCGTGCACACCCCGGGCGTGACGACGCTGTACCACTACAGCGAGGACGGCGGCCTCCGGCGCTTCGCCCCGCACGTACCCCCGACCAATCCCGGCCACCCGCCACAGGTCTGGGCCATCGACGAGGCGCACTCGCCGCTGTACTGGTTTCCGCGTGACTGTCCCCGCATCAGCGTGTGGGCGTACGACGCCGAGCAGCAGGCGATCCTCACCGATGTGTTCGAGACCGAGGCGTCCCGGGTCTGCGCCGCCGAGATCTCGTGGCTCGACCGCGTCAGATCGGGGCACATCTATCGCTACTCGTTCGACGCCGCCGGCTTCCGGCCCTGGGAGGAGGCCGATGGGCAATACATCGCCGACGACGTGCGGTACCCGACGTCCGTCGATCGCTACGACGACCTCCTGGCGCTGCACATCGCAGCAGGGGTCGAGCTGCGGTTCACCCCCCGGCTGGGTGTCCTGATGGATCGGATGCTCGCTTCCCGGCTCCCGTTCAGCTTCGTCCGCATCCGCGACGCGAGCCGTTAGCGCTCGCGCTCTCGCGTGGGCGAGCGGCCGGGCCCCGGCCCGCCCCGGAGCTCCGGTGCTCACGGGCGCCGCACTCCTGGTCTCACGTCGCGCGGCCGACGTCGTGGCCTCGTGTCGGTCGAATCAGACGGTTCCACTGCCGCCGCAGCTGCGACAGGCGATGGGCGGGTTGGCCCGGAAGACGCCTCGTCCTCCGCAGGCCGGACACGGCTCGCGGGATGGTTCGTCGTCGGTGCCGCTGCGTGCTGCCGGTGACGGACCGGCGATCTCGGGCGAGGGGCCGTGGCCTTGCGGGCACGCAAGACCCGAGTCGAAGCACGCAGTGCACCGCCTCCCCGCCCATCGTCGAAGCGTCCGGACCACGGGGCCGCGACGACCGTGCCCGCAGACGGGGCAGCCGGCCAGTGCCGAACCGCACCAGCACTGCGTGGCGGTACGTCCCACTCGCTCAGCGGCTCTCGAGCCGGGTTGGAATTCGTCTGCTCCACGCCCCACGGTGCTCCTCGTCCTTCTCGTCCTACTCGTTCAGTGAGCCGGTCCGGCTCCGTGCCCCTGCAGCGGGTTCGCCGAGACCCATGGGTCAGTGCTCCTGCGACTCGCAGCATCTTCGCGTGCCTCTGCCTTCCCGCTCGGCGATCCCCGTCGCCGGTCGAGCCGCGGCGCGGGTTCGGGCGCGCCGGTGGCCGTACGTTCCGGTCAGAGACCCGGTGGCAGCAGCCGGTTGACGTTCTGGAAGAAGAAGTACAACCCGACCACGAAGGGCAGGATGCCGGCGAGGAGGCCGATCGAGTCGTGGCGGAACCGGCGGCTCAGCGCGTAGGCCGCGAGCGCGACGACGGTCAGAGCCGCACCCCAGAGCGCGATCTGCGGGAAGGCCTCGCTGTCGTGGAACCAGCCCCTGGCGAACGCGTCCTCGGCCTCGCCGACCGGTTGGAAGCTGAACCCGTCGCCGGGGGCCGCTCGGTCGTCACCTCCATCGCCGCTGCCGGCGGAACCCGTGCCCGGCAGGGCGTCGCCGTCGTCGGCCGCCGGCGCCTCGCCATCGGCCGGTCGCACCTCGCCGGTCGGCTCGTCGGCGCCGGTGGGTGCGGCACCCGGGTCGGCGGCGGGTTGCCCGGCCGGGTCCTCGTCGGCGTCGGCGCCCGCGGTCGCCGGCTCGCCGGCCGGCTCGGCCAGGGTGGGGTCGTCGCCGGGGAACTCCTCGGTGTCCTCGCCGAGGTCGTAGAAGGTCGGGACACCGACGTTGGCCGACTTCGCCGGGTTGAGCACCGAGTGCACGACGATGCGGTCGCGTGCGGTGTACTTCGGGTGGCACGAGGTGAGCGTCAATTCGGCGATCGAGGAATCGCGCGTCGTCACGACCCAGTAGTCGGTGGCGGCGACGATCTCGGTGAACGTGACCTCGTAGGTGAACTGGTCGCCGTTGGCCATCGTGACGATCAGCTCGTCGCCGGCCTCGAGCTGATCGACGTCGAAGAACGGCGAGCCGTACGTCGTGCGGTGGCCGGCGATCGATGCGTTGCCGAGCTGCCCCGGTAGCGGTGTGTCGGGGTAGTGGCCGGGCCCCTTCTTGAGGTCGTCGACGGCGACACCGGGCAGCACGATGTCGCTGCGGCCGATCGCGGGGATCTCGAGCAGGGCGAGCGGGTTGCCGCGTTCGATGGCGGGGATGTCCTGGATCACTGGCTCGGGGAGCTCGTCGGGGTTGGCGCCCGGCACCGGGCTGTCGGCCTCGACGGCCGGCTCGACCTCGACCGAACCGGTCGACTCGCCGCCGCTGTCGGTGAGGTCATCGCCGGCCGATCCTGCCGCCGGAGGGTCGGGTGCGCCGGTCTCGGGCTCGGGGACGGCACCCGCCGCCGCATCGTCGTCGCCGGCGGGATCCTCGTCGACGACGTCGTCCACTGTGGGGTCGGCCGTGTCGTCGCCGACCGGATCGTCGGCCGACGGCTCGGCATCGCCGTCGGCCTGGTTGGCGGCGACGAGCGCGGCGAACTCGTCCTTGAGCGAGCTCTGCGCACGAGCGGTCTCGATGCCGGTGCCCCAGAGCTGGTAGGCGACGAACCCGAACAGCAGCATCCCGGTGGCGATCAGCACCTTGCCCAGGTTGCCGACGAAGAATCGCCAGTCGTGGGGGTCGGGCGGCCGGTCCCACTTGCTGACCCGGCGTCTCCGGGCGGATCCGCCGGTCGACGGCGCCGCCGCGTCGGCGTCGACGGTGACGTCGGCGGGCGCGTCGGTGACCTCCTCGTCGCCCGCCGTCAACTGGTCCGTCACCGTGCTCACGATAGTGGGGAACCCGGTTCGGTGGTCGGCGGTTCCGGTGAGCGCTCGGCGAAGCCCCTGGTCACGCACGCCGGCTCATTGCGCCACCGCACGTCTTCGGGCGTAGCGTGGTGACCCGTCCATGGTCGATGACGCATCGAGCTCGCCCGCCGACGGCGGCCACGCCGATCGAGCCGTCGCGCTCCGTGAGGCGGTTGCGGTGCTCGGTGGCTTCCCGGTGCTGGCCGGCGTGTCCCTCGACGTCGAACCCGGCGAGATCGTGCTGTTGCAGGGTCCCAACGGGGCGGGCAAGACCAGCCTGTTGCGACTGTGCGCCGGTCTGCTGCCGTTGGCGCGCGGCGAGGGGCACATCTTCGGTCTCGACCTCGCGACGCACCGTGCTGCGATCCGACCGCGCGTCGGTCTGCTCGGCCATCGCAACGGGCTCTACGCCGATCTGACGGTCGCCGAGAACGTGCGCTTCTGGGGCGCCACCGTGGCAGCCACCGATGACGAGATCGATGCGGCGATCGCCCGGCTCGGCGTGGGCGACCGGTTGCTCGACGTGCCGGTCCGCAGGTTGTCCGCAGGGCAGAAGCGGCGGACGGCGTTGGCCTGCCTGGTGGCCCGGCGGGCCGAGCTCTGGCTGCTCGACGAGCCGCACGCCGGTCTCGACGCAGCCGCCCGCGACGAGATCGACGTCGTGTTCCGCCAGGCCGCTGCCGCAGGTGCGACCGTCGTCGTCGCCAGCCACGAGCTCGAGCGCGCCGGTCCGCTGGCCGACCGCATCGTCGAGGTCGTCGGCGGTCAGGTGCGGGAGCCGTCGTCGTGAGTCGGTGGCGGATCGCCCGTCTCGTGGATGTCGCCGGCGAGCTCGTCGGTGGTGAGGTGCCGTCGTCGTGAGTCGGTGGCGGATCGCCCGCCTCGTCGCCGGCAAGGACCTGCGGATCGAGCGGCGGAGCAAGGTGGTCGTCAACCAGGTGCTGCCGTTCGCCGGCGTGACGATGGTGATGTTCGCCTTCGCGTTGGACGCCACGAACGTGCTCGAGCGCGTGGCGCCCGGGCTCATCTGGCTGGCCACGCTCTTCAGCCTGCTGGTCCTCGTCCAGCGCTCGTTCGCCATCGAGGCCGATGACGGCGCGCTCGACGCGCTCCGGGTCGCCGGCGTCGACCCGGTCGCGATCTTCTGGGGCAAGTCGATGGCGCTCGCGGTCCAGCTCGCGCTGCTCGAGATCGTGCTGGTGATCGCCGCGGTGCTGCTGTACGGCGCCGATCTGCCGCTCGGCGGGCTCGTGTTACTCGTCACAACCATGACCACCGCGACGTGCGGGCTGGCCTGCGTCGGTACGCTGTACGGAGGCCTCACCGCAGGGTTCACGGGCCGCGAGACGTTGCTCCCGCTGCTCGTGCTCCCGGTGGTGGCGCCCGTCCTGATCGGGGCGACTCGAGCGGTGGAATCCGCCCTCGGCACCGACGGGGTGGCGCTCTCGGAGGGCTGGCCGTGGATCGGCCTGCTCGCCGTGTTCGCCGTCGCGTTCGGCGTCGGTGGCGCGCTGGCGTTCGGGCCCCTGATCGAGGAAGCAACGTAGCCATGACGACCGCCCCCACCCTCGATCAAGACGCCGGCACCGACACCGGTCGCCGCCTCGGCACGGGTACGCCCGCCACGCGTGTGCTCGGCGTGCTGACGCTCGTCACGATGGGGTGGCTCGTCGCGTTCGGGCTCGGCTTCTCGCCGGCCGACCGCGACCAGGAGGAGGCGGTGCGGATCCTCTACGTCCACGTGCCGACGATCTGGCTCGCCTACCTCGCGTTCACCGTGACGGCGGTGTGTTCGGGCTTCTACCTGTTCTCGAAGAACCACTCGCTCGGCTTCGACCGGTTCGCCGGCGCGAGCGCCGAGATCGGCGTGGTCTTCATGGCGGTCACCCTGGCGGTCGGCATGATGTGGGGGCGGCTCACCTGGGGCGTCTTCTGGCAGTGGGACGCCCGCCTCACGACGACGGCGCTGCTGTTCGTCTCGTACATCGGCTACCTCGCCGTGCGCCGGCTCGGCGGGAGCCACCACGCCCGCGCCAAGCGCAGCGCCGTCATCGGCCTGCTCGCAGTCCTCGAGATCCCGCTCGTGCACTGGTCGGTGCGCCTCTGGCGCAGCCTCCACCAGGAGGCCACCGTGCTCGACACCGACGGCGACATCGACATGGACGGCCTGATGCTGTTCAGCCTGTTCGTCGGCGTCGTGGCCTTCACGTTCCTCTACCTCTGGCTGCTGCTCCATCGCACACGGGCGATGGCGATGGAGGACCTGCTCGACGACCAGGGGCTCGACCGTGCACTCGATGCTCGCCGGGCGGAAGGGACCGGCACGTGATCGGCGGGATGATCGCGATCGCGGACGCGGGTTACATCTACGGCAGCTACGTGCTGACGTTCGTCGTCGTCGGTGCGTTCGGCTGGCGGGCCGTCCGGCAGGGCCGCAAGCTCGGCGAGCAGATCGACGACGCCGACAAGTACTGGAACTGACGAGCAGCGGATCGACCGACCTCACGTGACCGACCTCTCTCCCCGTACCGGCCCCTCGACCTCGACCGAGGCAGTCCGCCGCAGGCGCAACTGGCTGCCGATGATCGTGCTCGGCCTCGTGCTCGTCGCCGGTGGCGTGATCGTGACCCAGTTCCTGCGGTCGGCCGTCGACTACTACTGCAACGTCGACGAGGTCGGCGCACGTTCGGGGTGCGACGCCGATCGACGGCTGCGGCTGCAGGGCGTCGTCGAGCGCGGCTCGATCGAATCGGCGGGCGGCGACACCGACTTCGTCATCTCGTTCAACGGCAGCGAGGTGCCGGTGCGCTACGACGGCGAACCCGGCGGGATCTTCAAGGAGTGCATCCCCGTCGTCGTCCACGGCCGCTTCGACTCGGCGTCGCAGCGGTTCCTCGGTGACCGGGTCGAGGTGCGGCACTCCGACGAGTACGTCTCGGTCAACGACGCCCGGCTGACCGAAGCGGACGAACTGGCCGACTCCTGCGAATCGGCGTGACGCGACGCCGATGTCCGTGATCGCCGTCAGCCTCAACGGAGCGCTCGGGAACGCGGGCCTCCTCCTGGTCCTGGCGGCCTCCATGGTGGGTGCCCTGTCGACCGGATGGGCGATCGTCACGGGCAACGGCAAGGCCGTTCGCCAGGGGCCGGTCTACGCCTGGCTGATCGTGGCCGGTGCGCTGGTCTCGGTGATCGCGATGCAGCGCGCGCTCGAGATGCGCGACTACTCGCTCGCCTACGTCCAGCAGGTCGGCTCGAGCACCACGCCTGGCATCTACAACGTCGCCGCGATGTGGAGTGCGCTCGAGGGGTCCCTGCTGCTCTGGGTGCTGGTGCTCGCCGGCTTCACCGGTGCGGTCGCGTGGCGGTTCCGGGGTCGCGCCGACGACACGCTGGTCGGGTGGGCCCTGGTGGTGATGTTCGTCGTCAGTGCGTTCTTCGCACTGATCACGTTCGGTCCGGCGAACCCGTTCGCGGCGGGCCCGGCGGTCGGCTCGGGCTTCGACGGCCCCGGTCCGAACCCGCTGCTCCAGAACCGCATCCTGGTGCTGTTCCACCCGCCGATCCTCTACCTCGGCTACGTCGGGTTCACCGTGCCGTTCGCGTTCGCGATCGCGGCGCTGATCACCGGTCGGGTCGGCGAGGGCTGGCTGCTCGAGACCCGTCGCTGGGCGCTGTTCTCGTGGGGCTTCCTGACGATCGGCATCCTGCTCGGGGGCTGGTGGAGCTACGAGGTGCTCGGCTGGTCGGGTGTCTGGGCGTGGGATCCGGTCGAGAACGCGTCGTTGCTGCCCTGGCTGACGGGTACGGCGTACATCCACTCGGTGCTCGTCCAGCAGCGGCGCGGGATGCTGCGAGTGTGGAACCTGAGCCTGCTCATCGCCACGTTCGCGCTGACGATCCTCGGCACGTTCCTCACCCGCTCGGGGGTGATCGGCAGCGTGCACGCCTTCGGGGCCGGTGAGGTCGACGGCTACCTGCTCGGCTTCTTCGGCCTGATCGTGGCGGTGTCGCTCGGGTTGATCGCGTGGCGCGGCGATCGGCTGCGCTCGCCCGGCGTCATGGACTCGCCGATCTCACGCGAGGGAGCGTTCCTCGCGAACAACGTGATCTTCACGGTGTTCGCGTTCATCGTGCTGCTCGGCACCGTCTTCCCGTTGATCGTCGAGGCCGCGCAGGATCGTCGCACGGTCGTCGGCGCGCCGTACTTCGACCGCCTGTCGATGCCGATCGGGCTCGTGCTGCTGTTCCTGATGGCGGTCGCCCCCGTGCTGCCGTGGCGCAAGGCGTCGCAGGAGCTGCTCCGCGACCGGCTCTTCTGGCCGTCGTGGTGCGGTGCCGGCGCGCTGGCCGTCGCCGTGCTCGTCGGCGCCGACGGTTGGGCGCCGCTCGTCGGCTTCGGGCTCGCCGGCTTCGCGTCGGGTGCTGCGCTGCGACAGGTCGCGCTCGCGACTCGCCGCCAGGGATGGCGCGGCCTGCTGGGGCGCGCCAACGGCGGGATGATCGTCCACCTCGGTGTGATCCTGGTGGCCGTCGCGCTCGTCGCCTCGAACGCCTACACGTCGTCGACCACGCTCACCCTCCGCACCGGCGAACCCGTCGAGTGGAGCGGCCACACGTTCGAGCTGGTCGAGGTGGTCGCCGAGCGCGACGCGCGCACCGACGTCGCCCGCGCGAACGTGCGCCTCGACGGCGACCGCGTGCACGGCCCGGCGATCACGACCTACCTCCAGATGGGCCAGCCGATCGGCACGCCGAGCGTGCGCACCGGTCTCACCCACGACGTCTACCTGACGGTCGCCGGCACCAACCCGCCGGTGCCCGGCGCCGACGAGGTGGTGATCGAGGTGTTCCGCAAGCCCCTGATCCTCTGGATGTGGGTCGGCGGGGCGCTGATGGCGGTCGGCACCGTGCTCGCCGCGTTCCCGGGCACTCGGCGCCGCAACCCCCTCGATCCGGTGTCCGCGCCGGTGCGAGGCGCGGCCCCCGAACCCGTCGCCGGCCGCTCGGCCGAGGCGACAGCCGACGACGAGACCGCAGGAGTCGGCGTTGGCTGAGGTCGACGTCCCGCTCGGTGAGGCCGTCGACGGCGAGACCGCGGATCAGGGCGATGCTCGAGGCCGGCGACTCGCTCCGGTGGTCGCTGCTGCCGTCGCCGTCGTCTGCGGCGCGCTGTTCTGGATCCTGCTCGTCGCCGACGATCAACCGAACCAGACGGCGAGCACGCCGCTGCTCGACCGCCCCGCCCCGGCCGCGTCGGGCGTGCTCGACGACGGTCGCCCGTTCGAGCTCTCGCGCCGGAAGGGCAGCTGGGTCGTCCTGAACTTCTTCACCCACGACTGCGTCCCGTGCATCCGCGAGCACCCCGAACTGGTCCGGTTCGTCGAGCAGCAGGACGCGCTCGGACTCGACGGTGCCGAGTTCTACTCGGTCGTGCGAGACAGCACCCGTGAGGAGATCGAGGCGTTCTTCGCCGAGCGCGGCGGCGACTGGCCGATCGTCTACGACGACCGGTTCGAGTTCGTCAACGGGTTCGGCGTGGCGCTGGTGCCCGAGACCTGGATCATCGACCCGTCCGGCCTCGTGAGGGGCCGGGTGATCTCCGAGGTCGAGGCTGATTTCCTCAGCACTCGCATCCAGGCGCTCCGCGAGGCGGGGCTGTGAGCCGCGGTTGGCAGCGACAGCTCAAGCGGTGGCCCGGCTGGGTGCTGCTGGTCTTCGTCGTCGTCGGCTTCCTGGCGGTCGGCGCGACCCGCGACTCGGGCCCGCGCACGCCCGACGAGCGGATCGAGTCGATCGAGAAGCGCCTGGCGTGCCCCGTGTGCCAGGGCGAGAGCGTCTACGAGTCCCGCAACCCGGCGTCGAACCAGATCCGGCAGGCGGTCCGGCAGGGTGTGCTCGAGGGCGAGCTGACCGACGCGCAGATCATCGAGGGCATCACGTTCACGTACGAGGGTGAGGAGTTGCTGGTGCCGACCGCCGACGGCATCGAGGCGCTGGCATGGGCGCTGCCCGCGACCGCGCTCGTCATCGGCGTCGCCGGGCTGTCGGTGGCGTTCCGGCGGTGGCAGCTGAGCGCACAGCGCCTGGGCGCGGCGACCGAGGACGACTATGCGCTCGTCGCCGATGCCCTCGCCCACCTGCCCGAGCAGGACATCGCCGCGGCCACCGGTGACGACGATGGTCGAGGCTGACCCGGACCGCCTCGCGTCGCTCGAGGAGGAGCGGCGCTTCCTGTTGCGATCGCTGGCGGATCTCGAGCGTGAATACGAGGCCGGCGACGTCGACGAGGTCGACTACCACGAGTTGAAGGACGGGTACACCGTGCGAGCGGCCGCGACGCTGCGCGCGATCGACGAGGGCCGCTCGGCGTTGCCGGCCAAGCCGGCGGTCAGCTGGCGCCGTCGTGCGATCGGCGCGGCAGTCGTCGTCGCGCTGATCGGCGTCGTGTGGTGGGCGCTCGCGGCCTCCTCGGCCGAACGCCTCTCGGGTCAGCAGATCACCGGCCTCGACCCGCGGTCGGAACGGCAGACGCTGCTCGCCCAGGCCCGCGCGGTGCAGCTCGAGCAGCCCGGGGTCGCGGCCACGCTGTACCAGCAGGTCCTCGACGACGACCCCGACAACCTCGAGGCGCTGACGTACCGGGGCTGGACGCTCGCGCTGGACGCGTTCACCCAGCCCGACCAGGACGCGGTCGCCGCGCAGCTGACCTCGGGCATCGAGTCGTTGTTGACGGCCACCGACCTCGACCCGACGTATCCCGACCCGCACTGCTTCCTCGGCATCATCTACTTCACGCGGCTCGGTCTGAACGAGGAGGCGCTGCCGTTCGTCGACACGTGCCTCGAGTTCGACCCGCCCGCGGATGTCGCAGGGCTCGTCGAGGGTCTGCGCGCCGAGGTGGTTGCGGCCATCGAGACCGGCGGCGAATAGCCTCCGGGCATGTCCGGAGTGCCGCCGCCCCCACCCGGGGCGCCACCGCCTGGTTCGCCGCCGCCGCCACCGCCGGGGGCGCCGCCTCCACCGCCGGGGGCGCCGCCACCGCCGCCCGGGGCGCCGCCACCTGCGGGCCCGCCGGGCTATCCGCCGGCGCCCGGCTTCGGTGGCCGACCGCAGCGCAACAACGGCATGTCGATCGCCTCGCTCGTGCTCGGCATCCTGAGCATCCCGCTGTGCTTCCTCTTCCTGCCGGCGGTGCTGGCGGTCGTGTTCGGCGCGATCGCCCTCAACCAGATCAAGAACGACCCCGGTCAGTCGGGCAAGGGGAGAGCGATCGCCGGCCTCGTGATGGGAGGTCTGTCGCTGCTGTTCATCGTGCTCGTGCTCATTGCCGGCGATGCCTCGTTCGAGGTCGATTCGAGCCTGCTCGCGCTGGTGTAGGCGGGCCCCGGCCGTCGGCTCAGAGCACGGGCGGCGGCCAGACCGTGGCGTGCACGATCTGGCTCTTCTTGTTGCGCTTGAGCACCCAGACCGAGGCCTTGCGCCAGTCGGGCGGCGTGCGCAGGTCGGTGCCCGACCGCTTCAGCGCCTGGATCGCAGCCGGGATGAGGTCGCCGTGGCTGCAGAGCACGGCGCCGCTGGGCAACTCCGCCAGCAGATCGAGCATCGGTTCGAGCGGTTCGAACTCGGTCAGCCGCTTCTCGATCTCGACGGGCTGGTCGAGCCGGGCGGCGAGCGGTTCGAGCGTCTGCACGCAGCGCACGTAGGGACTCGAGCACAGGACCGACGGCTCGAGCGCGGCGAGCCGCTTGCCGACGAGCGTCGCCTGCTTCCACCCCGTCTTGCTCAACGGGCGATCGACGTCGTCGCCCGTCCACACCCGTCGCTCGCCGGCCTTGGCGTGTCGGACGAGGTAGAGCTGCGCCATCAGCGTTCTCCGGTGAACCGTTGGTGCCGGTCGGCGAGGGCGCGGGCGAGCGCGATGAACGACACGGCACCCGCCACGGCCACGAGGCCGCTCGCGAGGGTGGCGTCCTGATCGTCGATGATCTGCCTCGCGAGGTCCTCCTCGGCCGCACCGAAGCCGGAGAAGACGTTGCTCTGGAAGAACATCATGACGATCGGGAGCACGCTGTACGTGACGAACCAGATCGGTACGAGCGGCGTCCCGCGACCCGAGCGCCAGTCGCCGCCGACGGGCACGTCGGGGTCGGACGCCTTCCAGAGCTCGTTGAACATCAACGTCGGGATGACGTACAGCAGCGGCGGGAGGAACCATCCGCCGATCGCCCAGCCGGGGCCCCACGTGCCGCCGCGGTGCAACGTGCGGTGGTTGCGCGCGACACGGAACATCCAGATGATGACGAGCACGGCGGAGACCACGACACCGACGCCCTGCAGGACGCTCAGCAGCGCGTAGCCGGCGATCGATTCGATGAAGTCGGTGTCGCTCACACCGCCGGCGAGGAACCGCTCAGCCTCGTCGGTGACGGTTCGCTGCACGAGCGCCGTGACGACGGTCGCGACGGCGGTGGCGC
>NZ_JASJCS010000127.1 GCF_030065885.1 Ilumatobacter sp. | reverse complement strand
CACACCGTTTCGCTGCTGTCCACCATTGCAATGCTCGCCACGATGATCACCGCCATCGCCCCGGCTGCGGTGGCCGATCACACTGCTGATCCCGGAACCGTCACCGTGGCGGGAAGCCTCCAAGACGAGCTGGGATGCCCCGGCGACTGGCAACCCGACTGCGCCGACACCCACCTGGTCTTCGACGCCGAGGACGGCGTCTATCAGGGCACGTTCACGCTCCCTGCGGGTTCGTACGAGTACAAGGCCGCGATCAACGACAGCTGGGACGAGAACTACGGCGCCAACGCGCAGCCGGGCGGTGCCAACATCCCGCTCGACCTCGCCGCGCCGACCGACGTGAAGTTCTACTTCGACCCCGACACGAAGTGGGTCACCGACGACGTCAACTCGACGATCGCCACCGCCGCGGGCAGCTTCCAGAGCGAGCTCGGCTGCTCGGGCGATTGGCAGCCGTGGTGCCTGCAGTCGTGGCTGCAGGACATCGACGGCGACGGCGTCTACACCTTCTCCACCGACCAGATCCCCGCCGGGACGTACGAGTTCAAGGTCGCCCTCGACGAGGACTGGGCCACCTCGTTCCCCGCCGGCAACGTCCCGATGACCGTGCCAGCAGGCGCCACGGTCACGTTCACCTACGACACGGCCGACGACTCGGTGTCGTTCGACCCGGGTGGCGGCACGGCCGAGCCCGGCGACGAGTTGCTCGTGCGGCCACCGGTCCGCGAGGCGGCGGCCGAGGACGTCTTCTACTTCGTGATGCCCGACCGCTTCGCGAACGGCGACCCGAGCAACGACAGCGGCGGTGACCTCTCGGGCGATCCGCTCGTCAACGGGTACGACCCGACCCACAAGGGCTTCTACCACGGCGGCGACCTCGCCGGACTCACGGGGCAGCTGCCGTACCTCGACAGTCTCGGCGTCGACGCGATCTGGGTGACGCCACCGTTCACCAACCGGTGGGTCGGCGGCGCGCCGGGCGGCATCAGCGCCGGCTACCACGGCTATTGGCAGATCGACTACTCGTCGATCGACCCGCACTTCGGCACCAACGCCGAGATGGTCGCCTTCGTCGACGCCGCGCACGCGCTCGGCATCGACGTCTACTTCGACATCGTCGCCAACCACACCGGCGACGTGATCACCTACGAGGAGGGCGACGAGCCGCCGTACATCTCCAAGGCCGACCAGCCGTACCTCGACGCCACCGGCGCGCCGTTCGACGACTCGGACTACGCCGGCACCGGCACGTTCCCGCCCGTCGACCCCGCCATCACGTTCCCGTACACGCCGACGTTCGACAGCGTCGCCGACGAGACGGTCAAGTTCCCCGACTTCCTCGACGACCCCTCGAACTACCACAACCGCGGCAACAGCACGTTCAGCGGTGAGAACAGCCTCTACGGCGACTTCTTCGGCCTCGACGACCTCTGGACCGAGAAGCCCGAGGTGCAGGACGGCCTGATCCAGGTCTTCAAGGACATGGTCTCCGACTTCGACATCGACGGCTTCCGGATCGACACCGTCAAACACGTCAACGACGAGTTCTGGGAGGCGTTCGGCCCCGAGCTGAACGCACACGCCTCGTCGCTCGGCAAGGACGACTTCTTCATGTTCGGCGAGGTGTTCGACTTCGACGTCCAGTTCCTCAGCCGCTTCTCGACCGAGCTGCCGCTCGACGCCACCCTCGACTTCGCGTTCCAGGGCACGGCGCGCAACTTCGCGTCACAGAGCGGCCCGACCGACAACGTCGCTGGGCTGTACGCGGCCGACGACTACTACACCGACGCCGACAGCAACGCATACAGCCAGACGCTGTTCCTCGGCAACCACGACATCGGCCGGTTCGGCCTCTTCGTCAACCAGGACAACCCGGGCGCGACGGACGCCGAGCTGCTCGCCCGCGACCAGTTGGCGCACGCCCTCATGTACTTCGGGCGGGGCGCGCCCGTCGTGTACTACGGCGACGAGCAGGGCTTCGTCGGCGACGGCGGCGACCAGGACGCCCGCCAGGACATGTTCCCGAGCCAGGTCGCCACGTACAACGACGACGACAACATCGGCACCGCTGCGTCGCCGGCCGACGACAACTTCGACACCGGCCACCCGCTGTACACGACGCTCGCCGAGTACGGCGGGCTGCTCGAGGCGCACCCGGCGCTGACGCGGGGCGCGCAGCTCCAGCGGTACAGCGAGGGCTCGGCCGGCATCCTCGCGTTCAGCCGCATCGAGCGGACCGAGAAGGTCGAGTACGTGGTGGCGCTCAACAACAGCGAGGCGGCCGATTCGGCGACGTTCGGCACCGACTCCCCCAACACGAGCTTCACCGAGATCTACCCCGGTGGCGGCCCGGCCGTCACCGCCGACGGCGCCGGCAACCTGAGCGTCGACGTCCCGGCGCTCGGCGTCAAGGTCTACCGGGCCGACGCCGGCATCACCGTCCCGACGATCGCACCCGTCGTCACGATGAACGCACCGGCCGCCGACAGCGAGGTGCTCGGCCGCGTCGAGGTCGGCGCCGACCTGTCGCTCGCGGGCTACACCGAGGTCACGTTCGCGGTCTCGACCGACGGCGGCACGACCTACGAGCCGATCGGCACCGACGACAACGCTCCCTACCGCATGTTCCACGACGTGTCCGGCCTCGCCCCCGGCACGCCGCTGATGTACAAGGCGATCGCCGACAACATGTCCGGCGCGATCTCCTCGGCGAAGGTGGCGGCCGTCGTCGGCGAAGAGGAGCCGCCCGCGTTCGGCGGCTTCGACTACGCCGTCATCCACTACAACCGGCCCGCCGGCGACTACGGCGACCACACCGCCGGACCCGACTACTGGGGTCTGCACCTCTGGGGCGACGGCATCGACCCGTCCGAGGAGACCACGTGGCCGGTCGGCAAGCCGTTCGAGGGGGAGGACGAGTTCGGCCGCTTCGCTTGGATCCAGCGCGGCGACGGCAGCCAGGTCAACTTCATCGTCCAGAACCAGGGGGTGAAGGACACCGACCCCGACCGCGGCTTCAACGCCGACGAGACGCCCGAGGTCTGGATCAACCAGGGCGACGAGACGATCTACCTCAGCCAGGCCGATGCCCAGGGCTACGCGACGATCCGCTACCACCGCGACGACGGCGACTACGGCACGCCGAGCCCCGACTTCAACACGTTCTGGGGCCTGCACCTGTGGGGCGATGCGATCGACCCGAGCGAGGGCACCGACTGGACGTCACCGAAGCCCCCCGACGGCATCGACGACTTCGGCGCCTTCTGGAACGTGCTGCTCCAGGACAGCACACAGCCGCTCAACTTCATCATCCACCGCGGTGACGAGAAGGATCCGGGCCCGGACGAGAGCTTCATCCCGTTCGACATCCCGACGGTGTGGAAGATCTCGGGCGACGAGGAGATCTACCCGTCGCGCGGCGCCGCCGAGGACGTGGCCGTCATCCACTACCACCGCCCCGACGGCGACTACGGCGACAACACGAGCCCCGACTTCAACGACTTCTGGGGCCTCCACGTCTGGGAGGGCTCGGTGAGCCCGACCGACTGGCCCGACCCGGTGCGCTGGGTCGACGTCGACGTGTTCGGACCGCGGTTCGAGGTGCCCGTGCAGGACGGCGCGCCGCAGCTGGCGTACATCATCCACCGCGGCGACGACAAGGACCCCGGGCCGGACCAGTTCCTCACGTTCGACCCATGGGGGTACGAGGTGTGGCAGCTGTCGGGCGAGAACCCGTCCGACCCCGAGACGCCGCACTACGTGCTCCCGATCCTCGGTGCCGGCGTCGCCCCGGGCGACATCGGCGAGCAGCGCGCCCACTGGGTCGCCGAGGACACGATCGTGTGGACGTCAGCGACCGACCCAGGCGTCGACTATGCGCTCTGCCACGCGCCGACCGGCGGGATGACGCTGGGCGGCGCCGGCATCGAGGGCGGCACGTGCCTCGACCTGACGCCGGGCGCACCGTTCGACCCGGACGATTTCGACCACATCGACGGCACGTTCCTCCACCTGAGCGGGCAGCCGACGCTGAAGATCGGTTCGGGCGACCTCGGCGACGTCCCGTCGATCCTGACCGGGCAGATCGCGGTCCAGGCGACCGACGCGGGCCTCCGCCTCGACGCCACCGGCATCCAGATCCCGGGCGTGCTCGACGACCTCTACGCCACCGACACCGACCTCGGCGTCACGTGGGACGGCGACGCGCCGACGATCGCGCTGTGGGCGCCGACGGCGAAGACCGTCACGCTCCACGTGTTCGCCGACGCCGACCCGGCCACCACCTCGACGACGTTCCCGATGACGTGGGACGCCGCGACCGGCACCTGGACCGCGATCGGCGGCAGCTCGTGGAACGGCGCCTACTACCTCTACGAGATCGAGGTGTACGTGCCGTCGACGGGTGCCGTCGAGACCAACTTCGTGACCGACCCGTACTCGGTGTCGCTGTCGATGAACTCGACGCGGACCCACATCGTCGACCTCACCGACCCGGCGCTGGCGCCCGACGGTTGGGACGACGTCGAGAAGCCCGACCTCGAGCGGCCCGAGGACATCTCGATCTACGAGCTGCACGTCCGTGACTTCTCGATCGCCGACGAGACCGTCGACGAGGAGCTGCGCGGCACGTTCGCGGCGTTCGGCGCGGACGGCTCGAACGGCATGGAGCACCTGGAGGGCTTGGCCGACGCAGGCCTCAGCCACATCCACCTGCTGCCGTCGTTCGACATCGCGACCATCAACGAGAACGCAGCCGAGCGGGTCGAGCCCGATCCGGCCGTCCTCGCCACGTACCCGCCCGACTCCGAGGAGCAACAGGCGGCGGTCGAGGCCGTGAAGGACCTCGACGGCTTCAACTGGGGCTACGACCCGTTCCACTACACGGCCCCCGAGGGCTCGTACTCGACCGACCCCGACGGGTCGCAGCGCATCGTCGAGTTCCGCGAGATGGTGCAGTCGCTGAACGAGACCGGGCTCCGCGTCGTGATGGACGTCGTCTACAACCACACCAACGCCTCGGGCCAGGCCGAGAAGTCGGTGCTCGACCGCATCGTGCCCGGCTACTACCACCGCCTGAACGACGTCGGCGCGGTCGAGACGTCGACGTGCTGCGCCAACACGGCGACCGAGCACGCGATGATGGGCAGGCTCATGATCGACTCGCTCGTCACCTGGGCGAAGGAGCACAAGGTCGACGGCTTCCGCTTCGACCTGATGGGCCACCACAGCAAGCAGAACATGCTCGACGTGCGCGCCGCGCTCGACGAGCTGACGCTCGCCGACGACGGCGTCGACGGCTCGTCGATCTACCTGTACGGCGAGGGCTGGAACTTCGGCGAGGTGGCGAACAACGCCCGCTTCGTCCAGGCCACCCAGCTCGAGATGGCCGGCACCGGCATCGGCACGTTCTCCGACCGGCTCCGCGACGCCGTCCGGGGTGGTGGACCGTTCGACGACGGTCAGTCGCTGCTCGACAACCAGGGCTTCATCAACGGGCTCTGGTACGACAGCAACGGCGGGCTGTCCGAGGCGAACGCCTTGAACGAGCTGCTGCTCTCGGCCGACCAGATCCGCGTCGGGCTCGCCGGCAACCTCGCCGACTACGAGTTCGTCGACAGCAACGGCGACCTCGTGACCGGCAAGGACATCGACTACAACGGCTCGCCGGCCGGCTACACCGCCGACCCGCAGGAGAACATCGTCTACATCGCCGCCCACGACAACCAGACGTTGTTCGACATCGGCCAGTACCACCATCCGGTCGACACGACGATGGACGAGCGGGTTCGTGCGCAGAACGTCGGCAATGCCATCACGGCGCTCGCTCAGGGCGTGCCGTTCTTCCACGCCGGCCAGGACATGCTGCGCTCGAAGTCGCTCGATCGCGACTCGTTCAACTCGGGCGACTGGTTCAACAAGCTCGACTTCACCTACCAGTCGAACAACTTCGGCGTCGGCCTGCCCGTCGCCGAGAAGAACCAGTCGAACTGGCCGATCCAGGGCCCGCTGCTGGCGAACCCCGACCTCGTACCCGAGCCGGACGACATCGAGTTCAACGTCGCGGTCACCCGCGAATGGCTCGAGGTCCGCGAGAGCTCCGAGCTCTTCCGCCTCGAGACCGCCGACGAGATCCAGGCCCGCCTGTCGTTCGGCAACACCGGGACCGGGCAGACGCCGGGCCTGATCGCGATGTCGATCCGCGACGACGTCGACGGCTTCGAGGATCTCGACGACGACTACGAGGGCATGCTGCTGCTGGTCAACGCCACCGACGAGGCGGTGTCCTACACCGACCCGTCGTTCATCGGCGCCCCGCTCGAGCTGCACCCGGTGCTCGCCGGATCGGTCGACCCGATCGTCGGCACGTCGACGTACGACGATGCGACCGGCGAGTTCACCGTGCCCGCCCGCACAGCGGTCGTGTTCGTCGACCTCGGCCCCGACGAGACGCCGCCCGAGGTCGAGGCCGAGCTCGACAGGATCTGGAGCACCCGTCGGATCGGTCTCTTCCATGTCGGTGTCGAGTGCAGCGACGACCGGGGCGAGACCACAGTCGTGGCCGATGTCAACGGCGTGCCGGTCGACGACGGCGATCTCGTGTTCCTCATCAAGCATCGTTGGCGGGACGGCTCGATCAGCCTGCCGTTCATCACGTTCATCTGGGGCCGGGACTTCGTGTTGACGGCCACCTGCACCGACGAGGCCGGCAACACGGCCACCGCGACCGACGTCGCCGAGTTCCGGCGACCGCGTCCCTGGTGGTGGTGGCGCTGGTGACGAGGATCCCCCGCGCGTGACCCCTCTGCCCGCCGGCACCCCGGTGCCGGCGGGCACACCGTGCGCTCGTAGCGCTCACGACCTCGCCTCCCGCCGGTCTCACTCACGCGGCATCCGCCCCAACCGATCGGCCGGTTGACTCGGCAGACTCCGCGACTTCCGGCAGAATGGGCGTCATGATCCTCACCGAGATCGATCACATCGCGATCGCCGTCCGCGACCTCGAAGCCGCCATCGAGTACTACCGCGACGCCTTCGGCGCCGAGGTGCACCACCGCGAGATCGTCGAGAGCGACGGCGTCGAGGAGGCGCTCGTCAAGGTCGCCGACAGCTACATCCAGCTGACCGCTGCGACGCGCGACGACTCACCGATCGCGAAGTCGATCGAGAAGCGCGGCGAAGGCCTCCACCACGTCGGGTACCGCGTCGACGACTGCGCTGCCGCGCTCGAGGCGATGGTCGCCGCCGGTGCGACGCCGATCGACGAAGCACCCCGGCCCGGGAGTCGCGGCACCACGGTCGCCTTCATCCACCCGAAGGGCAGCTTCGGCACACTGATCGAACTCGTGCAGGAGTGACCGCCACCGTCGACGCCGTCCCCGGCACGCTCCCAGCAGCGGTGCTCTGGGACATGGACGGCACGCTGGTCGACACCGAGCCGTACTGGTTCGCCGCCGAGCGGGACCTCGTCGAGGAGTTCGGCAACGAGTGGCCCGATCACCATGCCCACGCGATGGTCGGCTTCGACCTCCTCGACGCGGCTGCCTACATGCAAGAGCACGGTGGTGTCGAGCTGTCCCGCCACGAGATCGTCGACCGGCTGCTCGACGGCGTGATCGCCCGGCTGCACCGCCGCATCCCGTGGCGGCCGGGTGCGCGCGAGCTCCTCGCCGAGCTCAACGCCGAGGGAGTCCCCTGCGCGCTGGTGACGATGTCGTGGCGCCGGTTCGTCGACCCCGTGCTGGCTGCCCTGCCGGAAGGGTCGTTCGTCGCTGCCATCACGGGCGACGAGGTCCCCGAGGGCATGGGGAAGCCGCACCCCGAGCCGTACCGTCTCGGCGCCGAGGCCTGCGGGACCGACCCGTTCGACTGCATCGCGATCGAGGACTCGCCGACCGGCCTCCGCTCGGCGCGCCGGGCCGGCTGCCACGTCATCGGGGTGCCCAACGTCAAGGAGCTGTCGCCGGGGCGCGGCATCGCCGTCGTCGACACGCTCGAAGGGGTCGGCGCGCACGACCTCCGGGCGCTCGTCGACGAGCAGCTCGCAGCCGACGAGTCGGCGCAGCGCGGCGCGCCGTTCACGCTCGGTCGCGAGGCACGCCGCCGCGTCCTCCTCGCGGTGGCCGTCGTGGCGGCACTGATCCTCGGCGTCGCGCTGTTCGGCGGCGACGACGGTGAGGCCGAGCCGGCACTGCCGCCCGGTGCCGTCCCGATCGACGTGTGGGCCCCGTACTGGACGCTCGGCGACACCACGCGCGAGACCGACGTGCGGTTCGGCGAGATCCGCGAGCTGTCGCCGTTCTGGTACGGCGCGCGTGGAGCGACGGACATCGTCGTCGACGAGAACGCGTCCGAGGAACTCGCGAGTGCCTTCCTCGACGAGGCGCAGACCTCGGCGGCGCGCGTCGTGCCGTCGATCGTCGACGAGATGCCCGCCGGGGGGATGGCGGCGATCCTCGCCGATCCGGCGACCAGGTCCCAGCACGTCGACGCGATCATGGCGTTCGCCGACGACGTCGACGCCGACGGCATCGACCTCGACTACGAGCAGTTCGCGTTCGCCGACGGCAGGGCGTCGTGGCCGGCCACCCGCCCGAACTGGGTCACCTTCGTCGCCGAGCTCGCGGCACGGTTGCACGACGACGGCCGCACGCTGACCGTGAGCATCCCCGGCGTCTGGAACGTCGACGCGGACTCCAGTGACGGCTACTGGGTGTACGATCACGGCGCGATCGCCGAGCACGTCGACGCGATCCGCATCATGGCCTACGACTACTCGGTCCAGGAGCCCGGCCCGATCGCGCCGATCGACTGGGTCGAGTCGGTGGTCGCCGGTACGTCGCTGGCCGTCCCCGAGGAGCACCACGACAAGCTCGTCCTGGGCGTTCCCGCGTACGGGTCGAACTGGGTCGAGTCGACGCTCGGATCGTGCCCGAGCTCGGCCGAGGGCCGCACCAACGCCACCGCTCGCACGGTGCTCGACCTCGCCAGCCGGCGCGGCGGCACCCCCGTCTACGACGAGACGACGGCCGAGTGGTCGTTCGTCTACGCGCTCACCGTCGAGGACGGCGCGACGTCCTGCGTGCAGAACCGCAGGGTGCACTGGGTCGACGCCGAGGGGGCTGCGGCGCGCGTCGAGATCGCCCGCCGGGCCGGCTGGGGTGGCGTCGCGCTGTGGGCGCTCGGCTACGAGGACGACGACGTCTGGAGCGCCGTCGTCGACGCCAGTCGCCGGTCACTCGCCGCAGAGGGCTGACCGCGTCGAGCGCAGCGACGGCGCCGACGAGCCGCTCTCGGCCACCCGGCCGGACCGTGAACATTCGGGAAACGACTGCGCGCCGGCCACGGGCGGTGCGAGAATGGGCGGATGCGTGCACACCGGTGGGCCATCGTCGCAGCCGGCTTCGGGATCCTGGCCGCAGCGTGCGGATCCACCGACTCCACCGGTGACGCCGGCGCCACCGTCACCGTGTCGCCGTCGGCCGCGTCGAGCGATGCAGGCGCGAGCGACGCAGCCTCCAGCGACGACGACGCGACCGAGGCCACCACGGCAACTGACTCCGCCGCCGCGCCGGCGACCACCCAGGACGCGTCGGCGGACACCTCGGCCGCCGACGGAGCCACCGAACAGGGCGACGCGACCGCGACCGACGGCGACGCGGATGCCGCCGAGGGCGCCGCTTCGACCTCGGTCGCACCAGACGCCGAGGCACCCGCGACCACGGCCGCTCCGGCTGCGACCGACCCACCCGCACCGCCCGACGTGGCCTGGCCGACCGATCAGTGCTCGGCCGACAACTCGCCGACGCCGACCGACGTGGCCGCCGGGCCCGCCCCTGCGCTCGAAGTCCGTGCTGCCTCTGCCGACAGCATCCTGCCCGACCTCGCGGTCCGGCGCATCAACTGCGGCGGCGGCTGGGTCAACCTGCGCAACGAGATCCCGTCCGAGCAGGCGCTGCTCATCTGGTTCTGGGCGCCACATTGACCGACGTGCCGCCGGGAAGCCGGGGGCGTCGAGCAGTTCGCTCGAGAGAACAGGGACACCGTCCGGGTGATCGGACTCGGCACGCAGGACGACGGCGCCTACGCCGCCGAGTTCGTCGAGTCCCGCTCGACCTACTCGTTCCCCATGTACTGGGACGAGACGTTCGAGTCGTGGACCCAGATCGGCATCTCGAGCCAACCGTCGGCCGTGCTGCTCGGACCTGGCGGCGACGTGCTCGCTGCCTGGCGGGGCGGGTTCCCCGAGGACGAGGTCCTCGAGCTCGCAGCCAACGCCTGACCGGTCGCCAGCCAACACGTCGCACGCTCCGTGAAGAGCAGGTGCGTTCCCGGGTCGCGCCGCATGCCGTGCCGGGTCAGGCGCTCGGGGCAGACGCGACGGCGCTCCGGCCACCTTCCCCTGGGACTGGGACAGGTGACCGGAGCGCAGGTCGGGGTGGGAGATCTACGCGGCGGCTTCGCCGAGGAGCCTGCGGCGGTTGAACGGGACCGCCGGCCGAACCGGTGCTGGCAAGGGCTCGGCGGGCACGCCGTACGGCAACACCTCGAGGCCCATCGACCGCCGGAGTCGGGGGTCGTCGAGCAGGTTGCGGATCTGCAGGTCGTCGCGCAGCGACGTCGTCACGACCTCGAGCGGCGGCGTCGTCGAGGCGACGGACTTCCAGGTGAACTTCCTCAGCACGACGAGGCTCCTTGCGTGGTGATGGTGCCATCTGCGTCGAGATCGTGCGTCGCGCTGGCCGAGCGGAGGAATCCGCCGTCGACGAGGGCTTGCTCGAACCGGTCGTTCCCGGCACCGGTGGAGGGGATCTGCGAAGCACCGGTCTGTGCGAAGTACGCCTCGGCGGCGACGGCGAGCTGTCGGGCGTCGGCCCCGCAACCGCTGTCGGCGGCCTCGGTGCGGATGCCGGTGACGGCGACCACGACGACCGACGTGAGCAGCCCGAGCACGACGATCACGACGATCATCTCGATCAGGGTGTACCCGTGGTCACGGTGCGTCACCGCAGTGTCTCGGTTGTCTCGGCATCGATGCTCACGCATGACCGGTGTTCCTTCCGACGGGCTCGGTGTCGCCCGAGCTCCGTGGTGACGATTGAACACGAGCCGGACCGGGATGTGGATCAAGAGGCGGGGAAGGTTTCTCGGGTTCGTCAACCGCCGGCGCTGCGGGTGTCACACTGCGTGGACGGTCTTGACGAACTCCAGAATCGTCACGCACCGTGGGCACCGATCGGCCGACGCGCGGGTCGTCGACAGCCGCCTCGTCGGGATCACCACCGCGGGAATAGCGCGCCCGAACGGGCGGGTTTCGCCGCCCATGAGGAAACGGATCGTCGCTGGCGCGCTCGCAGCCGGGATCACCCTCGCCGCCTGCGGCGGCGAGGCCGAGCCGCCGGTCGCCGAGGACGGCACGGTGATCACGCTGCCCGAGCCCGAACCGGGGCCGGTGCCGGCGCTCCCGGTCGCGGCAGAGTCGGTGACCGGCAGTCCGCTGCCCGAGATCGCGGTTCGCCGGATCAACGGCGAGGGGGGCTGGGTGCAGTTCCGCAACGAGCTGCCGGCCGAGCAGCCGCTGCTCGTCTGGTTCTGGGCGCCGCATTGACCGTTCTGTCGGCGGGAGGCCCCCGCCGTCGAGCAGTTCGCTCGAGAGCACGGTGATGCAGTCCGGGTGGTCGGGCTCGGCACACAGGACTCGGCCGAGGAGGCCGTCGACTTCGTGCGCGAGTACGGCACCTACAGCTTCCCCATGTACTGGGACGAGACGTTCGTGTCGTGGGACCAGTTCGGCATCCGGAGCCAGCCCGCCGCCGCGCTGTTGAGCCCCGACGGCGAGGTCATCGAGGCGTGGCTCGGGCGCTTCCCCGAAGACGAGGTGCTCCGTCTGGCCGCCGAAGCGGCCGCCTGACAGCAGCCGATCCCGGCGATTCTCGGGCGACGTCGCGACGGGTGGCCGCACGCCGGTGGGTGCGCCTGCCTAGGGTGACACGCCATGCGACGGCAGCTCTCCATCGTGACGTTCCTGGCGATCTCGCTGGCCACGGCGTGTTCGTCGAGCGACGAGTCGTCCACCACCGAGCCGGCATCGGCGACATCGACCGCCCCACCGGCGACGACCGCACCGCCGCCGACCACCGCCCCGCGGCCGACGACCGTCCCCGCCACGACACCGGCGACGACGGCACCGCCCGAGACGACCGCTCCACTCGAGACGGCGGCACCGACCACCGACGCGCCGATCGACCCGGCACTGGCGGCCGACATGGAGCTCGCCCGGACCGCGCTGTTGACGATCGACGACTTCCCCGCGGGGTGGGTCGAAGAACCCGCCGACGACGACGAGGACACCGGCGCCGAGCCGTTCCAGGAGGACTTCGACGCCTGCCTGGTCGGCGACGACGGCGAGCTCGTCGGCGACCTGCTGGAGGGTCGCGACGTCGGCACCGGCGACTTCACCGCGCCCGACGGCGTCACGTCGGTCACCCACGAGGTCCTCCTCGCGGACGACGACGAGATGGCGATCGCCGCGATGCTCGAGGTCGCCACCGAGGACGCACCGCCGTGTCTGGCGGACGCCATGCAGCGCTTCTTCGCGCAGGAGATCGTCGCCGACCCCACCGCACCGGAAGGCTTGACGATCGGCGAGATCACCGTCGACAGGCGGCCGTCCTCGCTCGGCGACGACGTGGTCGTCGAGTACCTGGTGCGCATCCCGATCGACGTCGACGGCGAGTCCGGCACCTTCTTCTTCGACGTGTTCTACTTCCGCCAGGGCCGAGCGCTCAGCCAGCTCCAGCTGCAGTCGTTCGACGCCCCGTTCGATCCGGACGGCGTCGGCTTCCTCGGCAGCGAGGTGCTCGAACGCATCGCCCTCATCGGCTGAGCCTGGCGTCGGGGCGCTACTCCGCTGGTGCGTCGATCCAGTCGAGGTCGTCGAGGCGCATGAACGCCGGATCGTCGCTGATCAGGTCGAGCACCCACACGACGCGGAAGTCCTGTTCGGGTTCGTAGATGAACGCCAGCTCGACGTAGCCGGCGCGGTTCGTCGAAGAGACGACGAGGGCCCCGTCGACGAGCGGTTGGCCCTCGAAGTCACTGAAGTCGATGCTGTTGTCACCGCTCAGCGACTCCGTGGAGGGCGGGTCGGCGAGGACTTGACGGACCGACGGGTCGACGAACGCGCCGTCGTCAGGAGCGGGCGCCGTCCAGAACGCCTGCCACGCGGCGTACGCATCGGGCTCGGCACGGCGAAACGCCGCCGTGTCGAGCGAGTACGACCTGACCCGGTGCCCGTCCTCGAGGCCGGCCGACTCTTCGACGGGCTGCTCGACGGCGAACGGCAGCGCCTCGGGCGGCATGACGGCCGCCTCACCGAACAGCGAGGCCCACGGTGATTCCGGCCCGGGTGCGATGCTGGCGCCGCTCCGCAGGACGCGATCGACGACGCCGTCGAAGCGGATGGACATGCGCCAGGCGTCGGTGAAGCCCATGAGCACGTCGCCGGCTGCGTCCGAACGATCGACGCGCAGGATCGTGTTGTCGTCGACGCTGTCGTAGTCGTAGGTGTAGCTCGTGAACGGCGAGCCCGGCGCCGCAGTGTCGTAGCGGCGGAAGTGGAGCGAGATCGAGCGGTAGTCGGGGAAGGCCGCAACCTCCGAGCCCGGCGCCGCACCGCCGACCTCGCCGTCGGGGAGGTCCTGCGCATCGTTCAACGCGTCGGCGGCAGCTCTCGCGTCCTCGACGGCCCCGAGCAGCCCGCCGCCGCTCGACTGTGCCGTCGAGCCGAGGTCGTCGGCGGCCTCGAGCATGCCCTCCTGCTCGTCGAACGGGTCGTCCGCGCCGCCCTCGGTCACCGCCTCGTCCGGTTCGAGCAGCGCCTCGGTTGCGCTGCCCTCGTCGGGCTCGGCGGCTGCGGCGGCCCGCTCGGCTGCCTTGCGGTCCTGGTCGCGCCCGTACTCGCGGTATGCCAAGAAGCCGGCGGTGCCGATCGCGCCGAGGAACGCAACGGCCACGAACCACGCGGTGTTCCGGTTGCGCTGGCGCTTCCGGCGCGCCTGCTCGCGGAGCCGTTGCGCCGCCTCGCGGTTCTCCGCCGTCGCTGCGGGCAGCGAACCGTAGGCAGGCTGCTCGACCTTGCGGGTCATCGCCTGGACCATGGCCTTGGCGTCGAACTCGGGTTCCTCGACGGGCGGGGGCTCCGGCTGCGCCGCCGGCGGGAGGTACGGCACGTCGGCAACCGTGCTCGGGGCCGGCGAGCTCGGGTCCGGCGAGCCCGCAGCGGCCAGATCCTGATCGACGGCCACGCTCGGCGTCGGCAAGCTCAAAGTGGTCGGCGGAGTCGGGGCGGCCACGCTCGGCGTCGGTGAGCTCGGGTCGGGCGAGCCCGCAGCGGCGAAATCCTGATCGACGGCCACGCTCGGCGTCGGCAAGCTCAAAGTGGTCGGCGGAGTCGGGGCGGCCACGCTCGGCGTCGG
>NZ_JASJCS010000126.1 GCF_030065885.1 Ilumatobacter sp. | reverse complement strand
CACGGTCGGTGGACGTCGCTGATGCGACGTCCACTGCCGGCGGTCCGAGCGGGGGGCATCGCCCCCCGCTCCGATCCACCTTCGCCTTCGGCCTCCTGCTCAAGGTCGCCTTCCTCGCCACCGTCAACGCCCTGTCGATCTATGCGCTGACGCAGCTGATCCCCGAGGGTGTGTGGCTCGCCGTGGCGTTCGTCGTGATCGCCACCGTGGCGATCGACGTCGTCTACCTCAACACGTCGCGCTGGTCGATCCCGTACAAGTACCTGGTCCCCGGCACGATCTTCCTGCTGATCTTCCAGCTCTACCCGGTCGTCTACACCGCCTACATCTCGACCACCAACCTCGGCACCGGCAACATCCTCAGCAAGGACGCCGCGATCGAGCAGGTCGTCGCCACCTCGATCAGCGCCACCGAGAGCGACACGTCCTACACCGCCCAGGCCGCCCAGGATGCCGACGGGACGCTCGGCCTGATCCTGATCGACGAGTCGACCGACCCGCCGTCGCTGTTCGTCGGCACCGCCGAGGAGCTGACGCCGATCACCGAGTCGGACGTCACCCGCGACGGTGACCGGATCGCGGCAGCCGCCGGCTTCACGGCGCTCAACCTCGGTCAGGCGGCAGAGTTCGAACAGGCGCTCGCCGACCTCGAGATCCCGTCGGACGAAGGCGTCATCCGGTTGCGGACGTTCACCCGCGCGTCGCTCGTCGAGTTCCGCCTGCAGTACGACGAGGCCACCGACACCGTCCTCGACATCGACACCGGCGAGGTCTACCGGCCGTCCGAGGGGTTCTTCACCGCTGACGACGGCACCCGGCTCACGCCCGGCTGGGAGATCAACATCGGGTTCGACAACTACCGGCGCGTCTTCGAGTCCGAGGCGATTCGCGGCCCCTTCTTGAGGGTGTTCATCTGGAACTGGGCGTTCGCGGCCGGCACGGTGTTCTTCGGCTTCGCAGTCGGGCTCCTGCTCGCGATCGCGCTCGAACACCCGCAGCTCCGGGGCAAGAAGCTCTATCGCGCGCTGCTGATCTTCCCGTGGGCGATCCCGTCCTTCCTCACCGTGCTCGTGTGGCAGGGCATGATGAACAAGAACTTCGGCATCATCAACGACCTCACCGGGCTCGACACGCCGTGGCTCACCGATCCGTGGATGGCGCGAACGTCGGTGATGATCGTCAGTACATGGCTGACGTTCCCGTACTTCTTCGTCGTGTCGACCGGGGCGCTGCAGTCGATACCGAAAGAGCTCAACGAGGCGGCCCACGTCGACGGTGCCAGTGGCCCGCAGGCGTTCCGCACGATCACGCTCCCGTTGTTGATGATCGCCGTGGCGCCGCTGATGATCGCCTCGTTCGCGTTCAACTTCAACAACTTCAACACGATCTACATGCTCAACCGCGGCGGTCCGCCGATCCCGGGCGCCGAGACGCCGGCGGGCAGCACCGACATCCTGATCACGTACACGTTCCGGCTCGCGTTCGAGAGCGGTCGCGGTCAGGACCTCGCCTTCGCGACCGCCATCTCGATCCTGATCTTCCTGCACGTCGCACTGTTCAGCGGCTGGAGCTTCCGCAAGACCGCCAGGTTGGAGGAGATATGACCGACATCACCGCCGACTCCACCGCTGCCGGCCAGGCCGGCACCGCGGCCGACGCACCGGTGTTCGTCAAGCGTCGCATGCCGTTCCGGCGCTGGTTCCGCACCGTCGGGTGGCGTCATCTCGTCGGATTGGTCGCGCTGGCGTTCGCACTCTTCCCGGTGCTGTTCGTCGTGTCGTCGTCGCTCAACCCGGCCGGCACCCTCGGCGGGTCGACACTCATCCCGTCCGACGTCTCGTTCATCAACTATCGCGACCTGCTCAACGGCACGGATGCGCCGTACCTCGACTGGCTCGTCAACACGCTGTTCGTCGCCGGCGGCGCCGCGGTGCTCAACACCGGGCTCGCCGCGTTCGCGTCGTACGCGTTCAGCCGCATGCGGTTCGCGGGGCGCCGATCGGGATTGCTGGCGATCCTCCTGATCCAGATGTTCCCGACGACGTTGCTGTTCGTGGCGCTTTTCGTGTTCGTCACCGACATCGGTGGGGTCTTCCCCGGCCTCGGACTCGGTTCGCGCACGATGCTCCTCATCATCTACCTCGGCGGTGCGCTGGGCATCAACACCTGGCTGATCAAGGGCTACTTCGACACGATCCCGCGCGACCTCGACGAGTCGGCGCTGATCGACGGCGCCACGCACGCGCAGATCTTCTTCCGTGTGATCCTGCCGCTCGCCGCGCCGATCCTCGCCGTGGTCGCCCTGATCACGTTCGTGTTCACGATCAACGAGTTCGTCGTCGCGTCGGTCGTGCTCGGGCAGGGTGACGACAACAACTTCACGCTCGCCGTCGGCATGTTCCGGTTCATCGACGGCCAAGGCGGCGAGTGGGGGCAGTTCGCAGCGGGGTCGGTGATGTCCGCCATCCCCGTGGTGCTGCTGTTCCTCTTCCTCCAGCGGTGGATCGTGTCGGGCCTGACCGCCGGCGCCGTCAAGGGCTGACACTCGGTGCCGATCCGTCCAGGCCCCGAGGCCCACCACGACGGCTCCGAGACGTACCTGTCGAACCCGAACCCCGAGCTCGGCGAGACGGTCACCGCGTTCGTGCGGGTGCCGATCGACGCCGACGTCGAACGCGTGGTCGCCCGCGTCGTCCAGGACGCCCAGCCGTTCAACGTCGAGGCCGAGCTCGACCGCGCGACGGCGCGCGAGCAGTGGTGGCGGGTCGACTTCGAGGTCGTCAACCCGGTCACGTCGTATCGCTTCCACCTGCGCAACGCCGCCGGTCGTACGTCGTGGCTGAACGGCGAGGGCGTTCGGCCCTGGGAGGTCACCGACGCGGCCGACTTCCGACTCTCGACCGAGCATCGGCCGCCCGAATGGGTGCGGCGCACCGTCTGGTACCAGGTCTTCCCCGACCGCTTCTCGCGTCGATCCGACGGGGCACTCGAAGCCGAGCTGCCCGACGGGGCATCGTCGAGCGAGTGGGACGAGCCGGTGTGCGAGGCGCTGCCCGACGCGATGACCCAGTTCTACGGCGGCAGTCTCAACGGCGTCGCCGACCGCCTCGATCACCTGGCGACGCTCGGCGTCACCGGCATCTACGTCTGCCCGTTCTTCCCGGCGCCTTCGAACCATCGGTACGACGCCAGCAGCTTCGAACGCGTCGACCCCCTCCTCGGCGGTGACGAGGCGCTGCGGCGCCTCGTCGACGAAGCAGGTCGCCGCGGCATGCGCGTCATGGGCGATCTCACGACCAACCACACCGGCGACCACCACGACTGGTTCACGGCCGCGCTCGACGATCCGCGATCGCCGACCCGTGCCTTCTACTCGTGGCACGCCGACGGCACGCACGAGAGCTGGCTGGGTGTTCCGTCCTTGCCGAAGATCGATCACACCTCGAACGAGCTGCGAACGGCGCTCTACGACGGGCCGGATTCGGTCGCCGGCCGCTTCCTCGGCGACGAGTTCGGTCTGGCCGCGTGGCGCATCGATGTCGCCAACATGACCGGCCGGTACCGCGACGTCGACCTCAACCGGCTGTGTGCGACGACGCTGCGGCAGACGATGCGGGCCGTGCGCCGCGACGCGTGGCTGCTCGCCGAGCACTATCACGACGCGGCACCCGACCTCGACGGCGGCGGCTGGCACGGCACGATGAACTACGCCGGGTTCACCCGACCGACGTGGACATGGCTCCTGCGAGACGACATCGACGTCGAGGCGTTCGGCGAGCCCGGTGCGCTCCCGATCCGCGCCACCGCCCAGGTGACGAAGTCGATGCGCGCCTACCTGGCGCGCATCCCGTACTCGGTGGCGTTGACGAACTTGAACCTGCTCGGCTCGCACGACAACTGCCGGTGGGCCCACGCGAGCGGCTCGCCGGCGAGGCACGCCGTCGGCGCTGCGATGCTGTTCACGTGGCCGGGATCACCGTCGGTGTTTGCCGGCGACGAGGTCGGTCTCGGCGCCGATGCATCGTGGGACGTCACCGCCCGCTTCCCGTTCCCGTGGCACGATCCGTCGGGCTGGAACACCGAGGTGCTCGAGACCTACCGCGAGCTCATCGAGCTGCGCACCTCATCGGCGGCGCTCGCGGTCGGCGGATTGCGATGGTTGGACGTCGGTGACGATCACCTGGTCTTCTTGCGCGAGAGCCGCGATCAGCGTCTGCTCGTGCACGTCGCCCGCGCCGACCACGAGCCGCATCGCGTTGCTCTGGACGAGCTCGCGGCCACCGACGCCCACGTCGTCGCCGGGGCGCCGGCGACCGCCGAGCGTGGACTGCTGCAACTCGACACATCGGGGCCGACCTGGCGCGTGGTGGAACTGACGTCGTGAGACGGCCGTTGGCGGCGTGTGTCGCAGCGTCGCTCGCCCTCGCCGCGTGCTCGAGCGGCGACGACGAGACCCAGGTGATCGACGACGTCGCGACCGTCCCGTCGACGACGCCCACCACGGCCGGCGCACCCGCCGACACGCCGGCGACGGCGGATGCGACGATCGCGCCGGCGGCGACGGCGCCCCCCACCACCGAGCCGCCTGTGGGCGGACCGGTGCTCCCCGAACCCCTTCGTTCCCCGCTCGCCGACGATGTCATCTACATGGTGATGACCGATCGCTTTGCCAACGGTGACCCGTCGAACGATCTGGGAGGCGACGCCGAGGGCGGTGCGAGCGACGACGACATCCTTCGCCACGGCTTCGACCCGACCCGGACCGGCTACTACCACGGCGGCGACATCGCCGGTCTCGCCGGCCGGCTCGACTACCTGCAGGGCCTCGGCATCACGGCGATCTGGCTGACGCCGGTGCTACGCAACAAGCCGGTGCAGGGCGACGGCACGATCGACGGCTCGTCGGCCGGCTACCACGGCTACTGGCAGCTCGACTTCACGCAGATCGATCCGCACCTCGGCACCGAGGAGGAGTTCCTGGCCTTCGTCGACGCCGCCCACGATCGCGACATGAAGGTGATCGTCGACGTGGTCGTCAACCACACCGCCGATGTCATCTCGTACGGCGACCAGTCGACCCGCTACGAGCCGGTCGCGCTCGTGCCGTACCTCGACGCCGACGGTGACGAGTTCGACGTGCGTGCCCTGGCCGGCAGCCCCGAGTTCCCGGACCTCGACCCGGCGATCAGCTTCCCGCTGGTCCCGTCGGTCGCACCGGGCGACGAGGATGCCAAGGCGCCGGCGTTCCTCAACGATCTGACGAACTACCACCACCGCGGTGAGTCGACGTTCTTCGGCGAGACCTCCCTGTACGGCGACTTCGTCGGCCTCGACGACCTGTTCACCGAGAAGCCCGAGGTCGTCGAGGGGATGATCGATGTCTTCGGCGAGCTGATCACGCGGTTCGGCGTCGACGGGTTCCGCGTCGACACGGCGAAGCACGTCAACGACGAGTTCTGGCAGGAGTGGCTGCCTGGGATGCGCGACGTCGGCGGGCCGGACTTCGCGATCTTCGGCGAGGTCGTCGAGCCCGATCCCGACGTGCTGTCGCGCTACGTGTCCGACGTCCCGTTCCCGTCGGTGATCGACATGCGGATGGACGACGCGATCGAGCGGTTCGCCGCACAGGGCGCAGCAACCGACGAGCTCGCCGGCATGTTCGCCGGCGACGACTGGTTCACCGACGCCGACTCGAACGCCCACCAGCTCGTCACGGTGATCTCGAGCCACGACTTCGGCCGTCTCGGTGGCGCGATCGACCGCGCGGCGCGCCGTGACCCGCGCAGCGAGGAGGAACGGTTCGCACGCATGCGGCTCGGCCTCGCGGCGCAGTTCCTCAGCCGCGGCACGCCGATCGTCTACTACGGCGACGAGCAGGGCTTCGCCGGCGTCGGCGGCGACCAAGCCGTCCGCGAGGACATGTTCCCGAGCCTGACACCGCAGTACGCCGCAGGCGACAACATCGGCAGCGAGGCGACGCCGGCCGACGACAACTTCGATCCGTCGCATCCGCTGTACACCGTGATCGCCGAGCTGGCGGCGCTGCGGGCCGATGCCGAAGCGCTGCGGACGGGCGCGCAGACGGTCGTCTGGTCGCAGCCCGAAGCCGGACTGATCGCCTGGACGCGCCGCGGCGCCGACGGCGTCGAGCATCTGGTGGCGCTCAACAACAGCGACCAGCCGGCCTCGGCCTCGATCGCGACGCTGACGCCCGACTCGTCGTTCACGGCGCGCTACGGCGATGTCGACGGCGAACTCCTCTCTGATGCCGACGGGCGGGTCGACGTCGGCCTGCCGCCGTTCGGTGTCGGTGTGTGGGTGGGCGGTGCGCCGGCCGCCGTGCTCGAGGGGCCTGCCGGCCTGTCGATCGAGGCGATCCCGAACGCCAGCTTCCTCGGTCGCGACCTCGGCTTCAGGCTCGCCGGCGAGCTGCGGGCACCGGTCGACGTCGTGTTCGATCTGAGCACCGATGGCGGCCAGACCTGGTCGTTGCTGGGCGTCGACGACGCCGCCCCGTACGTCGTCTACACCGACCTCGACGACGTGGTCGGTGACCTGATCGTGCGAGCGAGCGTCTGGGTCGGCGACGACCTCATCGGCTCCGTCGACCGCGCCATCGTCTGAGGCGCCGGCTTCGCAGCAGCCGTGGCATCCGCCGATCGAAGGCGCGCTCGGGCGGGCGGTGGGCGAGTGTCGGTGCGGCAGCCCGGTCAGCGCGGGTTCCGGCCGGTCAGGCCGAGGAACCTCGTCATCGCGTCTGCATCGTCGGGGACGTCGACCGGCTCGGCCGTCAGCCGCATCTTCCGGAGCGTCTCGGACATCGGCGCGATCGTGGCGAGCGCTGCCTCCGCGACGCCCTCGTCGGCGTGCGCCTCCTGACCCGTCGCCTCCGCGAGGTCCCACGAGTGGGCGAGCGGGTCCCACGTTGCGAACGCGACCAGCTGGTCGATCGACATCTCGCCCCACCAGAAGTTGCCGTGGGTGTGCAGCGCTCCCTGGGTGTCGAGTGCTTCGAGCACCCGGTCGCGCGTCGCGTCCCAGTGCCCGACCGGGTCGTCGCCGACATGGGGCATCGTCGGCATCGCGATCTCGCCGGTCTCGGCCATCTGCGCCACGGCACCGATGACGCCGCACTCGTGAGCGACCAGGTCGCGGGCGCACCACCCTTCACAGGGTGTGTCGGCGTCCCACTGATCGGGCCGAACCCGCTGCACGACGGCGTCGAAGCCATACAGCGCCTTCGTGAAGTTGCGCAGGTTCTCGCTCATGCGACGACCCTAGGTGGGCGACGCGACCTCACCTGAGCCGGGCGGTCAGGGGCTGTGCTCGGCGTCGACGGCCCCCACCGACCACACGATCTGTATCGAGCGGCGTGTGGGAGACTGGGGTCGTGCCGGGGGACGGCGAACAGGTGCCAAAGCGAGTGACGATCTTCATCTCGTCGCCGGGTGATGTGATCCCCGAACGCATCCGCCTGGACGAGGCGATCGATCGCCTCCGGACCGAGTTCGCGTCGCATCTCGAGCTGCGGACGGTGCGGTGGGAGGAGCTGCCGCTCTCGGCGACCGGCCACTTCCAGACGCAGATCCCCCGGCCATCCACGACCGACATCGTGATCGTGGTCTTCTGGTGGCGGCTCGGCACGCCGTTGCGAGGACGCGCCAACTGGCCCCACGAGTGGGACGGTCCGCTGTCGGGCGGTGAGGTCACCGGGACGGAGTGGGAGTTCGAGGAAGCGATCCGCGGCGCCACCGAGCAGGACGGCACACCCGTCGTCCTCGTCTACCAGAAGCTCGGGATCCCGTCGTTCAGCTCGGACGAGCAGATCGCGTCGTATCCGTCGGAGAAGGCACGGGTCGACGGCTTCATCGCTCGCTGGTTCAAGGACCCGGTGACCGAGACCTACGTCAACGCCTGGCGCGACTTCTCGGACGAGGCGCAGTTCTCGGACATGGTCGACGAGCACGTCCGTGCCCTGCTGCGCAGACAGATCGAGGTGCACGGACCCGACGTCGCCTGGGCCGAGAGTCCGTTCCGCGGCCTGGCGAGCTACGACGTCCGCGACGCACCGATCTTCTTCGGCCGCACGCGCGCTCAGCAGCGGCTCCGGGCGCTGGCGGAACAGCGCGAGGAAGCCGAGTCGCCGTGGGTGCTCGTCACGGGTGCCACCGGCAGCGGCAAGTCCTCGCTGATACGTGCCGGGTTGCTGCCCGACGTCCTCAAACCGGGCATGGTCACCGGCGGCCGGCAGCGGGACGGTCGGCCCGTCGCCGTCGGCCTGGCCCGCTACGTCGTCGTCCGACCGTCCGATCGCGGCGGCGACCCGCTGGCCGCGCTCGCGAGCGGACTGCTCGACGAGTCCGGGCTGCCCGAGCTCGCCGCGCCCCCGTTGCTCTACGACGATGCCCAGCTCGCACGCCTGCTGGCCGAGGGTTCGGACGCCGCCCGGCATCCCATCAAGCAGGGTCTGAGCGCCGCCGCGGACGACCTGTCCGACCACTACCGCCCGCTGCTCGTCGTCGTCGTCGACCAACTCGAGGAGACCTTCCGGCTCGCCGAGGAGCGTCAGGACGAGCTGCTCGCTGCGCTCGACACGCTGGCCGGCGCCGACGACGTCTGGATCGTGGCGTCGATCCGATCCGACTTCCTGGCGCAGCTCGATCGGCACCCGCTCGCCGAACGCTTCGGCCCCGAGGGCCGATTCCTCCTCGGACCGCCGACCGGCCGTGAGCTCGGACAGATCATCACCCGGCCGGCCGCCGTCGCCGGACTCTCGTGGGGGCACGACGACCAAGGCCGCTCGCTCGACGAGGAGCTGCAGAACGCTGCTGCGCGAGATCCGGCGGCGCTGCCGTTGCTCGGGTACGTGCTCGAGCAGCTCTGGCATCGGCGAGGTGCGACAGGTGAACTGACCTTCGATGCATACCGCGCCCTGGGTGGCCTCGAGGGCGCGATCGGGGCGCGGGCCGAGGAGGTCTTCACGACGGTGCAGGAGCAGGCGCAAGCGGCGCTTCCCCGCGTGCTCGGGCAGCTGGTGAGCGTCGGCCAGGGCGACGAGGCCAGGCCCGTGTCGCAACCGGCGCCGCTCGGCCGCTTCGAGCCGGGGTCGGCCGAGCGCGAGCTCGTCGACGCATTGCTGGCACCGGAGGCGCGGCTGCTCGTCGCCGACGGCCACACCGTCCGCGTGGCGCACGAGGCGGTGTTGACGCACTGGCGACGCGCTGCCGCGCAGCTCGAGACCGACAAGCGCGACCTCCAGCTGATCGCGCGGCTGCGCGATCAAGCACGGCGGTGGCTCGCGGTCGGCGACGACGCGGCGCGGGCGAGCCTGCTGGTGTCACCCGGGCTGCCGCTGACCGAGGCCCAGGACCTGCTGGCGCGACGCGACCAGGAGCTCGACGACGACGTCACGGCGCTGATCGAACAGTCCTCGGCGGCGGCAGCGCTGGCGAGTGAGGCCGAACTCGCGGCGGAGCGTGCTCGACGAGAGGAAGCCGAGTGGCGCCAGCTCAACGCCGAGAAGCTGGAACGGCGCGCGGCCGCCGAGGAGTACTTCGCCCGCGGGCTCGAGGCGCATGCTCGTGCCGACGTCGTCGAGGACGAGGCGTGGCGGCCGAACGCCGCCGACTACGCGAGGTTGCTCCGTGAACGGGCCGGTGACCTCGCAGGGGCCGGCGCAGAGGCGTTGGCCGAGGCGTACGAGCTGCATCAACGGCTCGCCGACCATCCGCGCCGTGCGGCC
This sequence comes from Ilumatobacter sp., assembly GCF_030065885.1. Taxonomy (GTDB): domain Bacteria; phylum Actinomycetota; class Acidimicrobiia; order Acidimicrobiales; family Ilumatobacteraceae; genus Ilumatobacter. Next base: position 4,581 of record NZ_JASJCS010000126.1, on the reverse strand, counting down.
GAGCCGAGCGACGACGACGCAGGGCTGGTGTTCTCGCTCGAAGCGCTCCCAGCCCGCAACGGCAGCTGCTTCCTGGTCCACTACGGCGACGCGGCGGCGCCCCGCTTGGCGATCGTCGACGGTGGCGATCGTCCGACATGGGCACGGGTGCTCCGCCCGGCCCTGGACGAGCTGCGCGACCGGCGCCGAGCCGATTCGCTCGGGATCGAGCTGGTCGCCGTCACGCAGTACGACATCCAGAGCATCGGCGGCATCGCATCGATGTTCAACGATCTCGCCGACGACCGATCCGAAGCCGAACGTGTGGACATCGAGCGGCTGTGGTTCAACAACTTCCAGGGGATCGTCCCGTCCGAGCCCGCCCATCCAGGCCGCAAGTCGTTCAAGTGGACCGTCCGGGAGGCTGCCGAGGAGCTCGGGATCCCGGTGAACGAACCGTTCGATCAGTTCGTGATGCCCGCCGAGATCGGGCCCGCTCAGTTCGAGCTGCCCGGCGGTCTGGAGATCACGGTGATCGCGCCGCCGAACGAGCGCGTGGTCGATTGGTACCGGCGATGGATCCGCGAACAGGAGGAGGCGGGTGTCATCATGGACTCCGAATCGGTCGCGCATCTCGAGCGGGCCGTGCACGAGTTCGCGTCGAGCTCGGATGTCACCCTCGTGCGGCGTCCCCCTGGCACCTACTCGCCGTCCTCGACCGGTCGCCGATCGGACCAGTCGGTCGTGAACCTGTCGAGCCTCGTGATGGTGCTCTCGTTCGCAGGGCGGACGATGCTGCTGACGAGCGACAGCCGGCACGACTTCATCATGAGCGGCCTGTTCGACGCCTGGCTGCTCGACCCGGACCACGGCGTCGATGTCGACGTCATGGTGGTCCCCCACGGCGGGAGCACCCGCAACGTGACCGCCGAGTTCCTCGAGCAGGTGCGGGCCGCAGACTACGTCGTCATCCCCGAGCGACGATTCCACCTGCCCGACCCGATGACGATCGACATGCTCTCGGCCACACGAGGTGACGCAGCCACCCTGCACGTCGGGGGCCACCTCCGTGACGAGCAGCGCGCCGAGCTGGAAGCGATGGTCGCTCACGCCGGCCTCCGGTCGGTGTTCCCGCAGCACTCGGAGGCATCCGTCGTCGTCGACCTGCTGCAGCCGGTGCCGCCTGCGCTGCCGTAGGCGTGCTCGAGCCTCGGTGTCATCGGTCGTGCGCAGCCTGCCCGTCCTGACGTCGAACGGGATCGGACGTCAGGCGCGCTGGCGATCCGCGAGGTCGACGTCCCCGCGTTGGGTGTCGGCGTCGTCGGTGCCGGTGAGGCGGGGGAGGAGGAAGCCGAGCCGCAGGAAGCCGAGGCCGACGACGAGGAAGAGTCCCGCCCGCCAGAGTGCGTCGACTTCTTGCAGGTCGACGGTCAGCAGCTTGCCGACGGTGATCGCCAGGACGGCCAGACCGACGCCGCCGACGTCGGCCCGCTTCCGAACTGCGCCGGCCACCAGGACGGCGGTGCCGACGACCGCCCACGAGATCGACACGGCCGCCTGCCCCTGAGGGAGGTGGACCAGGACCGAGCCCAGCCAGACCAGCGTCAGTGCCAGCACGGCCAGCGAGGTGATCTGCTGGACGATCACCTGGCCGGTCTGCCAGGCGGCGACCGCGACGGCTGCGATGATCACCAGGTGGGCGACATCATCGCCCGCCGGGGCGTCGTCATCCCAGGCCTCGGTCATCGCGACCATGACGAAGCCGGCCGAGACGGCCAGGAGGACAGCTGCGTTGATCAGCACCCGGACGCTGTCGCCGAGCGCTCGCCCGAGGACGACGAGGCCGGCGCCCTGCACGGCGAGCGCGGTGAACGCCACGGCGGTGGACAGGAGGATCGCGAACCCGATCGACAGCGTGACGCTGGCCCCGATCAGGAGCGACACGTGGTGCGCAGGGACGAGCCACGGTCGCACCGAGAAGGCGACGATCGCAGCGCCGACCGCGATCGCGATCGCCGCCACGCCGACGGATGTGTCGCTGTCGAGGTCGGCCGAGATGCTGACGATCCCGAGCGCCCACGGTCCGGCGAGTGCGGCGAGTTGCACGTCGAGCTGCTGCCACGCCGACGAGAGGTCGCCGATGCTCGGTACCCGTACGAGCGAGGCGGTGAGCAGGATTGCTGCGACCACGACGGGCATGTGCTCGATCGTGCGATCCGACACGTCGGCCAGTGCGAGCAGCGCGATGAGCCCGGCACCGTGGGCGAGGAACCGCAGCGCGAACCATCCCTGAGCGAGCGCCATGGCGATGCCCATCGCCACGACGCCGACGATCGCCACCACGCTCGTGAGGGCAGGTGGCTCGCCGTCGCCGATCACGAACCAGCCGACGATGCCGCCGAGGAGCGTTGCCGCACCGACCCACTCCGACGGGATCCGCCAGGTCAGTGCGTAACCGGCGAGGCCCACGACTGCCGTGAACACGAAGGCGGCGTCGTCGCCGGCCTCGTCGATGAACAGGTTCGATGCCGCCGTGGTGAACAGCGCCAGGACGCCTCCGGCGCACAGCGCATGGGTCCAGGCGGGACGGGTCGACTGGAGCCGGAGTCCGGTGGCGATGAGCGCAACGGAAATGGTCACGGCGCCGCCGAGTTGCAGCCCGGGCCCGATCCAGCCGCGGCTGATCGCGGTGCTGACGGCGAAGCCGACGGCGAGCACGACCAGGCCCACCCCGCCCCACTTCAGTGCTCGTTCGGTGTCGAACTCGAACGTCCTGCGCTCGAGGTCGGGCGATCGTGCGAGGCCAGGCGCGGGCCAGGCGGGTGGCGGCAGCGTCGACGGTGTGGCGGGCCTCGGCGCGGGTGCGGGGAGGTCGATCCGTCCGTGGACCTGCTCGAGGTCGGCCTCGAGCCGCCGTACGCGCTGCTCGAGCTCCTCGAGGCGCGCCAATGGATCGTCGCTCACGATTCCATCGTGACAGTTCGCGCCGGTCGCCGCTCGGGTACCTCCCGACATGGCGGTGAGAGGGCCACCCGCCGTCGCCCCCTCACCGCTCGTTCGCCTGTCGTGCGGCTCAGACGTGACGTCGGTCAGTCGTCACTGTCGTCGTCATCGCCACCGCTGTCGTCGTCCTCGCTGTCGTCGTCGTCGGAGTCGTCGTCATCGTCGCCGTCGACGACCTCGCAGAGCACGAGCTCGTCGTTGCCGCCGCCGCCGTCGCACTCGTCGGTGTGCGGGCTGGTGTCGACACCCTGCGGTGGCTCGGCCGGGGCGTCGCCGTTGACGAAGTCGTCGCCCGGGCCGCCGTTCAGCTCGTCGCTGTCGAAGCCACCGAAGACGCCGTCGTTGCCCTTGCCGCCGTTGACCTCGTCGTCGCCGAAGCCGCCGACGACGAAGTCGTCGTGCTTGCCGCCGTCGATCTCGTCGTCGCCCTGGTTGCCGAAGATGCTGTCCATGCCGGGCCCGCCGTCGATCTCATCGTTGCCGGGACCGCCGCGGATCTGATCGTCGCCCTTGCCGCCGTCGATCTCGTCGTCGCCGCCGTTGGTGCCCTCGGGGTTGCCGAAGAAGTCGGCGCTGTCGCCGATGACGAAGTCGTTGCCCTTGCCGGCGTCGATCTCGTCGTCGCCGGCGCAGCCGAAGATGATGTCATCGCCGCCGCGTCCGTCGATCTCGTCGTCACCCTCGAGGCCGAAGATCAGATCGGGGCCGTTCGTGCCACGGATCTCGTCGTCGCCGTCGGTGCCGACGATCAGGTTGAGGCCGGGCGGGATGAGCGGATCGTCGGGCGCGATGCCCGGGCAGAGCTCGGGTGCTGGCGGGCCGAGCGACGTGACCGTGACGTTCAGTTCGCCGCCGATCTCGGTGTCGAGTGTGTCGGGCGATCCGTCCCAGTCGGGCGGGATCTGATCGTCGATCGACTGGATGTAGTACTGCACGCCGGCCTCGGCGATGAAGAACACCTCGACCGGTCCGCCGGCGACGCAGTCGAACCCGCCGGGCGTGTCGGCCACGACGTTGAAGCCGGGTGTGATGAACATCGGTGGCACGGCGCTGACCTGCACGCGCACCGTCTCGCCGACCATGAGCTGGTACCAGACCGTCGCGTCAGGCGGGTCGGGTGTGAAGAACGGCGGCGAGCCGCAGGCGTTCTTCGCCTCGAGGTCCTCCGGATCGTCGTTGGTCGCCATCGTCGTGTCGACCGAGTCCTCGAACGGGGCCGGCCCGAGGACGACCTCAGTGGCTGTGGCGAACGCGTCGTTCGGCGGTGGGTCGACAGCGTGCGCGGTATTCGCAGTGCCGAGGGCGGCGGCGGCCACGAATGTGGCGGCCAGGGTGAGACGTGTGCGCTTCATCGCACACCTCCTTCGTGGATCGTGGTCGTGCAACGTCGCGCTCGGCCGGAGCGCGACGAGTACTCGGTGGTGCTCGGTCAACCCCCTCTCGTCGTGGTCCGGTCGTGTGGCGGTGCGACCGCCGGGGGTCGTGGGCGCAGCAGCTAGGCCAGTCTCGCGCCTGGTAGCTGGCGTGTCACGCGCGTTGGGCGATGACCCGGGCGCGCAATTTGACCTGACCGAACAGGTGTTCGATACTCGCGTTCTT
>NZ_JASJCS010000125.1 GCF_030065885.1 Ilumatobacter sp. | reverse complement strand
TCGAGTGGGTCCAGACCAGTGCCGATGCGCCGTTCCTGGCGTCCTCGACGTGCTCGGTCGCCGATTTCGTGCACCCTCGTTACCGGGCGATCTGCGAGCAGATCGGCCAGCGACCGATCTTCCATCGCAAGCAATGGGAGCACGTGTTCATCCTCGGCCACCTCGAGCGGGCGGGGCTGCTCGGCGACGGTTCGCGCGGCCTGGCGTTCGGCGTCGGTTCCGAGCCGCTGCCGGCGGCGTTCGCTGCGGCCGGGAGTGAGATCTGCGCCACCGACGCGCCGCCGAGCATCGGACACGGTTCGGGCTGGGTCGACACCAACGAGTACGCCGACGGACTGGCGCAGTTGCGCCGCGACGATCTGATCGACGCCGCGACGCTCGCACGCCGAGTGACGTACCGCGTTGCGGACATGAACTCGATCCCCGACGACCTCGAGGGTTTCGACTTCTGCTGGTCGGCGTGCTGCTTCGAGCACCTCGGCAGCCTGCAGCACGGCGTCAACTTCGTGATCGACAGCGTCGAGCGCTGCCTGCGGCCCGGGGGCGTCGCCGTCCACACCACCGAGCTCAACCTCTCGTCGGACGACGACACCTTCGAGTCACCCGATCTGTCGATCTACCGGCGGCGCGACATCGAGGAGCTGGTCGACACGCTCCGGTCCCGCGGGCACGAGGTCGAGCCGTTCCGCATCGCGCCCGACTCGCACCATCTCGATCACGTCGTCGACGTGCCGCCGTACCACCACGATCCGCACATCAAGCTCGAACTGGCGGGCTACGTGGTGACGTCGGTCGGGTTGGTGATCACCAGGGGGTCGTGAGGTCGGGCCTCAGGCCGGGCCGATGATCAGCGACCCGTTGTGGCCGCCGAAACCGAAGTTGTTCGACAGCGTCGGCCCGGGCTCCCACGGGCGCGGCTCGCCCATGACCACGTCGATCTCGATGTCGTCACCGAGGACCTTCGTGTTGGCGGTGGGCGGGATCAGGCGCTGGTCGATCGACAGCAGCACGGCGGCCGCCTCGAGTGCACCTGCGGCGCCGAGCGCGTGGCCCGTGACACCCTTGGTCGACACGACCGGCACGCTGTCGGCACCGAACACCGATCGGATGGCCGCTGCCTCGGCGGCGTCGTTGAGCGGTGTGCTCGTGCCGTGTGCGTTGATCTGCTTGATGTCGCCCGGCTCGAGGTCGGCGTCGGCGAGGGCGAGCTCCATGCACGTGATCGCACCGACACCGCCGGGCGACGGCGCCGTGATGTGGTGCGCGTCGGCGTTGCTGCCGCCGCCGAGCACCTCGGCGAGGATCCGCGCACCGCGGTCGACTGCGGACCCCCACTCTTCGAGCACCAGCACGGCCGCCCCTTCGCCCATGACGAAGCCGTCGCGGTCGACGTCGAAGGGCCGGCTCGTCCCCGTCGACGTCAGCGCCGTCATGTTGCCGAAGCCCGCCAGCGAGGTCGGGGTGGCAGCGTGCTCGGTGCCGCCGGTCACGACGGCATCGGCGAGGCCCCAGGCGATCAACCTCGCCGCATAGGTGATGGCGTGCGTGCCCGCTGCGCAGGCGGTGCAGATCGTCTCGTTGGGGCCCTGCAGACCGAACCGCATGGAGACGGCCGCGCCGGGTGCGTTGGGCATCATCATCGGCACGAGGAACGGCGAGACACGTCGGTCGCCCTTCTCGAGGCGCAGGGCGATCTGCTCTTCGAGGGTGTGGATGCCGCCGACGCCGGTCGCGAAGATCGTGCCGATGCGCGTCGGGTCGGCCGTCAGCGCGCCGGCCTGATCGAGCGCCTCGGTGGCGGCGGCGACGGCGAACTGCTCACTGAGGTCGGCGCGGCGAGCCTCTTTCGGCGAGTCGTAGTACGGCGACGAGTCCCACTCCTCGATGACCGAGGTGCGGCCCGTGCCGTCGAGGCCCGGCCCGAGCAGGCCCGACCAGAAGGCCTGCTTGCCGAGCCCGCACGGGGCGACGACGCCGAGGCCCGTGACCGCGACCCGGCGGCCCTGTCCCTTCATCTGGGTCCCTTGATCCGGCCGACCGCGTCAGAGCTTGGCGGCGACGAGGTCGTACGCCTGCCCGACGGTCTCGATGCCCTCGAGGTCCTCCTCGGGGACTTCGACGCCGAACTCCTCTTCGAGTGCCATCACCAGCTCGACGAGGTCGAGGCTGTCGGCGTCGAGATCATCGCCGAACTTCGCGTCGGGCGTGACCTGGTCCTCCGAGACGGACAGCACCTCGACGGCACACTTCTGGAAGCGGGCGAACAGTTCTTGGTCCAACGGATGTCTCCTTGCTGTGTGGGACTGGCCCAGTGTAGGGATCGGCCTGGGCGTCCGGGTGGTTCGATGTGGGCGGTTCGGTGTGCGGTCGTGTGGTTCGTTCGGGCGTACGGGGCGTTCGGGGGTGGCAGGTCAGTGGCCCATGCCGAGACCGCCGTCGACCGGGATGACGGCGCCGGTGATGTACGCGGCATCGGGCGAGGCGAGGAACGTGACCACGCCGGCGATCTCGTCGGGCTGGGCGGTGCGCTCGAGCGGCACGTTGGCGGTGATCGCCGCCAGACGCTCTTCGCCGAGCGCAGCGGTCATGTCGGTCGCCACCGGCCCGGGCGCCACCACGTTGACGGTGATGCCGCGCGAGCCGAGCTCGCGGGCGAGCGAACGCGCCAGGCCGATGAGTCCGGCCTTCGAGGCCGCGTAGTTGGCCTGGCCCGGTGCGCCGAGCATGCCGACGACCGACGACATGAGGATGATCCGGCCCTTGCGGGCCTTGAGCATGCCGCGCGCGGCCCGTTTCGTGACCCGGTACGAGGCGGTGAGGTTGGCGTCGAGCACGGTCGCGAAGTCGTCCTCGCTCATCCTGAGCAGCAACCCGTCGCGGGTGACGCCCGCGTTCGACACGAGGATCTCGACGGGGCCGCCGAACTCCTGCTCGATCGCCGCGAACGCGGCGTCGACCTGTTCGGAGTCGGTGACGTCGCACTTGACGCCGAAGAAGCCCTCGGGCGGTGGCGAGGAGTGGTAGGTGACGGCGACGTGGTCGCCCAGCGCCTTGAATCGCTCGGCACACGCCAGGCCGATCCCACGCGAGCCGCCGGTGACGAGCACCACACGGGGTTCGTCCGTCACTCGACGCCTCCACCCCAGCGGAGCACGCAGCTGGCGGCCGTCATGCCGCCGCCGAAGCCGACGAGGAGCAGGAGGTCCCCGTTCTGGACGCGACCGGTCTCGAGCGCATCAGCCATCGCGAGCGGGATCGACGCCGACGAGGTGTTGCCGGTGGTGTCGATGACCACCGCTGCCCGTTCGATCGGGATGCCGAGGCGGTCGCACGCGGCCTGGATGATGCGGATGTTGGCCTGATGCGGCACCACGAGCTTGACCTCCTCGGGATGCACCCCGGCGTGCAGCATCGACTTCTCGGCCGAGTCGACCATGATCCGCACGGCCCGCCGGAAGACCTCTTGGCCCTCCATCTTGATGGTGCCGCCGACGTCGGCCTGCAGGATCGGGAGCGCCGAGCCGTCGGCGTCGAGATCCCAGCCGAGGAGCTGGCCGGGTCCGTCGACCGATTCGATCACCACGGCGCCCGAGCCGTCGGCGAAGAGGGGGGCGGTCGCGCGGTCGTCCCAATCGGTGATGCGTGACAACGTGTCGGTGCCGATGACGAGCACGCGATCGGCACCCATCGCGACCAGGCCGTGGGCGGTGACGAGCGCGTACACGAAGCCCGAGCACGCGGCGTTGACGTCGAACGCGCCGCAGAAGAGATCGAGCTCGTTCTGCACGGCCGCCGCGTTGCCCCACTGCCAGTCGGGTGTGGTGGTCGAGAGCACGAGGGCGTCGATCCGGGAGGGCTCGAGGCCGGCCATCTCGAGCGCCTGACGGCCCGAGTCGACCGAGAGGCCGATCGTCGTGCCGCCGATGCGGCGTTCCTTGATGCCCGTGCGGGCCTGGATCCACTCGTCGCTGGTGTCCATGGTGGCGGCGAGCTCGTCGTTGGTGACGATCTTCTCGGGCAGCGCGGTACCCCAGCCGGAGATGACGGCGCCGCGGGCGCCGGGGCGGATGGCTGGCATGGTGGGTCTCCTCGGATCGGTGCGTCGGGATCGGTTCGTCGGGTGGTGTCGCGGTTCGGTCGATGCGGTGTGGCTGGCGGTCTTGTCGTCGGTCTTGGTGTGGGTTGGTCAGTCGGTGCGGAGCCAGGCGATCGGCTGGCGGGAGGTGACGCGTTCGGTCTCGAGGGCGATGAAGCTCTGGAAGACGCCCTCGAACGGTGAGCGCACCTCGTGCTCGCCGACGTGGCCGAGCAGCGCACCGACCTCGACGGTGGCGCCCGGCTCGTAGGCGGTCGGCGTGAAGAGTCCGGCCGCGGGCGACACCACGATGCGCTCGACGGCGAACAGGTGCTCGCCCTCGACCTCGGACTTCGGCGTTGCCGACTCGCCTCCGATCCAGTGGAGCAGCTTGTCGAGATCATCGGGTGTGGCGACCGACAGCGTGCGGGCTCCTTCGACGCTGCGCTTGGCCATGCCGGTCAGGACGCCGCCCGGCCCGAGCTCGGCGAAGTCGGTCACACCGAGACCGGCCAGTGTCTGGAGGCAGTGCTTCCACCGGACGGGGCTCGAGAGCTGTGCCGAGAGTAGCGAGATCCACTCGCCGCCCCGGTCGTGGGGCTTGGCGTCGACGTTGGACACGACCGGGATCTCGGCATCGCGGATGTCGGCTGCGGCGATCGCACCCCGTAGCCGCTCGCGGGCCGACGACATGAAACCCGTGTGGAACGCGCCCGAGACCTGCAGCCCCATCACGCGCTTGGCGCCGAGCTCTTTCGCGTGCTTGCCGGCGGCCTCGACGCCGTCGGGCGACCCGGCGATCACGACCTGCCCCGGCGCGTTGTAGTTGGCGACCCAGACGTCGGCGTCGGCGAGGTTGCATGCGACGCCGACCTGGTCGTCGTCGAGGCCGAGGACGGCGGCCATGGTGCCGGGCTGCTCGTTGCCGGCGTCGTGCATCGCGGCGGCGCGCTCGGCGACGAGCTCGACGCCCTCGTCGAAACCGAGTGCGCCGGTGGCGGCCAGCGCCGTGTACTCACCCAGGCTGTGGCCGGCGCAGAAGCTGGCCTCGATGCCGAGGCGCTCGACGGCGTCGAGCACCATGAGGCTCGAGACGAACGTCGTCAGCTGCGCGTTTCGCGTGTCGCGGAGCTCGTCGGCGTCGGCGTCGAGCAGCAGCGCGGCGACGTCGCGGTCGGCGACCTCGCTGGCCTCGTCGACGAGCTCCCAGCTCTCGTGGTCGACCCAGGGACGCCCCATCCCCGGCCGCTGCGACCCCTGACCGGGGAACGTGAATGCGAGCATCAGCGCGAGGCTAGACGGATTCCATCGGGGTCCTCGCGCTACCCGCAGGTAACCCGCGGTTTCCGGATGTCGACCGTCGCGCCGGCATCTCACAGCGTCGTCACCGGGGCCTCCGGCGGTGTCGGATCCCGTGTCGGCGGAGCGCCGTGGCATACGCTCGGCAGCCATGAGTATGGATCCGCCGTCGTCGCCTCCGCCGCCGCCACCACCGCCACCGCCGCCGCCACCACCGATGGGTGGCGCGCCGATGGCTGGCGGGCAGCCCGGTGTGCCGGGCACGCGGCCGCTCGCATCCGCAGGGATGCGGGTGCTGGCGCGCTTCCTCGACGCGGTGATCCTCGCGCTGGTGTTCGGCACGATCTTCGCTGCGATCGTCCTGAGCGGCGACGACTCCGCCGGCTTCGGCGGCTTCGGATCCGACGCCAGCTTCGGCGAGCTGTACCTGTTGGGACTGCTCGGCGTCGCGGCAGGATTCGTGTGGGACGCCGTGTGCACGAAGCAGTTCGGCGGCACCCCGATGAAGCTGGCGTTCGGGATGCGCGTCGTGCGCGCCGACAACGGCGGCGACGTCGAGTGGAGTCATGCGATCCTCCGCTGGGCCATCCCCGGTGCGCTCTCGCTGCTGCCGATCCCGGTGCTGCCGGGGCTGATCAACATCGTCGTGGTGATCGTCAGCCTCGTGTTCATCTTCAGCAAGCCGCTGCGGCAGGCGGTGTGGGACCAGATCGCGAAGACCATCGTCGTCACCACGCGTTGATCCGCCGCCGCAGCGCGGCCCGGTGCGCCGGTAGCCTCGGCCCGCACGCCCCGGTAGCCCAACGGCAGAGGCAGCGGTCTCAAACACCGTCCAGTGTGGGTTCGAATCCCACCCGGGGCACATGGCTTCGTGGCTGGTCCGCCGTCGGTTGACGCAGAACACGTCTCGACTCAGCTCGTTGCGCGCCGAGCTGGCGCAGATCGACGAGCAGTTCGACGTGTTCACGTCGGACGCCGACGACCAGGCGCTCCGGGCGATGGTGTCCGAGACGCCTGGCGCAGCGTTCGAGGCGAACGACGCCCGCAAGCACGCCGACGCCATGGCGCGCCACCGCCAGCACGTGATCGACAAGATCCGCGAGCTCGAGGTCCGGCAGGACGAGTTGCTCGACAAGCTCTCGGCCGGCGCGTGACCTCTCTGGTTGAATGGGTTCGGGTCGGGATCGTCCCGAGCTCATGGGATCGATGCCGAATGGACCGATGCTGAAAGGACCGATGTGTCACTGCGAGTCGTGATCGCCGAAGACGAGGCCATCATCCGGATGGACCTGCGCGAGACCCTCGAGGAAGAGGGCTACGACGTCGTCGGCGAGACCGGGCGCGGTGACGAGGCGGTCGAGCTGGTCCGTACGTTGCTGCCTGACCTCGCCGTGCTCGACGTGAAGATGCCGGGCATGGACGGTCTCGAGGCCGCCGGCATCATCACCGACGAGAAGTTGTGCGGCGTCCTGATCCTGACGGCGTTCTCGCAGCGCGAGGTCGTCGAGCAGGCGCGGGACGCGGGCGCGTTGGCGTATCTCGTCAAGCCGTTCCAGAAGAGCGACCTGATCCCGGCGATCGAGGTGGCGATCGGACGGTTCCGCGAGCTGCGCAACCTCACGGGCGAGATCGACGCGCTCGGTGAGCAGCTCGAGGCGCGCAAGACGATCGACCGCGCCAAGGGCGTGCTGATCGACGAGTGCGACATGAAGGAGGCCGACGCGTTCGCGTTCATCCAGCGCACGGCGATGAGCGGGCGCACGAAGATGCGCGACGTCGCCGAACTGATCCTCGACGGCACCCTCCGGCCGTAGCTCACGCCCCAGGACGCGCCGCCGGCGCTGCACCATGATTCCGATCGTGTCGTCAGACGCCAGCGCGTGGTTCGCGGTCCGACCTCGGCTGCCACTGGCCACGCGCAAGGAGCGCCCGGTCAGCGCGCCTGGGGATGCGTGCGGTCGCACGAACCCGGTTCGGTGTTGAGGTGTGTCGGGGCGAGTGTGGCGGCGGTGTGGCGGGACGTTCGCGGAGTTGGCAATCGAGATGGCGCGCCGCGGCCCGTTCGGGCGGATCGTGACAACTCGAGCGATCAACTCGTGAGTGAGTACCCCGGCCCGGTGGAAGCGGGATGTCGCACGTCTCCCTCGGAGATCAAACGGGCTCGTCGCCCGATTGCCCCGGTTCGTTCTGCGTGACGATGATCCGGAGCGCGATGATCGGATCGTGCGCCGCAGCTCGAGGCCCGGACCGCTCGCCATCGGGAAGCGAACGCGTGTGGTGGGCACCTACCGGGCCCATTGGGAGATGAGCAGGTTCGAGATTGCGGTCCGCGGACACCGTCGGCCCGTCGTATGTCAGCTGGTACCCGGTGAGGATGCTCAGTCAGGCCTGTTCGAGGCGGCGGGCATCGAGCTGCCCGAGCTCGGCACTTGGCGCAGGCATCCGGGCCTGGTGTTCGACGTCATCGCTGATGTGACGCCTCTCGAGTACGGCCGATTCGGGCATCGAGGGATGTGTCGTTGGCGGCTTCGCGTCGATGGCTGGGTGCAGGTCGCTGCTCGGCGGTGACCACCCCCGGCCCGGTCAAAACGGGGTGCCGTACCCGTCCGTCACGCTGGCCGGGCGAGGACGACGAGGATCGCGCAGGAGGATCTGCCGTGAACCGCTGGCGCCGGTGGCCGATCTCTCACAGATGCCGAAGCAGTGCCGCAACCCCGTCCGACCAGCTGACCGATGAGCGGCCCTGACGCCACTCGGCAGCGGCCGTCCGAGTCGCGCGGTGTGCCTGGGGCTTCAGCGGATAGGTGCGTCTCGCTCGGCGAACGGTTTCTCCGTCGCCTTGCTGCGCAGGCGACATCGTGCACCGTGACGATTGGGTCGCCCCGCCTCTCGGCTGGGCTCCCTGGCACCACTCGTGCCACGACGTGGACTCGCTGGCCGGGGTGCGGGTCGCGAAGTTGACAACTCAGGTTGCGCGCAGGCGTTCGTTCTGTCGAGTCGTGACAACCCAGGTTGTCAACTCCGCGAGATCCTCACCCCGAGCCCGGTCGGCACGGCGTGTCACACCCGTTCGGCACGATGTACGGATGACGTGTCCGTCGGAGATCAAGCAGCACATCGAGCAGGCGCTCGGTGGCGACCCGCGCCTCGCCGTGGTCGCCGTCCGCCGTCTTGCGAGCGAGGATCTGCCATGGCTCGAGGAACGCGTTGTCCGACTCGCTCGGGCCGACGGGTACTCCTGGGCGCGATTGGGCCGACTGTTGGGGAGGTCTCGCCAGGCGGTCAGGACGCGGTTCGGCGAGATCGACGGCACGCGGCAGCCGTTCCCGTTTCGCACGATGCGCGACGACGCCCGGATCATGGTGCACTGGTACGAGGCCAAGGCCGACGCCCGTCGCCGCACGGAGTTCGACGGCCTGAGCCCCGACGACGTCGTCGCATGGTGACGACCACGATGCGATGGAGACGCGATGTGCCCGGCGCCACCTGCGCCGGAGCGCGGCCGCCGAGCGTGAGCGTCGCGACCACTCGTCCACGTAACCTCACGTCCGTGGGTACCTACCTCCTCGTCGACGGCAACTCGCTGACCTACCGGGCGTTCTTCGCGCTCCCGTCCGACATGGCGACGGCGAGCGGGCAGGTCACCAACGCCGTGTTCGGCTTCACGTCGATGCTGATCAACGTCATCAAGGACCACCAGCCCGACGGCATGCTCGTGGCGTTCGACCGTCCCGAACCGACGTTCCGCCACGAGGCCGAGCCCGAGTACAAGGCGCAACGCGAGGCGGCACCCGACATCCTGCGCCAGCAGATGGGCCTCGTCCGTGAGGTGCTCGACTCGCTCGGCGTGCAACAGCTCGAGGCGGCCGGTTGGGAGGCCGACGATCTCATCGCCGCCGCGTCGGACGCCATCGTCGAGCGCGGCGACGACGTGATCATCGTCACCGGCGATCGCGACAGCTACCAGCTCGTCGAGGACCCGCACGTGAAGGTGCTCTACAACAAGCGCGGCGTCAGCGACTACGCGCTCTACGACGAGGCCGGCATCGCCGAGCGGACCGGTGTCACGCCCCAGCTCTACCCGCAGTACGCCGCGCTGCGCGGCGACAACTCCGACAACCTGCCGGGCGTACCAGGGGTGGGGGAGAAGACCGCGGCGAAGCTGATCAACAAGTACGGCGGCCTCGACGGGATCTTCGAACACGTCGACGAGCAGACCCCGAAGCTCCGAGCGAACCTCGCCGAGCACGAGGAGCGGGTCCGCAAGAACCTCGAGCTGATGATCCTGCGCCACGATGCGCCGCTCGACACGGTCGACCTCGACGACCTCGCGATCTCACCCAAGCCCGACGAGCAGCAGCGGCTGTTCGACTTCCTCGAGTTCCGCACGCTCGGCGATCGGCTCGCGGAAGCGCTCGGTCCCAGCTCGGGCATCCGGGCCAGCGGTCCGCGCGAGGAGCTGGTGGCCGAGGTCACGACCGTCGACGACGCAGAGTCGGCGTCGAGCCTGATCGCCGAGTTCGCCGTGATCGACATCGCCGGGGCCTGGGACGGTGAGCCCGGCCGAGGTGATCTGCTCGGCGTCGCCGTCGTCACCAACCCGGCGACGTCGGCCGTGGCATGGATCCCGGGTGAGCTGTTGCGCTCGGACGCCGTTGCCGAAGCCCTCGGCTCCCACGCCCACGTGCGCGGCCACAACGTGAAGGCGCTGATGCGCTCACTGCTGGAGGCGGACGTCGATGTCCGCGGACTGCAGCTCGACACGGCGATCGCCGCCTACCTGATCGACCCCGCCGAGGCGCGGTACGAGCTCGCCGATCTGCTCGAGAAGTTCACCGAGTTCGCACCGCCGAGCGACGACGCCGCGAGCGCCGGTCAGCTCGATCTCGACGGCACGGCCGTCACCGAGTCCGAGCGAGCCGGTCGCGACGCCCTCGCCGTCCACCACATCGCCGGCCCGATCGAGGCGAGCCTCGACGCGCAGGGCATGGCCGAGCTGTACCACTCGATCGAGAACCCGCTGGTCCGTGTGTTGGCGAAGATGGAGAACGTCGGTGTCGGGGTCGACGCCGACGCGCTCCGGGGCATCAACGAGCGTCTCACCGCCGAGGTCGAGTCGCTCGGCGTCGAGCTGCGACAGGTCGCCGGCCACGACGACCTCAACCTGAATTCGCCGACACAGCTCCGTGCGCTGCTGTTCGACGAGAAGGAGCTCAGCCCGCAGGGCATCAAGAAGACCAAGTCCGGCTACTCGACCGACGCCCAGACGCTTGAGAAGCTCAAGGACCAGTGGCCCGAGTTCATCGTGCCGCTGTTGCGCCACCGCGAGGTCGAGAAGCTGCGCGGCACGTACGGCGAAGGTCTCCTGCAGGAGGTGGGCGACGACAGCCGGATCCACGCCACGTTCAACCAGACGGTGGCTCGCACCGGCCGGCTGAGCTCGGACCAGCCGAACCTGCACAACATCCCGGTGCGCAGCGACGAGGGCCGCGTGTTCCGCACCGCCTTCGTGCCGACATCGGGCCGCCAGCTGCTGGTGGCCGACTACAACCAGATCGAGCTGCGCTGCATCGCACATCTCGCCGCCGACCCGGGCCTCGTCGACGCGTTCACGAGCGGCCAGGACATCCACAACGCGACGGCGGCGCGGGTGTTCGGCGTCGACACCGACGACGTCACGCTCGACCAGCGATCGAAGGCGAAGATGGTGTCGTACGGTCTGGCGTACGGCATGGAGGCGTACGGCCTCGGGCAGCGCTTGGTGATACCGACCGAGGAGGCCGCCGTCATCCTCGACGCCTACTTCGAGGCGTTCCCGAACGTGAAGGCCTACATGGACGCCACGGTGCAGGAGGCGCGCAAGAACGGCTTCACCGAGACGCTCTTCGGTCGTCGCAGGCCGATCCCCGAGCTGCTCAACTCCAATTGGCGGATCCGCCAGGCGGGGGAGCGGCAGGCGATGAACGCCGGCATCCAGGGCCTGGCCGCCGACATCTTCAAGGTCGCGCTCGTGCGCATCGACGACGCGCTCGAGTCAGGCGGCTACGAGAGCGAGCTGGTGCTGCAGGTCCACGACGAGGTGATCGTCGAGGTGCCGCCCGCCGAGCACGACGCAGTCGGGGACCTGGTGGTCGAGCTGATGCGGGGCGCCGCCGAGCTCGATGTCCCCCTCGAGGTCAACGTCTCGTGGGGCGAGACCTGGGCGGCCGCCAAGGGCTGACTGCGGCGTGGTCGGGGAGCCCGATTTATCACACAACGTGGCGAGATGACCGCGTAACGTTGAACAAGTGTTGACTTGCCTTTCGGGCGCCGAACAGGTTTCATAACGACGTTCCATCAACCACCCCCCTTGTTGACACGATGGATGGAACGAAAGGCGGAAGATCCATGAAGCAGCACCTCCGGCGGTCGCGCATCGGCAAGCTGGTCGGCGGCGTCCTCGTCAGCGGCGCGCTCTCGGCCGGCATGGCCGCCGGGGTCGCCTCGGCCGACGAACCCGTGCAACACGTCGCCTCGTTCGAGGTGGTCGAGGCGAAGGAGGAGGCGAACGAGACGAGCCCCCTCACGTCGTTCAAGTTCCCCGGCGCCACCATGATGCGAGCGGGGATCCGATGGTGATCGCAACGTGCCGGCTGGGCGGACGCTGGTCCTGACACAGCCGCACCACGACGTCGACAACCCGAGGTGAGCGAAGCAATTCGCTCACCTCGGGTCTTTTTCGTGCCGATAGAGGTTCGTGCACGACGACCGATCGACGGGCGCCGACAGGGCGTCGGCGACCAAGGCGAGCTCGCGTCAGCCGAGGGCCGACGCCGCACGGCGCACCTACCTGCTGTCGGCGGCGCTGACGGCGTTCGCCGCCCTCGGTCTCGTCCGTCTCGATCTCGATGCGTTCCCGTCGGTCGGCTGGGCGATGCCGGTCTGGGCGGTCGCCGCACTGGCGGTCGCCGGCGCGCTGATGGTCTTCGACGTGGAGTTCCGGAGCGAGACGTACACCTTCACCTTCGCCGAGCTCGTCCTGGTGCTCGGCCTGTTCTTCGCCACGCCGGCGTCGCTGATCGTCGGCCGCCTCGGCGGCGAGCTGCTCTTCCTCACGATCCGCGAGCGGCAACCGCTCCGCAAGCTGTCGATGAACCTCTCGGCGTTCTTCGCCGAGACGGTCGTGCTCTTCACGGTGCAGCAGGCGCTGATGCCCGAGATGGACGCACGCGAACCCCGGAGCTGGCTCGTTGCGCTCGTGGCCGTCGTCGCGGCCGAGCTCGTCGGGTTCTCAGCCGTCGCCACCGCGGTCCGGTGGCACGGCGGTCCGCTCACGTTCCGGTCGATCCTCCAGATCGGGCTCGTCACCGCACCGGCGAACACGAGCCTCGCGCTGGTGATCTGCGTCCTGCTCGACGCCGAGCCGCTCGCCGTGCCGCTGCTCGGCGGCGTCGCCGTCTTCCTGCTCGTCACCTACCGGTCCTACAGCGCACTGAGGCAGCGCTACGAGAGCCTCAGCCTGCTGTACGACTTCACCCATCTCGTCAGCGGCGCCCGAGAGCCCGACGAAGTGCTCGACGCGATGCTCAACCAGGCGAAGGACCTGTTGCGTGCCGAGCGGGCGGAGTTCTGGCTCCAGCGCGGCGACGACGTGTACCAGCGCCATGTGGTCGACGACGAGGGGCACTCGTCGTCGCGGCTCTCGATCCCGGCCGGTCTGGCACAGCTCGTCGCGGACGGCCTCGCTGATCGCCACGATGCGGTCCTGCTCGCCCGAGGGGAGCCGACGCGGCCGTCCAGCGCGCTCGGCGACCTCGGCGCCCGTGATGCGCTCGTGGCACCGATCCTCGAAGGCGATCTCCTGATCGGGTTCGTGGTGGTCGCCAACCGGTTGAGCGACATCTACACCTTCGTCAACCAGGACGCTCGGATCTTCGGCACCTTGGCGAGCCACGCCGGGGTCGCACTCCAGAACGGACGGTTGATCCAGCGACTTCACGAGCAGGCCCGCCAGCGTGAGCACGAGGCGCTCCACGACCCGCTCACGGGCCTGCCGAACCGTGCCCAGTTCGCCGACCGGCTCGAGCGGCGCTTCGACGATCTCGGGCATCGCGAGATCGCGATCGCGCTGATGGACCTCGACGGTTTCAAGGAGATCAACGACACGCTCGGGCACCAGAGCGGCGATCGGGTGCTGGTCGAGGTCGCGGCGCGGCTGCAGGAGGTCGTCGACGACGACACGCTCGCCGTGCGGCTCGGCGGCGACGAGTTCGCACTGTTGGCCCCGCCACGTGCGACCCGGGCCGGTCTCGAGGCGACCTGCGGCGCGATCAGGCGCGCGATCGGCGCACCGATCGACATCGACGGGATCCACGTCACGATGGGCGTCAGCATCGGACTCGCGCTCGCGCCGCACGACGGAGCCACCGCCGAGACCCTGATCCGGTGCGCCGACGTCGCGATGTACGCCGCGAAGTCGGGGAGTGGGTCGGGCGTCTGCTTCTACGACGCCGACTACGACGAGAACACGCCGCGCCGCTTGACGCTCGCGCACGAGCTGAGGACGGCGCTCGAGGCGCGGCAACTCCACGCCGTGTTCCAGCCGAAGATCGCACTCGCGACGGGCCGGGTGACGGGCGTCGAGGCGCTCTGTCGCTGGGAGCATCCGACGCTGGGCACGGTGATGCCCGACGAGTTCATCCCGCTCGCCGACCGGATCGGCGCCAGCGGCGAACTGACGGCGTTGATGCTCTCGACCTCGATCGAGCAGGTCGAGCGATGGGAGGCGGCCGGGCAACGGCTCGACGTGGCGGTCAACGTGTCGATGCAAGCGCTCGTCGACCCGGGCCTGGTCGAGACGGTGCGCCGGCTGCTGGCCGACTCGACCATCGAGCCGCGACGGCTGACGCTCGAGATCACCGAGACCAACGTGATGTCCGACGCCGAGCGGACGCTCGGCGTCCTCGGCGAGCTGGCCGCCGTCGGCGTGCGGCTCTCGATCGACGACTTCGGCACCGGCTACTCGTC
>NZ_JASJCS010000124.1 GCF_030065885.1 Ilumatobacter sp. | reverse complement strand
GCCCACCACGAGCATGCCGGGGCACACGAGCTGGCCGCCACGACGGCGCGATGGCTGCGTGAACGCGGCCACGAGGCGTGGATGCCGAGCTCGGACGCCGAGCTGTTCGGGCTGGCCGACCTGGTCGGCGTCGGATGCCGGTGCGTCGCCGCCCAGGTCGGCCAGCCCGAACAGCTCGGCGTCCGAGCTCGGCATCCACGCCTCGTGGCCGCGTTCACGCAGCCATCGCGCCGTCGTGGCGGCCAGCTCGTGTGCCCCGGCATGCTCGTGGTGGGCGATCAGGTGGACGCGGATCACGACGCCGACCCCGGGGTCGTGAGATGAACGAGGAACTCACGGTTGCCGTCGGCGCCGGTGATCGGCGAGTCGGTCCAGCCGTTCACCACGCAGCCGGCCGCGCGGCACGCGTCGTCGACCTCGTGGCGCACGCGGTCGTGGACCTGCGGGTCGCTGACGACGCCGCGTCCGCGGCTGACCTCGTCGCGACCGGCTTCGAACTGGGGCTTGACGAGCAACACCATCGGCGCACCAGGCTGGCACACGGCGACGAGTCGATCGATGACGAGACGCAGCGAGATGAACGAGAGATCCGCCACGACGAGATCGACGGGGCCGCCGATCATCTCCGGCGTCACGTGCCTGACGTTGGTCCGCTCGAGGTTGAGCACGCGGGCATCGGCCCGCAGTCGTTCGTGGAGCTGGCCGTGGCCGACGTCGAGCGCGACGACGTGTGCGGCGCCGCGCTGCAGGAGGCAGTCGGTGAACCCGCCGGTGGAGGCACCCGCATCGAGAGCCCTCACACCACGCACGTCCACATCGAACACGTCGAGGGCGTGATCGAGCTTGAGCGCCCCGCGCCCGACGTACCGGGGCGGCGGCCCCACGAGGTGCAGTTGGTCGCCGGCGGCGACCTGCCGGGACGGCTTCTCGGCGACTGCGCCGTTGACGAGCACTCGGTGCTCGTCGATCAGCAGCTGGGCCTCGGTCCGGCTCGTGACGAGCTCTCGGCGGACGAGTTCGGCGTCGAGTCGCCGCCGACCGCTCACGCGATCAGGAGCGTGAGCGGCTGACCTTGCGCACGCCCGACGAGCCGACGGCCTTCTTGGCGGCGGCCTGCTTCTTCGCCGGCGCTTTCTTCGCCGCGGCCTTCTTCTTCGCCGGCGCCTTCTTCGCCGCGGCCTTCTTCTTCGCCGGCGCCTTCTTCGCTGCGGCCTTCTTCTTCGCAGGGGCCTTCTTCGCTGCGGCCTTCTTCTTCGCGGGGGCCTTCTTGGCGGGCTGAGCCTTCTTGCCGGGCGTGGTTCCGCGCATCTGGTTGGCGAGCGTCTCGACGCGATCCTCGAGCTCTTCGAACTGACCCGACAGCGCCTTCATCTGCTTGTTGACCTCGCGCTGCACCATCTCGCTGATGCGCTCGGAGGTTTCGCGGCCGCGATCGATGAGCGTCTGCACCATCTGCTCGGCGTCCTTGCGCCGCACCTCACCCTCTTGCACGAGCCTCTTCACGAGGGAATCGGCCTGCTTCCGGGACATCTCGGTGAAATGCACCCCGGCGTCGAGGAACTGCTTGATGGTTGAGTTGGCCATGCCGCCATGCTACCGGCGCGACCGAAGGCGGGATCACGAGGGCGTCGTCACCAGCCATGCCGGCGCGGCTCGGCGATCAGCTCAGCGCGTCGGCGACCGCGGCCAGGTCTGCTCCGTCGAACGCGGGAGCGGCGGGTATCGGATCGCCCGCGCCGGTCACCCCGGAACGCACGAGGGCGAACGGGACGCCGAGCTCGTCTGCGAAGCTGCCGTCGGTGCTCCACCGGTCGCCGACGACGATGGCGGTCGACGACGAGAAGTCGGGTCCGCAACGCAGCCGGGTCAGCTCTGCCATCGGGGCGAACGGCTTGCCGGCGACGACGGGCTGCGTCTCGGCCACCGTTGCGACTGCCGCCACCAGGGCGCCGGCGCCGGGCGTCGGCCCATCGGGCGTCGGGAAGGTCGGATCGAGGTTGGTGGCGATGAAGCGTGCGCCCGAGCGGATCGCAGCGTTGGCGGCCTGGAGCCGGGCGAAGTCGAAGCTGCGATGGAGGCCGACCACGACCGCGTCCGCCGGCCCGTAGTCGACGGCGAACGCACCGCGAGCGTCGACGGCCTCGGTCACCCCGGTGCCACCGCAGACCACGACCACCTCGTCGGGCTCGACCAGCGACGCGGCGGCTTGTGCACTGGTGATGACGTCGCCGTCGGCCGGCACGTCGATGGCGGCGAGGGCCGCTTCCTGCTCGGCGATCGGCGACATCGAGTTGTTGGTCACGAAGAGCACCCGCCGGCCGTCCGCCCGGAGTCGCGCGATGGCCTCGGGAGCGCCGGGGATCGCCTGACGCCGGAGCCACACCACCCCGTCGAGGTCGCAGAGCACGAACCGGATCGATGACCCGTCGAGTCCTGCAGCGGCCGGCATGGCATCCGTTGTAGCAGGCGACCCCGATCTGCCAGCCTGTGCGCCGTGCCCCGCTTCGAGCCCTTCGCCGCCCTCCGATACGCGTCGCTGCGCCTCGACGACGTGGTTGCGCCGCCCTACGACGTCCTGTCCGACGACGACGTCGACGCGCTCGAGCGGCGGGACCCTGCGAACGTCGTCCATGTCGACGTTCCTCGCGAGCGCGACGGCGCGGGCCGCTACGAGGCCGCCGGCGATCGGCTTCGGGAGTGGGTCGCAGCCGGCACGTTGGTGCGCGACGACGAGCCCGGCTTCACCCTGTACCGGATGTCGTTCGTCGACGCGACGGGGCGTGATCGCCAGATCGTCGGGGTGCTCGGCGGCCTCGAGGTGGTCGACGAGGGCGCCGGTGAGGTGCTCCCCCACGAACGTGTCACGCCGAAGGCGTCGACCGACCGGCTCGACCTCACGCGTGCGACCGCGGCCAACATGTCGCCGATCTGGGGTCTGTCGCTGGCGGGCGAGCTCACCTCGCTGCTGGTCGAACCGGGCGAACCCATCGGGACGGTCACCCGCGACGGTGTGACGCACAACGTCGAGCGGGTCGTCGATCCTGCCCGCGTCGCTGCGATCAGCGCGTTGGTGTGGTCCGACGACGTCTTGATCGCCGACGGCCACCATCGCTACGGCGTCGCCCGCCGCTACCGCGACGAGGTCCGCGCCGCCACCGGCTCGGACGAGACCTCGGCGGAGCTCACCCTGGCGTTCGTCAGCGAGCTCGTCTCCGAGCAGCTGAGCGTCGAAGCGATCCACCGCGTCTACCGCGACATCGACCGCGGCGCCCTCGTCTCGGCGCTCGAGGTCGGGTTCGAGCTCGAGCCAGCTGGCCCCGTCACTCGGGCGACGCTTGCCGAGATGGAGCGGCGCGGGTGCCTCTGCCTCCTCGATCGCGACGGCGAGGGCACGTGGCTGACGCCGCGACCCGGGGCGTTCGACGACGTGCGTCCGCTCGACGGCGTGTGGCTCGAGCACCTGCTCGATGCCACGTCGGCGTCGGTCACGTACCAGCACGGCGTCGACGAGCTCACGGCCCTGCTCGCCGGCGACGACTCGGTGACGGCAGCGGTCCTGATCCGCCCGGTCGGCGTCGCCGAGATCGAGCGCACCGCACGCGAGGGCCTGCTCATGCCGCCCAAGTCGACGTTCTTCACGCCGAAGCTGCTCACCGGGCTCGTGATCCGGCCGCTCGAGTAGCTCGCGCCGCCGGTCGCTTCGGACCGGCGCTCCTCGGCGGCAGGCCGGTCAGCCGTTGATGAACGACGCGGTCTCCCACGTCCGGTCGCGGTAGTGCTCCTTCACGCCGATGTCGCCGTACTCGCCGGTGGGGCCGCCCTCGATGTAGCGGATCGCCCATTCGGTGTACCACCGCCCGCTGAACCACACGCCGGTGCACCCCCAGGCGTCGCCGGCAGCGTAGGTGGCGCCACGCTCGACGGTGTTGAGCCACGTGAAGACACCCTCGTAGCACGCGCGCCAGACCGCGTACGTGTAGTCGAGGTTGTAGGCCGACGACGTGATCGCGTTGACGGAGTACTGGAACGCGGACTGGTGATGCGTGTCGCGCACCTGACCGAGGCCCCACGACTCGCCGTTGTCGCCGTTGGTCGACTGGTACCAGAACGACTCCTTGACCACCTGGGCCCGCGCGATGTCCTCGTCGATGCCCCACTTGCACGCCGCCCACTGGATGATCTCGTCGGTCGTGCCGGCGAAGTCGCCGTCGACCCGGCTGAACTCGGACCAGTCGCTGCGTGTGTTGGCGTTGGCGCGGCTGCCGCGCGTGCTGTTGGCCGTGGCGTTCTCGGGGCGGATCTCGGCGGCGGAGCGCACACGGTCCGCACACTCCGCGCCCGACGGCAGCACGGCACCCACCGGGAGCGTTTCGAAGCGATCGTCGCCGTCGGGCGGTGGCGGTGGGTCGGGCGGTGGTGGTGGGTCGGGCGGCGGATCGCGATCGACGGTGCCGTCGACGTAGCCGACGGCGTCGACGACGAGGTGGATCCGCGAGGCGTCGACGATCGTCGGCCGGAGGCACAGCTCGCCCGATGACGAGAGCTTGAGCGTGGCCTGGTTGGCGCGCAGGATGCCCGGCCAGAGGTTCAGCGTCGACGCCATCGGCTCGGCACTGCCGCACGGCCATGCCGTGACGAACCCGTGCGCGCTGCCGTTGACGGCGACGATGTTGACGGTCGCCCCGGACGCATCGTTCGGAACACCGGCCCGGCCCGCGACGCGCAGGCGCACCAACTGGCCGTCGGCGACGGCGCCGGACCGGCCGCCGAAGCCGGAGCGGGAGTCGAGCAGGCGGTCGGGCGTCAACGTGCGCAGTTGGCTGTCGGCGCCCATCCACCCGAAGCTGTCGACGATGACGTCGGTGTCGGCCGACGCCCTGAGACAGACGTCGCCGCCGCCGAGCGCCGTGAACGTGAAGTGCGGCACGATCTCGCCGGGCAGGTAGTTGAGCGTCGATGCGGTCGACGTGGCGCCGCACGGCTTGACGAGGATGAAGCCCGCCCGCTGCGGGAGCACGGCGGTGACGTTGAGTGCGGCGCCTGTGGCGCCACCGGGGATGCCCGGCGTCCCCGCCACGCGCACCCGGTACTCGCGCCCCGCCCGCAGCTCGGTCGTCTCGCGGGAGTCGAGCAACCGTTGCGGCCGGATGCCGTGCAGATCGCCGTCGTACGTGACGCCGGTCAGGTCGACGATCACGTGAACGGGCGACGACGCCGAGAAGCACAGACCGGCATCGGTGTACCGGAGCGCGGCTGCGTTGGGTGTGGCGTGGCCGGGGAAGTAGTTGAGGATCGACGTCGCCGGGGCGGCGTCCTGACACGACCAGGCCGAGATGAACCCGGGAGCGACGGCGCCGTCGCTCGTGATGTTGAGGAGCGCGGCGGTCTCACCGCTGCGCACGAGCCCTGGGATCGTGAGCCGGAGCACCTCGCCGGGCAACAGCCGACCCCGATCGGCACCGAGACCCGACCGTGTGTCGAGCACCCGCTTCGGGACGGCGAGATCGGTGGCGGCGCTGGCGGGCTCGGCCGGCGACCACGCCGGCACCGAGAGGGGCGCGAGCAGGAGGGCGGCGAGCAACACCGTTCGACGACTCATGGCTTCCTTTCATCGGCCCGAACGGGGGCCGCCAGCACTCTAGATGACAACGAGATGACAGATGCGTCATCAGACCGTCATATTTCCGATCACCCGTGACCGGGCCGCCGCCTACTCGTCGGCGACGATCAGCTCGGCGGCTGCGCCGGCCAACCGGCGCACCGCCGCCCGCCGCCGGGCGGGGACCACCTTGGCGGCGACGACTTCGGTGCGGCTCTGCGTGGCGCCCGAGGCGCGGAAGAAGCGACGATGGACGTGACCGGCGACGACGACCTCGTCGTCGGCGCGGCACTCGACGGCGACGTCGGCGACCGAGATCGGCACGGTGGATGCCACGCCGCCACATCGTGTGGTGAGGTCGAACTGGGTGACGGTGCCACCCGAGGCGAGCGTACGTGCGACCGGGTCGCGGTGGACCGTGCCCCGCAGGAACACGACGTTGGTGTCGAACATGGTGGATGCCCTTCGTGATGGGTTGACGAAGGGGAAGCCGGTGCTCGGCACGCTACGGGTGGGGTGTCGCACAGTGGCGGCCGTGTCGTCGCCGCACCCGTGCCAGCACGTCGGCCGCGTCGTCGCCGCAGCCGTTCCAGCACGTCGGCCGTGTCGTCGCCGCAGCCGTTCCAGCACGTCGGCCGTGTCGTCGCCGCAGCCGTTCCAGCACGTCGGCCGTGTCGTCGCCGCAGCGGTGCCAGCACGTCGGCCGCGTCATCGCGGCTGCTGTCTCGTCGCGGTCGCAGCGGCGACGTGAGGTCAGGCCAGGGTGCCGACGTTGTTCAGCTCGCGGAACGCCTGCTCGAGTCGCTCGACGAACCCGACCTCGCCGGAACGGAGCCACGCCCGCGGGTCGTACTGCTTCTTGTTGGGGCGGTCCTCCCCCTCGGGATTCCCGATCTGACCCTGCAGGTAGTCGTGGTGGTCCTGCTCGTAACCGCGCACGCCGTCCCAGAACGCCCACTGCAGATCGGTGTCGATGTTCATCTTCACCACGCCATAGCTGATCGCCTCGGCGATCTCGGCGGCCGACGAGCCGGAACCGCCGTGGAACACGAAATCGACCGGCCGCTCAGCCGTGTCGAACTTGGTCTGGATGAACTCCTGGCTGTCGCGCAGGATCGTCGGGGTGAGCTTGACGTTGCCGGGCTTGTAGACGCCGTGGACGTTGCCGAACGCGGCCGCGATGGTGAACCGGTCGCTCACCTTCATCAGCTCCTCGTACACGTAGGCGACCTCCTCGGGCTTGGTGTAGAGATCGCTCTCGTCGGCACCGGTGTTGTCGACGCCGTCCTCCTCACCGCCGGTGATCCCCAGCTCCATCTCGAGCGTCATGCCGATCGCCGACATCCGCTCGAGGTAGCGCTTGCAGGTCTCGACGTTGTCCTCGAGCGGCTCTTCGGAGAGGTCGAGCATGTGCGAGCTGAACAGTGGTCGACCGGTGGCAGCGTGGTGCGCCTCACCGGCCTCGATCAGCCCGTCGACCCACGGCAACAGCTTCTTCGCGCAGTGATCGGTGTGGAGGATGACCCGCGCGCCGTACGACTCGGCGAGGCGGTTGACATGGTCCGCGCCGGCCAGCGAACCGAGCACCGAGGCACGGTGCGAGTCGACCCCGATGCCCTTGCCGGCGACGAACGCACCGCCGCTGTTCGAGAACTGGATGATGACCGGCGAGTTGAGACGGGCGGCGGTCTCCATGACAGCGTTCATCGAGTTCGACCCGATGCAGTTCGCGGCGGGCAATGCGAAGCCCTTCGCCTTCGCGAGGGCGAACACCTCCTTCACCTCGGGACCGGTGATGACACCGGGGGCGAAGTCGTTGCGAGGCTCGGTCATGACGGGTACCGCTTTCGTGTCGAAGCCGCGCGGAGCGGCATAGGGCAGCGTCTCGGCAGCGTAGCGCTCACTCGCTACCGTGGCCTGATGAGCGACGGTGACGCCGCGACCACCTCGCTGCCCGATCGCGACGAGTACTACCTGGCGCTGGCGTTCACGGCGGCTCGGCGCGCGAACTGCCGCGGTCGGAGCGTCGGAGCGATCCTCGTCAAGGGCGACCGAGTGATCGCCACCGGCTACAACGGCACCCCTCAAGGTCTCCCGAACTGCCTCGACGGCGGGTGCCTCCGCTGCAATGACCGCGACCGGTTCGAGTCGGGCACCCACTACGACCTGTGCATCTGCGTCCATGCCGAGTCGAATGCGCTGCTGACCGCCGGCCGCTTCGGCGCGTCGACCGACGGCACCACGGTGTACACCACGGACCAGCCCTGCTTCGCGTGCAGCAAGGAGCTGATCCAGGCCGGCGTCGTCAAGGTGTACTACGCCCGAACATGGCACGCGGACCAACGCGTGCACGACGACTACCAGCGCCTCCAAGAGCGTCTCGCCGCCGAGCACGTGCCGACCGAGTACGAGATCGTCAGCATCGACGAGGTCCAGCGGTGACGGACGCGTCGGCGGCTCCGCCGGTCGGCCGAGCACGCCCGGACGCGGTGCACCAAACAAGCGGGCGAGCGTCGAAGCCGAGCGGAGACAGCGAGCCCGACGGCGACGCCGATCCGGCCCCGCCCGTCGGTGGAGTACCCAGAAGGATCGTCGTCGTCCTGCTCGACAGCCTCAACCGTCACATGCTGGGCGCCTACGGCGGCGACGAGTTCGAGACGCCGAACCTCGACCGCTTCGCTGACACCGCCACCGTGTTCGACCGACACCACGTCGGCTCGCTGCCGTGCATGCCGGCCCGCCACGACCTGCTGGTCGGCGCCCTCGACTTCCTGTGGCGTCCGTGGGGTTCGATCGAGGTCTGGGAGGAGGCGCTGACGACCGAGCTCCGGCGGCGCGGCATCACCAGCGTGCTGATCTCGGATCACCCGCACCTGTTCGAGACCGGCGGCGAGAACTACCACGTCGATTTCACCGCATGGGACTACCAGCGCGGGCACGAAGGTGACCCGTGGCGCACACGGCCGGACCCGTCCTGGGTCGGCGCCCCGGCGCTGCCCGCGGCCGGCGGCAGGCACCACCGTCCCTACGACGACAGCCGGACGTGGTTCCGGGACGAGGCCGACTTCCCCGGCCCGCGCACGATGCGGGCGGCGGCCGAGTGGCTGCGGCGGGACGCACCGCACCACGACTGCTTCCTGCTGCTCGTCGACGAGTTCGACCCCCACGAGCCGTTCGACACGCCCGAGCCATGGGCGTCGAGGTACGACCCCGGCTGGCGGGGTGAGCGACTCATCTGGCCGCCGTACGCGGTCGACGCGATCGCGCGCGGCGTCGTGACCGATCGCGACGCGGCCCACATCCGCGCCAACTACGGGGCGAAGCTGTCGATGATCGACCACTGGTTCGGCAGCGTGCTCGACGCGGTCGACGCGCTCGGCGACGACGTCGCCGTGGTCGTCTGCACCGACCACGGCCACTACCTCGGCGAGCACGACACGTTCGGCAAGCCCGGGTCGCCGATCTGGCGCGAGCTCGGGCACGTCCCGCTGATGATCCGCTGGCCCGGCCGCCCGGCAGGACGCACCGACGCGCTGACGACGACCGTCGATCTGCACGCCACGCTCTGCGACGTGTTCGGCATCGAGGCCGAGCACCGCACGCACGGCCGCTCGCTCGTGCCGCTGCTCGCCGGCTCGAGCTCGACGGTGCGCGAGCACGTGCTCACCGGCTACTGGAGCCGCCACGTGTACGTCATCGACGAGCACCGCACCTACGGCCGGTCAGCCGTCGGCGACGCCCATCCGATCGAGATGTGGTCGAACCGCTGGTCGTCGATGCCGATCTGGCACGCCGCACCCGAGTACCGGTTCCCACCCCCCGACCAGCGGGCGACGTTGACCACGATGCCGGGCAGCACGACACCCGTGATCCGCCAGCCGTTCGCGCCGGGTGACCTCCTCCCCTTCTGGGCGTACGGAGCTCCCGTCGACGACCACCACCTCTACGACGTCGACGACGTCGGCGAGACCGAGAACCGGACGGGTTCCGGGGCCGAACGCGATGCGCTCGAACTGCTGCGACACGCCCTCGACGAGGTCGAGGCGCCCGCCCACCAGTACGACCGCCTCGGGTTGGCGTGATGCGCGCGCTCAGCGCCCCCTCTGTGCGTTGTCGATGAAGTCGTCGTAGGGGTACGAGCCGTCGACGTGGCTGACGCGGTCGAGGGCCGCCATGTCGTCCTCGGTCAGCTCGATGTCGATCGCGCCGAGGTTGGACTCGAGCTGCTCGAAGCGGGATGCGCCGAGGATCGGCGCGGTTACGACGGCGTGCTGGGCCACCCAGCGGATGGCGACCGTGGCAGGAGAGGTGCCGTGTGCCTCCGCGATCCGTCGGAGCTCGTCGACGATGCCCCACGTGTGCTCGGTGGCGTAGCGGGCCCACGTCTCGCTCCACCCCTGCTCCTCGGCGGTCTTGACGCGCGAGCCCTCGGGTGGACCGGCCATCTCTCGTGTGTAGCGACCACTCAGCCAACCTCCTCGCAGCGGTGCCCACGGGATCACGCCGACGCCCTCGGCTGCGCACACCTCCAGCACCTCCCACTCGGTCTCGCGAGCCAGCAGGTTGTACTGCGGCTGATGGCTCACGAACGCCTCGAGGCCGAGCTGGCGGCTGGTGTCGATCATCTTCTGGAGCTGCCAGCCGCGGAGGTTCGACGAGCCGAGGTAGCGCACCTTGCCGTCGCGGACGAGTTGGTCGAGCGTGGTCAACGTCTCCTCGATGGGCGTGCCGCGGTCCCAGCAGTGGATCTGGAACAGGTCGAGGTGGTCGGTGCCGAGGCGCCGGAGGCTCGCCTCGAGCGACGAGATGACGTGCTTGCGCGAGAGGCCGACGTCGTTCATGCCCTCCCCCGTCGGGAACCGCACCTTGCTGGCGACGACGACGTCGTCGCGGTTCTTGCCGGCGAGCCAGCGGGCGAACACCTCGTCGGCCGTGCCGTTGCCGTAGACGTCGGCGGTGTCGATGAAGTTGCCGCCGCGCTCGGTGAACAGGTCGAGCATCGCGTGGCTGGTCGCTTCGTCCGCCTCGCGACCGAATGTCATCGTGCCGAAGGCGAACTCGCTGACCTTCAGGCCCGATCGGCCGAGATACGTGCTCTCCATGTGGGCGCCAGCACCGTTGGGCATCGTCGTCCTCCTCGTTCGTCGACACGTCCAGTCAACAACGCGGGCGCGTGTGATCGTCAGAGGCGGGAGACCCGTTCCCGGCGCGGACCTGTCGCGATGACGGGCGCTACCAGAGCACCATCGAGGCGACGCCGAGGCCGTCCTCGTCGTCGGTGATGTTGTCGATCCGGTCGCCGATCCACTCGAACAGGCTCACCTGGGCGAAGATCTGGAACGCCAGCCAGGCGACCAGCAGGATGACGGCGGCGACCGAGGCGATGCGGATCCAGCGAGTGAACTTCGACGTGTACTCCGAGATCAGCGGACCGAGCTGCGACGTCGCCGAGCGTGCCTGCGCACCGAACATCTGGGCGGCGCGTTCGGCCTCGGCGCGTGCCGCCATGCGGACCTGGTTGATGATCGCCTCGGAGTCCGCGCGCGACATGCCGCCCATGCGTGGCGGCAGCGGCACGCCGTCGATCGACTGACCGAAGTCGTCGGCGTGCTCGCGTTCGTACGCGGCCCGGATCTCGACCACGCCGGGGGTGGGCGGGGCGCGGTAGCGATCGGACCAATCGGTGCCCTCCCACCATCGCAGGCGGGAACCGCCCTCGGGGTCGGGGTACCAGCCGGCCGGAGGTGCGTCTTCGACGCGCATCAGCTGCTCCCCCCGCCTCCCATGACCTCGACGCGCTCGTCAGGGTCGGGAATCGGCAGGCCGTCCTTGGGGCGGATCTCGTCGCTGGCATCGTCGGGCTTGATCGCCTCGGACAGGGCGGCGACACTGCCGAGCAGGCCCGAGAACTCGGCAGGGATGACGAGCTTCGTCGCGCGCCCGTCGCCGATCTTCTCGAGCGCCTGCAGGTACTCGACGGTCAGCACGTTCTTGTCGGCGTCGGCGGTCTTGATGCCCGTCAGGCGAGCGTTCGCAGCGGCGCCTTCACCCTCGCCGAGCAGCTGCAAGCGGAGCTTGTCGGCCTTGGCGCGCAGCTCGATCGCCTGTGCGTCGCCCTCGGCGTCGAGGATCGCGGCCTGCTTGCGGCCCTCGGCTGCGAGCACGGCCGACTGCTTCTCGCCGTCGGCGCGGGCGATCGCCGCCTCTTGGTAACCCTGGGCCTCGGTGACGGTGGCACGGCGGTCGCGCTCGGCCTTCATCTGCGCGTGCATGGCCGACACGACTTCCGGCGGTGGGTCGATGCGCTGGATCTCGACTCGGACGACTCGCACGCCCCACTTGTCGGTGGCGTCGTCGAGCACCTCGCGCAGTTGGGTGTTGATCGTGTCGCGCGACGTGAGTGCCTTGTCGAGCTCGAGGTCACCGATCAGGTTGCGGAGGTTGGTCTGGGCGAGCTTGGTGATGGCGGTGAAGAAGTCGGCCACGTTGTACACCAGGCGCTGCGGGTCGGTGGCCTCGTAGTACACGACGGCGTCGACGGACACGACCACGTTGTCGGACGTGATGACCTCCTGCGGGGGCACGTCGACGACCTGCTCGCGCATGTCGATCAGCTGCATCGTCTCGATGAACGGGACGATCAGGGTGAGACCCGGCTGGCGGGTGGTCTTGTACTTGCCGAGCCGTTCGACGAGACCGCGCTGATAGGGGCGCACGATCTTGACCGCGGCCGCGAGGACCGCGAGGCCGACGATCGCGACGGCGACGATCAGGATGACGATCACACTCATGCTTGCTCTCCTTCTGTCGCCTCGTTCGGCGACTCGATCGGTACGACGACGACGCGTGTGCCCTTCATCGACGCGACGCGCACGCGACTGCCGGCCTCGAACGTGCGTGGCACGTCGGAGACGGCGCCCCAGACCTCACCGTCGACGGTGACCCTGCCCTTGCGGTCGGTGTCGTCGGGCACGATCGGCGTCGTCACGATCGCGGTCAGCCCGACGAGGCGGTCGGCGCCGACGCCGGGGTCCATCGTGTTGACCTTCATGAAGCGTTGCGCCCACCGGTACATGAAGGCGAACAGCGCCGCCCCGCCGAAGACGAAGACGCCCCACTGGACCTCGATCGGCACGTCGTAGAAGGCGAGGATCGCGGCGATGAAGGCCGAGACGGCGAAGGGCAGGATGATGAACGTGCCGGCGACGAGCGTGAGCTCGACGAGGGCGAACACCACGGCGGTGCCCAGCCAGACCCACGGCCAGACATCGAGGTCGATCCCGAGGTCCAACGCGGCGAACATGCGTTTCACACTAGGGCGGATCTATGACGAATTCGTGACGAACGGATGTGATCGCGCCTGGTGACCCCGCACGGCCGGCCCGTCCCGGCGGCCGAACACGAACCCGATCTCGACGTCGGCGACGCGGCGCATCGGTGCTCGACGGCCACGGGCTCGTGAGGGTCGAGCCGGATCGCTGAGCCAACCGTCGATCGATGCGCCTCGTCGGGGTGCGGTCTCGCCGATGGCGGAGATGCGACGATGGCAACGTGACTGCCGTCGGTTTCACGGTTGCCCTCGCGGTGGCGCTCCTCTGCATCGCCGTGGTGGCGGTCGCAGTGGTCGTGTGGCGCCGCGCACGGCAGCCGCGGATCGTGGCACGGCTGCGGTACCCGTCGACTCCGCCCGCCGTGTCGGTGCGCCTTGAGATCGATCGCGGCCAGGCCCACTGGGTCGTGGCGCACCGCGCCGGCTTCCCGACCACGGTCGTCGACATCGTCACCTATCGGCCCTCCGGCAGCTCGCTCCCCTGGGCAGGCGACCCGATCGCGGACCCGATCGTTCTCGGGCCGGGGGACACGGCGCGCCTCGCCGCGGTCCTGCCGGACCGCAGGGTGCCCTACGACGTGGTCGTCGCGTGGACCATCCGGCATGACCGCGGTGATCGACGCGGCTCACACGTCTTCGTGGTGTCGCCGCCGTGGGCGGCCGACCCGGCGCGGGCCGCTGCGGTGGCTGGACGCCGCGCGACGCGGGTGTTCGCCCTCATCGGAGCGCTCGCGATCTTGTCCGCGCTCGTGATCGCCGGGGGATCGTGGCTCGTGGCGGGCGGCGACGACGGCACTGACGAGACGCCGCGGAGCGTCGACGACGCCGCAGCTCCCTCGCGGTCGGTCACGGCACCGGCACTGGTATCGACCATCGCGACGACTGCGAGCGCAACGACGCTGACCACAACGACCACCACGACCACCACCACGACCACCACGTCGACGACATCGTCGACCTCCACGACCACGTTGCTATCGACCACGACGGTCGCGCGGCCACCGGCGGACCCCGCCGGGCGGCGCATCGTCATCAGCGGGCGGGTCGACGACTGCCGATTCGGCGCAGACTGCCTGATCGCCAGCTTCACGCTGGACGGATTCGAGGCCCGGTCGGGCGACTACGTGTGCGAGTTCGGCGACGGCAGCCGCTTCGTCTTCCGCTTCATCGGCGACGGCGCCGAGGACGCGTGCGCGACGTCGGGGACGAACCCGTCGATCACGATCGAGGTCGACGGCGTTCGCTCGTCGACGATCACCCGCGAATCATTTGACGGCGGATGACGCCAGAGGACCACGCGATCGAGGACGTGGATCAGTCGGCGTGCATCCTGCCCATGAACGTGTCGGCCATCCTCGGTTGCAGGGGCAACCTGAGCGAGGGCAGCTTCGACACGATCGCCGGTGGCGGCGGCCTGCGGTGCGCGATCGCCGGACAGGGCATCTGTGGCGAGTACGCCACCGATCCGGCTGA
>NZ_JASJCS010000123.1 GCF_030065885.1 Ilumatobacter sp. | reverse complement strand
GCCGAACACCTTCGACCCGGTTGACGGTCGAGGCCCTGGGTACGCGCGTCACAGACGTCGGTCCGTCAGAGAGACGCGGTCGCAGGGCCGGCGGTGGTGGCGCGCCTGGCGAGCTGAGCGAGCCACCGCCCGGGAATCCGGCCCACCGGCTGACACAGGTCGACCGCACGTCGCCCTAGTGCCCGGCAACCCGGCGAAACACGAGCCGAGTGGTCGCCCGTTCTCAGCCGCTCAGCGGCGGCTGGTCAACTCGGCGACCTGCATCGCGCCGATCACGCCGGCTCGTCGCTCGAGCGTGTCGCTGGGCAGGCGGGCGCCGGTGCCGTCGGCGAGCCGGGTCATCATCTCGAAGTTCGCCGCCACGGCCGCCGCGTCGACCATGAACCCCTCGTCGGTGCGGTCGACGAGCTCGGCCCGCGCAGCAGCGAGCTCGGCGTCGTCGTCACTGCCGCAGGCGCTCGCGAACCGTAAGAGCTCGTTGCCGTGGTCCAGGCCGACTCCGTCGTCCCCGCCGGCGACGGCGGTGAGATCGACGTCGTCGCCGGCCTTCGTGCTGCTCCAACTGAGCATGCTCGCATGGGCGGTCGTTCAATAGAAGCACTCGCGGAGCTGGGCGACGCGGGCCGCGACCAGTTCCATCTGGGGCCGGCTCAGCCCGCCGGCGCGCCGTGACCAGTCGGGATGGACCATCTCCTCGCTCGGCATGTACTGGGCGCCGGCCATGCGCCACGTGTTCGCCAGCTCGCCAGGCACCGCGGAGTAGGCCTGGACGACCGCTGCGGTCTGGTCGGCCGGCGCGGCGACCGGCACCCAGTTCAGCTCGGGCTGGACGACGTCGTCGGGCCGCAGCGCGGTCGGCTCGCCCGGCACGGGCGCGGGCAGCGGCGGCACCTCGGTGCCGATGTTGCGGGAGAAGTGGGCGACGGCGGCGACCGACGAGGCGATGGCGCAGATCTCGACATACGGCAGCTCGCCGATCTGGTCGGCGGCGGCACGGTAGACGTCCTCGGTCATCGTCCCGGCGTGGCGGCCGAGGCGGTAGGCGATGTCGTGTGCGACATCGGCTGCGACCCGCTCGTCGGGCAGCCGCCCACTCGCAGCTACGCCGACCCAGGGTGGCAGCGGCTCGACGTCGGCGATCGCCAGCAGGACCGTGCGCGCCAGCTCGACTCGCTGCTCGCCGGTCCACCAGCTACCGGGAGCGGCGATGTGCTCCCACGCGAGGCGGTGCGCCTCGACCAGATCGTCGCGAACCATCACAGCAACCTCCTCAGGATGCCTTCGATCAGATCGACACGCGCCGGCATCGTGTCGGCGATGACGTGCTCGTGGTCGGCGTGGGCACCGCCGCCGACCGCTCCGAGCCCGTCGAGCGTCGGCACGCCGATCGCGGCCGTGAAGTTGCCGTCGCTGCCGCCGCCGACCGCGACCCCGCCGATGCCGGGCGAGACGGCCTCCGCGAGCGGGAGCAACGTCGCCGACGCCGACTCGGGCATCGGCGGGCGGGCGATCGAACCGCGCACCTCGATCGTCGTGCTCGTGTCGACCGGGGTCAGGGCCGCCATCGACGACTCGACCCGGCGCTTCTCGTCGTCGTCCGGCACACGACAGTCGATGCGGATCCGCGCCTCCGCGGGCACCACGTTGTCGGCCGTCCCGGCGCTCGCCACGGTCGGGGTGACGGTGGTGCCGCTGGCGGCATCGCCGAACGTCGCGATCCTGAGCACCTGGTGCGCCGCCTCGATCAGTGCGTTGACGCCGGCCTCGGGTTCGAGTCCCGCGTGGGAGGCCCGCCCCCGGACGATCACCTCGAACGTGCCGGTGCCCTTGCGGGCCGTCTTGACCGCGCCGCCGTCGGCGCTCGGCTCGAGCACGAGCACGTTGCCGCACGCGGCGGCACGCTCCTCGACCAGCGCCCGCGACGTCGTCGACCCGACCTCCTCGTCGGACGTGAACAGCATCTCGACGCCGGTGGGATCCTCGAGCGCTGCGACGGCGTGGATCGCCTGGACGATGCCGCCCTTCATGTCGAACACCCCGGGCCCGGTCACGCTCCCGCCGGCCACGGTGAAGGGCCGTTGCGCAAGCGTCCCGATCGGGAACACCGTGTCGTGGTGCCCGAGGATCAGGACCGCCGGCTCGCCCCCGCCGGACCACCGAACGTGCGGCCCTGCGAGGCCGTCGATCAACTCGGCCGGCCGCCCGGTTCGCTCGGCCAGCAGTCCGGCCAGGTTGTCGGCGGATTCCGTGATCGCATCGACCTCGAGTGACGGCGACTCGACGTCGACCAGCCGCTGCAGGTCGGCGAGCAGGACGTCGAGGTCGGCCACGGCGGTCACCGTACAACGGCGTCGGGTGGGGCCGTCGACGCAGCAGCGACCATGATGAGGCGATGCGAAGGAGCAGTCGACGGCGGCGCAGCATGGCAGGCGTCGCCGCGGTGGCGCTGCTCATCGTCGCCTGCTCGGAGGACGCATCGCCGCCGCGGTCCGAGGAGACCACGAGGACGAGCGCCGAGGGAGACGCAGGGGACGACGACCTCGCCGTCGGCAACGACGAGCAGGACGACGACGACCGGGATGACGACGATGCGGCGACCAGCGAGTCCACGGACGCCGACGAGCGCACGGACACCACGGCGCTCGACACGCCTGCGCTCGGACCGCCGGTCTCGTTCGCGATCTCTCCGGGCACCGAGCAGGTCACGGTGACCGGCGCGGAGCCGGGCCGCCGGCTCACCGTGCTCGACCAGGACGACACGGTCCTCGCCAGTGGCGAGGCCGACGCGATGGGCGCCCTCGTGTTCCGGCAGGTCGAGGGTGGCAGCGTCGTGACGGTCGGCGACGACGACGAGCGGTCGGGCCCCGTGAAGGTGATGAGCCGCACCGACAGCCCGCTGCCGGCGTTCCACGCCGAGCAGCGGCTCACGATCGGCGACCTGAGCTACATCACCACCCGGGACGGCACCACGCTGTCGGCCAACGTCTGGCTGCCGGGCCCGGTCGAGGACGGCCCCTACCCCACGGTCGTCGAGTACTCGGGCTACACGCCGAGCGACCCCGAATCGAGCGGTTTCTCCGACTTCTTCAACGCCCTCGGGTACGCCTACGTCGGCGTCAACATCCGCGGCACCGGGTGCAGCGGCGGGTCCTTCCGCTACTTCGAGTACTCCCAGAGCCTCGACGGGTACGACGCGATCGAGACGATCGCTGCGCAGCCGTGGGTGCTGGAGAACCGGGTCGGCATGGTCGGCGTGTCCTATCCGGGCATCAGCCAGCTGTTCGTCGCCCAGACCCGACCGCCGAGCCTCGCGGCGATCACGCCGTTCAGCGTCATCGCCGACAGCTCGATCTCGACCCTCTACCCCGGCGGCATCCTGAACACCGGCTTCGCCGTTCCCTGGACCGAGGAGCGGATCGCCGACGCTCGCCCCGAAGGACAGACCTGGGCCGCCGACCGCATCGCCGCCGGCGACGAGCAGTGCGCTGCCAACCAGCAGCTTCGCCTCCAGAACCCCGATCTGCTCGCCGAGATCACGGCCAACCCGTTCTGGACCGACGAGGTCGCAGCCGAGATCGCACCGCGGCTGTTCGTCGACCGCATCACCGTCCCCACTTTCGTCGCCGGCGCCTGGCAGGACGAGCAGACCGGCGGTCACTTCGCCACGATGCTCGACAGGTTCACCGGCACCGACCATCTCTACGCAAGCCTTGCGAACGGGCTGCACACCGAGTCGATCGGCCCCGCGATCGTCCCGCGCCTCGTCGAGTTCCTCGACCTGTACGTCGCCGGGCGGACGCCGTCACTCGGCGCGGCCCGGTCCGTGGTGCCACTGCTCGCCGGCGGCATCTTCGGTACGACCGACGTCGCCCTCCCCGCCGAGGACCGGTTCGAGGGCATGACGTACGAGGACGCACTGGCAGCGTTCGAGTCCGAGCCACCGATACGCGTGCTGTTCGAAGAGGGCGCCGCCGACGGCTTCCCCGACCGGACCCCGATGGCACGGTTCGAGGCCGGGTTCGACGCATGGCCGGTCCCCGAGGCCGACGCTGAGATCTGGTACCTCGACGCAGCTCCGGCGGGCGAGCCGGGCCGGCTGCTCGCCGAGCTCGCCGCCGACGGTGAGACGCGCTACCTGGCCGTGCCCGACGCGATCCCGCAGGCCTTCTACGAGGGCTCGTCATCGGGGGTGTGGTCGGTCGACGTCGACTACGACTGGATCGAGAGCGGGCTCGGCACGTTCGCCTCCTACCTCACCGGACCGCTCGGCGACGACACGGTCGTCGTCGGTTCGGGTTCGGTCGACCTCTGGATGAACACGAACCTCGGTGACACCGACGTCGAGGTCACGATCACCGAGGTCCGTCCGGACGGGCAGGAGATGTACGTCCAGAGCGGCTGGCTGCGGGCTTCGCACCGGGCGCTCGATCTCGACGCGTCGACCGAGCTGCGACCGGTCCACACCCACCGCGAGGAGGACGCAGCGCCGCTCACCGGCCCCGAGGACGGCTACGACCTCGTGCGCGTCGAGATCTTCCCGTTCGCACACGCGTTCCGGGCCGGATCGCAGATCCGGCTCACCGTGGACACGCCGGGCGGCAACCGGGCCGTGTGGGCGTTCGACACGATCGCCCAGGGCGAGCAGGTGGAGATCGCCGCCGGGCCGGCGTTCCCATCACGACTCGTGCTGCCGGTGGTGCCAGGGATCGACGTGCCCGATTCGTACCCGACCTGCGGCGCGCTCCGCGGCCAACCCTGCCGCGACTACGCAGGCACCTGACCAGTTGCGAGATTGCGCGGCGAACGGCTTCTCGTCGCCTTGCTCCGCAGGCGACGCCGTGCACCACGACGATCGGGTCGCCCCGCCTCTCGGCTGGGCTCCCTGGCACAACTCGTAACTGGTTCGGGGGTGGCGGCTGTGGTCGACTGGTTGGGATGGACCATCGGGCCGAGCTGGCCGACTTCCTGCGAGCCCGTCGCGATGCGGTCACCCCCGAGCAGGTCGGGCTGCCGCGCGGCACCTCGCGCCGGCGCACACCGGGTCTCCGCCGCGAAGAGGTCGCGATGCTCGCCGGCGTCTCGGTCACCTGGTACACGTGGCTCGAGCAGGGCCGGCGGATCAACGCATCCTCCGACGTCCTCGCTGCGATCGGGCGAGCGCTCCGCCTCGACGACGCCGGCATCGAGCACCTCCTCGGGCTCGCACAGCCGTCGCCGGCGCCCGTCTCCGCCCCGCGGGAGGCCCCGAGCGCGCTCGTTCGCCTGATCGACTCGATGGAGCCCGCCCCGGCCTACGTGCTCGGGCCGCGGTGGGAGTTCCTCGCCTGGAACGCAGCGCAGGCCCGCCTGTACCCGAAGATCGCCGAGCTCGACGGGCTCGAGTGCAACCTGCTGTGGGTTCTCTTCGCCGATCCGTCGACGCGCGATCTCATCATCGACTGGGACATCCATGCCAGGCAGGCACTCGCCGAGTTCCGTGCGAGCACGACAGCCCTCCGGGGCGACGTCGAGCTCGGCGAGCTGGTCGACGAGCTCACCGCCGAGAGCACCGAGTTCGCGGCATGGTGGCCCGAGCACGACGTCTCACAGTTCGAGACCCGGATCCGCCGGTTCCGGCACCCGGCAGCGGGATTGCTGACGTTCGAGTACCAGCAGCTCGCCCCGGTCGAGTGGCCGGGCCTGCGCGTCACGTGCCAGCTGGCCGTCCCCGGCGACGACAGCGCCGAACGCCTCGCCGTCCGTCACTATCTCGTCTAGAGCTTCGGGTCGCGGCCAAGCCGCTCCCCTTCGGCTCCCGAGCTCGCCGCCTCCGCTTCGCATCGACGCTCGCCCACCTCGCCGACCCGACGCGGTCTGGTTCGTGGCTCCGCCGACCGGCCGAGCCCGCTCGGCTCACCTCCCGAGCTCGCCGCCGCCACGTCGTTTCGGCGCTCGCCCACCTCGCCGACCCGACGCGGTACCACTGCGAGACGGGCACACTGCGACACGGACAACCAGCCCGCTTCGCCGGCGCAACGCGATCCGCGTCGAGATGGGCCGATCGCGACGCGGCGAACGAGCCGGATCGGCTGCGCTCGCCGTGGTGTTCGTGCGAGCCGGGTACGGTCGGCCTCGTGTCAGCACTGAGGCGACGATTCGAGACGCTGCTGCGGCCGGCCGACGTGCGGATCGGCGGAGACCGGCAGTGGGACGTGCACGTCCATGACGACCGCGTGTACACCCGGGTGCTCGCCCGCGGCACGCTCGGGCTCGGGGAGGCGTACATGGACGGCTGGTGGGACTGCGAGGCCATCGACGAGCTCGTGGCTCGGGCCTACCGCTCGGGCATGGCCAAGCAGCTCGGCACGCCGGCCGACATCGCCAGGGTGGCCCGGGCGAAGCTGACCAACCTGCAGCGCGGGCGACGGGCGTTCGAGGTCGGCGAGCGGCACTACGACGTCGGCAACGACCTCTACGAGCGCATGCTCGACAAGCAGATGATCTACAGCTGCGGGTACTGGCGCGAGGCCGACACGCTCGACGCTGCGCAGGCGGCGAAGCTCGATCTCATCCGCAACAAGCTCGTGATCGAACCCGGCATGCGCGTGCTCGACATCGGCTGCGGCTGGGGTGGCGCAGCCGCCTGGCTCGCCGAGCGGGCCGGCTGCGAGGTGGTCGGCATCACCATCTCGCGCGAGCAGGCGGCGCTCGCCCGAGAGCGGTGTGCAGGGCTCCCCGTCGACATCCGGCTCGTCGACTACCGCGAGATCGACGAGCCGTTCGACCGGGTCTACTCGATCGGGATGTTCGAGCACGTCGGCGTGAAGAACTACGCGACGTACATGGACGTCGTGCGCCGCTGTCTCCGCGACCCCGACGGGCTGAGCCTGCTCCACACGATCGGCGGCTACCGATCGAGCAACCGCACCGACCCGTGGGTCGAGAAGTACATCTTCCCCAACTCGATGCTGCCCTCGGCGAAGCAGATCGCCGAGGCCGCCGAAGGGCGCCTCGTCATGGAGGACTGGCACAACTTCGGACCCGACTACGACCGCACGCTCATGGCGTGGCACGCGAACGTCAGCGCCGCCTGGACCGACCTGCCGAGCACGTACGACGAGCGGTTCCGCCGGATGTGGAACTTCTACCTGCTCACCGCGGCCGGCACGTTCCGCGCCCGGGCCAATCACCTGTGGCAGGTCGTGTTGTCTCGCGACGGCGTCGACGGGGCATACCGTCCCGACGGCCTCCGCTGAACCCGGCTACGCCCCGGTGTGGTGGCGACCGGAGTGGGACGTCGCGATCAGCACGACACCGACGACGACGAGCGTGATCGGCGCCGACAGGGGCGCTGGTGCGATCACCATCAGCGCGGCGGCGAGAACCGTTAGCAACACGCCCGCGACGACACGCACGTGAGCTGCGTCCACGGCTCCACGGTCGCGCCCAGCTCACCGGCCGACCAGGGTCGATCGACCCGACGCAAGACACTCGCTCCCGGTGAGACGTTCGTTCTCGGTGGCGCCGCCACCGACGCGAAACACACGGTTCACGCGACGGTCGCGGCGTGGTCACGTCGGTCGCGCACGATGCCACCGTGATCCAGATTCGCCACCTCGCCGCCGACCACCCGGCGCTGACCGCCGACATCGAACGATTCCTCGTGACACTGCGGACCGAGCGGCGCTACTTCGGACCCTCGGCGAGCTCGAACCCCAAGCCGTTCCGATCCCTCATCGCAGACCTGGGACGTCGCGACGGTCGGCGATGGGCGGCGATCGAGTGCGGAACGATCATCGGGCTCGCACGCGTCGACGAGACCGGGCGGCTCCACCTTGCGGTCGCGCCCGATCGCCGGCGCTGCGGCGTCGGTACCGCGCTCGCGCGCCATGCGGTCGAGGGATCGGAGGCCCTCGGCCCCATCGTGCTGCGGTCGACGCGCCGGAGTCACGCAGCACGTCGCCTTGCCGCTCGCCTCGGCTGTGATGTCGTGGACCGAGGGCGCGGTCGCACCGACCTCGTGATCGATCTCGAGCCGACGACAGCCACCGATCTCTGAACCGCTTCGATCAGCCCAGATGCCCCGGCGCGCCGTCGGTCATGCCGACCAATCGGCGGGGAGCTCGGCCCGTCTCGGGGCGTCGGCGCCCCGCCGCTGACAGACGACGCCCGACACCGTGATCGCAGCGGCCGTTGCGGCCGTCAGCGTCTCCAGGCGTTCGAGATCGGTCGACGTGTGCTCGGACGCGGTCCACCACGCGAGGAACCCGCCGCCGAACGCATCACCGGCGCCGATGGTGTCGACCACGTCGACGGCCGGGACCGGCACCGTGGTCTCGCCCTCGCGGCACAGCACCTGCACTGCCTCGGCACCGGCGGTGACGAGGACGGCGCGGGCACCGGACTCCAGCACGGCCCGGGCCGCATCGAGCGGTTCGTCCTCGGGCATGAGGTACGCCAGGTCCTCGTCGCTCACCTTCACGATGTCGGCGTTGGCGAGCAGTCGCAGCACCCGGGCGACGTACTGCTCGCGGTCGGGCACGATGCGCGGCCGGCAGTTGACGTCGATCATCACGACGGCGCGGCCGTGGGCGACGTTGATCGACGACTCGAGGCACGTCGCCATCGGCTCGAGCACGAGCCCCAGACCGCCGGCGAAGAGCACGTCCCCCTCGCCGATCTCGATCGGCACGTCGTACGACGGCGCCGACGTGGCATCGATGTAGAAGCGGTACGTGGCGGCGCCTCGCTCGTCGAGCTCGGCCGCCGCCAGCGTGGTCGGCAGCTCGCACCGCACGGCCCTTTCGAGCGAGACACCGTCGGCACTCAACTGGTCCGCGAGCATGGTGCCGAAGCGATCGACCGAGATCGCGCCGGCGAACGCGACGTCGGCGTCGAGGCGCCCACACACGCGCGCCGTGTTGTACGGCGCGCCTCCCAACGCGGCGGTCGCCGAGCCGTCGGGTTCGATGACGAGGTCGATGAGAGCCTCTCCGGCGACGATGATCACGGCGCCATCATGGCATCGTGACGCGCCGCCGGAGATGAGGCAGACTTGACCCCGTGACCGACACAGCCCGCCCGGCCCCCTCCGAGTACGAGCTGGCGGACCGGTACCGGCGCGAGGACGGCCGTGTCTTCCTGTCGGGCCTGCAGGCGATCGCCCGGCTCCCCGTCGATCAGATCCGCATCGACCGTGCCAACGGCCTCGACACGGCGGCGTTCGTCAGCGGCTACCAAGGGTCACCCGTCGGCATGTTCGGGGAGGAGGTCGAGCGGGCGGCCCGCACGGTGCCCGACCTGCCGATCGTCAACCGCCCCGGCGTCAACGAGGAGCTCGCCGCCAGTGCGGTGATGGGCACGCAGCTCGCTGCGACGCTCGACGACTGCCGGTACGACGGTGTCCTCGGCATGTGGTACGGCAAGGGTCCCGGCATCGACCGCGCCGGCGACGCGATCCGGCACGCGGTGTTCGCGAGCACGTCGCCGCACGGCGGCGTCGTGGCGGTGGTCGGCGACGACCCTGCCGCCAAGTCGTCGACCCTGCCGTCCTCGAGCGACGCCACGATGGTCGACCTGCACATGCCCGTCCTGTTCCCCGGCGACGTGCAAGAAGCCCTCGACCTGACGCGCCACGGCGTCGCGCTGTCGCGGGCGTGCGGCATCTGGTCGGGCCTCAAGCTCGTCACGCCGGTCGCCGACGGCAGCGGCACGATCGACGTCCACCCCGAACGAGTCGTGCCGCGGATACCGACCGTCGAGATCGACGGCAAGCCGTTCCTGCCGCAGCCGAACGGACGCCTGATCGCCCCGTACTCGGTCGCGATGGAGCAGGAGTTCCACGAGGTGCGCACCGAGATGGCCCGCGAGTACGGCGTGCTCAACGACCTGAACCGGGTCACCGTGCGCAGCGGCGACGACTGGATCGGCATCGCCGCCTGCGGCCACACGTTCCACGAGGTCCGTGAGGCGCTCCAGGTGCTCGGGTTCGCCGACGACGAGGCGCTGCGGGCAGCCGGCATCCGCATCTTCCAGCTCCGGATGCCGATCCCGCTCGACCGGCACGACGTCCGCCGGTTCGCCGAGGGCCTCGACGACGTGCTGGTGATCGAGGAGAAGAACCCGACGCTCGAGGTCCTGTTCCGCGACGCCCTGTACGACGTGGCCGAGCGACCGAGGGTGTGGGGCAAGCGCGACGAGGAAGGGCACGTGCTCGTACCGCACCACGGCCTGCTCGACGCCGACCGGTTGCTTCCGGCGCTGCGCCATCACCTCGGCAAGCGGGTCGCCGACCGCCTCGTTCCCGAGCGCCCGAAGCCCGACCGCAACCTGATCCCGCTGACGGTCAACCGTGCGCCGTTCTACTGCTCGGGATGCCCGCACAACGCGAGCACCCGTGTCGAGCCGGGCAC
Organism: Ilumatobacter sp.; assembly: GCF_030065885.1. Lineage (GTDB taxonomy): Bacteria > Actinomycetota > Acidimicrobiia > Acidimicrobiales > Ilumatobacteraceae > Ilumatobacter. Next base: position 3,679 of record NZ_JASJCS010000123.1, on the reverse strand, counting down.
GCTGGTCGGTGGCGGCATCGGCTGTCACGCGATGGTCGCGCTGATGGAGCCCGAGCGGGTCGGCGAGCTCGTGGCGCTCACCTGCATGGGCAGCGAGGGCGCGCAGTGGATCGGCATGGCGCCGTTCGTCGAGCGGCAGCACCTCGTGCAGAACCTCGGTGACGGCACGTTCTTCCACTCCGGATCGCTCGCCATCCGCGCCACGATCGCCGCCGGCGTCGACATCACGTTCAAGCTGCTCCACAACGGCACCGTCGCGATGACCGGCGGGCAGGACGCCCAGGGCGCCGTCGACGTGCCCGAGATCGCCACGATGCTCGTCGCCGAGGGCGTCGCCAAGATCATCATCACGAGCGACGAACCCGGCCGCTTCGACGACGTCGAACTGCCCGGACTGGTCGACGTCTGGGACCGGTCGCGGCTCGCCGAGGCACAGCGCGTCCTCGCCGAGGTCAAGGGCACCACGGTGCTGATCCACGATCAGGGCTGCGCTGCGGAGAAGCGGCGCGCGCGCAGCCGCGGCACGCTCGCCAAGCCCGGCTTCCGGGTCGTCATCAACGAGCGGATCTGCGAGGGCTGCGGCGACTGCGGGGAGAAGTCGAACTGCCTGTCGGTCCAACCGATCGACACCCCGTACGGCCGCAAGACCGCTATCCACCAGACGAGCTGCAACTTCGACCTGTCGTGCATACAGGGCGATTGCCCGGCGTTCGCCACCGTCACCGTCGACGACGCGGCCGATCCCGACACACGCGAGCGGCCCGTCGCTCCGTCGCCCGGCGAGCTCGCCGACCCCGAGCCGATCGTCGACACCGACCGCTTCACCGTGCGGCTGTCGGGCATCGGCGGCACCGGCGTGATCACGGTCAGCCAGGTCATCGGCACGGCGGCGCTGCTCGACGGCTTCCACGTGCGCGGTCTCGACCAGACCGGTCTCTCGCAGAAGGCCGGTCCGGTCACCAGCGACGTCCGCATCTCGCGTGGCGAACCGGCGGCCTCCAACTACGCCAACGCCGCCGGCGTCGACTGCCTGCTTGCGTTCGACATGCTCGCCGCGGCCAGCGATGCCCATCGCGAGGGCGCTGTCGCCGGGCGGACCGTCGTCGTCGGGTCGGTCGACGCAGTGCCGACCGGACAGATGGTCGTGCACCCCGGCGAGGCCGCCTACCCGCCACGCGACGACCTCCGCCGCCGGCTCGACGCGGCCTCACGACCCGACGCCAACCGGTACCTCGACGCCGCTGCCATCACCCGAGGTCTGTTCGGGGGCACCACCTCGGCCAACGTGCTGACGATGGGCGTCGCCGTCCAGGCCGGTGCGCTGCCGATCGAGCCGGCGAGCCTCGAGCGAGCGATCGAGCTCAACGGCGTGGCGGTCGACCAGAACATCGCCGCGTTCCGGTTCGGCCGGTCGTGGGCCATCGATCCCGACCGGGTCGAGGCGCTCGCCGGCATCCGAACGGTGCGGGTCGAGACCGTCGATCAGCTCGTCGCGCGGCTGGCCGACGACCTCGTGGACTACCAGGACGCGGCCTACGCGACCCGCTTCCGGAACCGTGTCGACACGGTGCGCCAGGCCGAGGAGCGCACGGCGCCGGGCTCCACCGTGCTCACCGAGGCGGTCGCCCGGAACCTCCACAAGCTGATGGCCTACAAGGACGAATTCGAGGTCGCACGGCTGGCGCTGCTCGACGAGTCGCAGCGCCGGTACCAGGCGGTCGGCGGACCCCGGACCGAGGTCACCTACCACCTCCACCCGCCCGCCCTCCGGGCGATGGGCGTCGACCGCAAGCTCCGGTTCCGCCGCACCGGCCCGCCCTCGTTCGCCGCGCTTCGGGCGATGAAGCGGCTTCGGGGCACGAAGCTCGACCCGTTCGGCCGGGCCGAGGTCCGCCGCATCGAGCGCGCGATGATCCCCGAGTACGAGTCGGCGATCGACCGGCTCGTCGACGGGCTCGACAGCGATCGACTCGACGAGGCGGTCGCGATCGCCTCGCTCCCCGACCAGGTCCGCGGCTACGAGGATCTCAAGCTCGAGCGAGCACGCGCCTATCGCAGCGAGCTCGCGACGCGGCTCCTCTCGTACGCCTCGCGCTGACGGCGACCGGCGCCTCGCGGCGACCGCGACGCCCTCCAGGCGGGTTTGGATTCGGCGGGCCCACGGCCAGACTGGCGCCTCCATGGACGTCCTGACCGCAGTGTTCTTCGTCGTCGGCGTCGCAGCGCTGGTGGTCGGTGCCGAGGCCTTGGTGCGCGGCGCGGCACGGCTCGCGGCGCGCACGGGGCTCTCCTCGGTGGTCATCGGTCTGACGGTCGTCGCGTTCGGCACCAGCGCGCCCGAGCTCGCCGTCAGCCTCGGGGCGTCGTTCCGCGACGAGGCCGACCTCGCGGTCGGCAACGTCGTCGGGTCGAACATCGCCAACGTGCTCCTGGTGCTCGGCATCGCGGCCGCCGCGGGTGGTGGGTTGGTGGTGGCGCAGCGGATCGTGCGCATCGACGTGCCACTGATGCTCGGCGTGTCGGTGCTGGTCGTCGTGTTCGGCTGGGACAACGAGATCGAGCGGTGGGAGGGCGCCGCGTTCGTGGTCCTGCTGGTGACGTACATCACGTGGACGGTGGTCAGCGCCCGCCGGAACGACAGCGCTGCCATCGACGACGAGTACGAGGAGGCGCTCAGCGCCGAGAAGCTCCGCGAGAGCTCGGCGTTCACGGACGTCGGCTTCGTGCTACTGGGCCTGGTGCTGCTCGTCGTCGGCGCGCAGGCGCTGGTCGAAGCGGCGACCGACATCGCCAGGGCGCTCGATGTGAGCGAGCTGGTGATCGGTCTCACCGTGGTGGCGATCGGCACCTCGCTCCCCGAGATCGCCACCTCGGTCGTCGCCGCGGTCCGAGGCCAGCGCGACCTCGCGGTCGGCAACGCCGTCGGCTCCAACCTGTTCAACATCCTCGCCGTGCTCGGCATCACGGCGGCCGTCTCGCCCAACTCGATCCCGGTCCCCGACGGGGCGCTGACCATCGACCTGCCGGTGATGGTGGCGGTCGCGATCGCCTGCCTGCCGTTCTTCGCCAACGGGTTCTCGCTCCTGCGCTGGGAGGGCGTGCTGTTCCTCGGCTACTACGCCGCGTACGTCGTCTGGCTGGTCCTGGACAGCGCCGAGCACGCGGCCCGCAACGAGTTCGCCGTGGCGTTCCTGGGCTTCGTCCTGCCGTTGAGCCTGATCACGGCGGCCGTCATCGCCGTGCGCGACCGCCGCAGCAAGCACGCGCTCACGCCGAGCCAGGTCTGAGCCCGCACTCTCCCCGCCGACCGCCGACGACTGCGACGGGCGAGACCTGGTCCCGAGCCGAACCTGATGAGTGCTGTCGTGTCGGCCGTGTGCGACCGGCGTTGCCGACGGTCACTCGCGCCGGGCCGGGTCCGCGCCCAGCGGCGGTGCGTGCAGGGCGGCACCCGCGATGCCGGCGTTGTTGGCCATCTTCGCCACGGCCAGCTCGCAGCCCGGGTCGAGGCGATTCACCCAACGATCCGGCTGCTTGCTGGCCCCGCCACCGAGGATGATGAGGTCGGGCGAGAACAGCATCACGACGTGGCGGAGGTACGCGTCGACGCGCACAGCCCACTCCTTCCACGAGAGGTCGTCGCGCGACCTGGCACTCGCCGCCGCCCGCTTCTCGGCAT
>NZ_JASJCS010000122.1 GCF_030065885.1 Ilumatobacter sp. | reverse complement strand
GCCCGGCTGGACGTCGAGGGTGGCGATCAGACCGGGGACCTGGCCGAAGTCGGTACCGGCGAGGAACTCGGGCAGGTCGACGTCGGGGTTCACGCCGGGCTCGATGCGGCGGACGAGCTTGGCGATCATGCGGTCGTCGACGATGACCGACGAGTTCGACTGCTCGACGCCGAGCAGCCGGATCTGATCGGGTGACGGCACGGTCGAACCGGCCCGACGCGGCCGGCCGTGGGCGGAGCCGACGCGGCCTGGGGCATCGTGCTCGCGCAACGCTGCCCCCACCACCGCCGCCGCCCCCTCCGGAACGGCCATCGCGTCGACGACGAGCTCGTCGCGGCCGATCCGGGCGATGACGGCGTCTGGTGCGGTCGCGAGGATGCGGCCGGTGTCGGGTCCCGTTGCGCTCATGACCGGGATCGCATAGCGGTGGTGCGAGCCGTCGTCGAAGACGACGTGCAGCATCACGAGTGCGACGTCGAGTGAGTCGTGGGGGAGCGCGATCACATCGTCGATGCCGACCTCGTCGATGGCGTGCTCCTTGCCCGCGTACCAGCGGCGGTGCGGCAGCCAGGTCGCGAACGGCTCGACGTCGAGGTCGGCGAGCGCCGGACGTGTCCCGACGGTCACGTCGCCCCGTCGGCCGGATGCCGGATGGCGAACACGTGGGCGGCGCCACGACCGGGGGTGAGGTCGACGTAGTTGTGCCAGCCCTGCCAGCGGTAGGTGCCACCGCCGAGCAGGTCGTGGGCCTCGTACTCGTCGTCGTCGCCGAGCCCGAGCCCGAACGAGCCGGGGTCGACGTGCACGTACCCGTCGTGTCGTTCGCGTGCGTCGAGGTTGACGATGACCAGGATCGGGTCGCCCACACCGGCCGGGTCGGTCTTCGAGTAGCAGAGGATCCCGGCCGAATCGGTGTCGTGGAAGCGCAGGGTGTGGAGGTGCTGCAGCGCCGGGTGGCTCCGCCGGATCTCGTTGAGGCGCGTGAGCAGCGGCGCGATCGACGCCGGGTCGTCGAGATCCCACGCGCGGAGCTGGTACTTCTCGGAGTCGAGGTACTCCTCGGAGCCCGGCCGCACGGCGCGGTGCTCGAGCAGCTCGAACGCCGGGCCGTAGACGCCCCAGTTGGCCGAGAGCGTCGCGGCGAGGATCGCCCTGCTGACGAACACGGGCCGGCCGCCGTGCTGGAGCTGTTCGGTGAGGATGTCCGGCGTGTTCGGCCAGGCGTTGGGTCGGAAGTAGTCCACCGTTCGCGTCGACAGATCGGTGTAGTACTCGCGGAGCTCCCACGACGCCTGGCGCCACGTGAAGTACGTGTACGACTGGTTGAAGCCGACCTTGGCGAGACGTTCCATCACCCGTGGCCGCGTGAACGCCTCGGCGAGGAAGATCGTGTCGGGGTGCTCGCGGCGCAGCGTGCCGAGACACCACTCCCAGAACGGGAACGCCTTCGTGTGCGGGTTGTCGACGCGGAAGATCCGCACGCCGCGATCGATCCAGAAGCGGAACACGTCGGCGAGCGCGTTCCAGAGCGACTCCCACGCATCGGTCTCGAAGTCGATGGGATAGATGTCCTGGTACTTCTTGGGCGGGTTCTCGGCGTACTGGATCGATCCGTCGGCGCGCTTGGCGAACCATTCGGGGTGTTCGGTGACCCAGGGGTGGTCGGGCGTGCACTGGAACGCGATGTCGAGCGCGAGGTCGATCTCGCGCTCGCGGCACGCCGCGACGAGGGCGTCGACGTCGTCGAGCGTGCCGAGGTCGGGGTGGACGGCGGTGTGACCGCCCTCGGAGGCGCCGATGCCCCACGGGCTGCCGACGTCGTCGGGACCGGCGTCGGTCGTGTTGTTGGCACCCTTCCGGTTGGTCGTGCCGATCGGATGGATCGGCGGCAGGTAGAGCACGTCGAAGCCCATCTCGGCGACGTGGTCGAGCCGATCGATCGCATCACGCAACGTGCCGTGGCCGTCGTCGTCGATGTCGTCGACGTCGTCGGTGGACCATCGCGATCGCGGGAAGAACTCGTACCACGCACTGAACCGCGCCCGCTCGGGATCGACGTCGATCGCCAACGGCGCCGGCAGCGTGGCGACCGGATCGCGCGCTTCGAGTCGCCAGAAGAGATCGGCCCACTGCGGCTCGTCGAGCCCCGACGTGTCGCCCGCTGCGAGCTGGCTCCTGAACGTGGCGAGCAGCTCGACGTCGTCGTCGGTGCCGTGATCGGCCGCATGGGTGAGCAGCCGCTCGACGATCGCGATGCCTCCCTGCAGTTCGACGTCGACGTCGACGCCGGCGGCGACCTTCACGGCCGTGCCGCGCCGCCAGGTCTCGGCCGGTGCAGACCATCCGTCGATCTGCACCTCGTGCCGGCCGAGCTTGGCCGGGGTGAACGACGCCGACCAGCGATCGTTCACGTGGAAGTGCAGCGGCAACTCGACCCACTTCGACGGGCGTCCCTTGGCGGGCACCGATCGCCACCGGAGCGCGCCGGCGATGGCGTCGTGCCCCTCGGCGAACACGTCGGCCACCACCGTCACCGTCTCGCCGAGCGCCGCCTTGGCCGGGAAGCGCCCGCCGTCGACGACGGGGCTGACCGGTTCGATGACGACACGCGAGGGGCGAGACGTTGGCAGGCGTGTCATGTGGTGGTGCCCTCCGGCGTGTGAGTCGACCCGAACCGTCCCATTCATATCGGACCCGGGGCCGAGCCCGCCAGCGTGGCGAGCGGGAGATCGCAGCCGGTCAGACCCCGAGGCGCGCAGCCCGCAGTGCTTCGACGGCGTCGTCGGGTCCGTCGAACTCGACGTCGGCGTCGCGACCGAACATCCACAGCACCAGCTCGCCGAGCGGACCCCGCACGATCACCGTCGGGTCGGCGTCGCGGGCGGTGATGCGGGCACGCCCGGCATCGGGTTCGAGCGTCACGCCGCACCGTGCCCGGCGAGCGAGGAGGCGGGCGCCTCGCCGGAGCGCTGCATCGAGATCGTCGGCGAGATCGTCGTCGAGCTCGCGCGGCCGCCACTGCTCGGTCGCCCGGCGCAGGTCCTCGTGGTGGACGAAGAACTCGAGCGTGTTGAACGCCCGGTCGATCGCGCCGATCCGGGTCGGCGACCAGATCGGCGGACCGTTCCTGAGCTTGGCGACGAGCTCCTTCCAATCGCCGTCGGCGATCTTCGCCTGGACCGCGGCCGTCCGCCCGGCGAAGCGTCCGAACACGACGCCGACGGCTGCGTCGGGGCGGCGCTCCCGCAACACGATGTGAGCGGCGAGATCGCGCGCCGTCCAGCCGTCGCACCGCGTCGGCGCGTCAGGTCCGAGCTCGAGCATCAGGCTGGCGAGACGCTGCCGCTCGAGAGTGGCCGATGTGGTCATCGGTGCCGACGGTACCCCCGAGGACCGACCGAGCAGCGACCGGGACCCGCGAGCGCGACCATCGAGCCGACGCACGCGCCGGGCGACCCGACTCGCGGCATCGGGTCCCGAGGCCACCGCAGCTCGGCCAGCCGCGTACGCTGGCCCCATGGGGAACATCGATGTGCGAGTCGAGGGAGCCGTCGCGACGGTGACGCTCGACCGGCCCGAGAAGCGGAACGCGCTGGCGCTCGACGTCATGCTCGAGCTCACCGAGGTCCTCCGCGATCTCGCCGCGACCGAAGCGCTCGGCGTGATCCTCGCCGCGAACGGGCCGGTCTTCTCGGCCGGTCACAACTTCGGCGACATGGCCGGTGCCACGTTGCCCGACGCGCAGCACCTCCTGCAGGTGTGCACCGACATGATGAACACGGTGCAGCAGGTTCCCCAGGTGGTCATCGCCAAGGTGCACGCGCTGGCCACCGCTGCCGGCTGCCAGCTCGTCGCGTCGTGCGACCTCGCCGTCGCAGCCGAGTCGGCCGGCTTCGCGCTCCCCGGAGGCAAGGGCGGTCTGTTCTGCCACACGCCGCTGGTCGCCGTGGCGCGCCAGATCGGCCGCAAGCGGGCGCTCGAGATGGCGCTCACCGGTGACGCCATCGATCCGTCGACCGCCGCCGATTGGGGCCTGATCAACCGCGTCGTTCCCGACGACGAGCTCGACGAGGCCGTCGACGACCTGATGGCTCGTTCGATCCGCGGCAGCGCGCTCTCCAAGGCGCTCGGCAAGCGCGCGTTCTACGCCCAGGTCGACCTCGACCAACCGAAGGCGTACAGCTACGCGATGGAGGTGATGGCGGCCGGGGTCGTCTCGCCCGATGGGCAAGAGGGCATCGCGTCGTTCCTCGAGAAGCGCCGCCCGGCGTTCACGCAGTCGGCCCAGCCGACGCCGAAGCCCTGACCTCGGGCGGTTGTTGCCGCACGGTCGCGCCCGACGCACGGGCCGACTTCAGGCCGCGTCGGCCACCTGCCGCAGCCGGTACGTGGCCCGGTCGCGCCGGTTGCGGATCGTGCGCGGCGTGACGTTCATCCGGCGAGCCAGCTCGATGACCTTGGGGGTGTCGAGCAGCTGCCGCATGAGCTCGATGTCGTCGTCGGGCACGCCCGCCTCGAGCGCCAGGGCGAGCAGTTCGGCGAGCTCGTCGCAGGGGTTGCGTCGATCGGTGGCCTGCTCGTCACCGGCGGTGAGTGGCTCGATCGTCGGGTCGACGGGTTGTTCGGCGGCAGAGCGCCGCCGGCGCGGCGCCCGGAACGCCCGGTAGTCGGCGTCGGCGATGAGTGCCGCCGACAGGCAGGCGGGCCGTCGGGCCGGGTTGAACGTCCGGACCTCGATCCACGCTGCCCCGAGCAGCTCGTCGAGCACGTCCGAACCCTCACCCGAGCGCCGCCGCCGGGAGACCACCGACAACAACCCCGGCAGGATGCGCTGGATCGCGACACGGGCCGCGAGCTCGCTGTCGGCGGCCGCCAGGACGAGCGTTCTGAGACGATGTTCGGTCTGTGGTGTCGCAGCGACCTCGTAGCCCACCGCCTCGAGCACCTGATCGAGATCGCTCAGGTGACCTTCGACGATCTGCCACCCGGCGGCCTCCTGCAGCGCGGCAGGCCGGCGCCGGAGGCGCGTCCACTCGAGCGCGAGGCGGCCTCCGAGGTTCGTGTGCGGGCGGCGCGGGGGCACGGATGCCGACGTCTCCATGGGCGGCAGCGTGCCGGATGGCCCTCACAGGGGTTCTCACCAGCTGGTTGCCGGGGAGCGGGATGTCGCCACCGGGGCCTCCCGGGCGGTCTCACAGGGGCGCCCCGGGAGGTCTCACAGTGCCTGGTCAGGAGTTGTTTTCCGGTCATCGCTCGTGTTCATGGGGCACGACCGGCGTCGGGCGGGCGTTCGTCGCTCAGCAGGTACCGGGCGCCGTTCCCGAGCGCGGCAGCGGCGTCGTCGGGGTTCCACAGCCCGCACGAGTCGAGCGAGAGGCAGCCGCATCCGATGCACTCGTCGAGCTGGTCGCGCAGCCGGATCAGCAACGCGATCTGGTCGTCGAGCCGCGGCCGCCACGAGGCCGCCAGCCGCTCCCAGTCCTTGGCGGTCGGCGTTCGCTCGTCAGGGAGCGAGGCGAGCGCACTGCGGATGTCGTCGAGGCGGAGCCCGACGCGCTGCGCGGTGCGGATGAAGCTCACCCGCCGGAGCACCTCGGCCGGATACCGGCGGTGGCCGACGTCGGTGCGCTCCGACCGGATCAACCCTTGGTCCTCGTAGAAGCGCAGCGCCGACGTGGCGACACCGGCCCGCTGCGCCACTTCGCCGATCGTCAGCCGCTTGACTTCAACCATTGTTGAAGTCTTACGCTTCGCCGGCGTGAGCGCAACGAACGCCGACCCGACCCCGCCGACGATCACGAACCCGCCGAGCGCTTCGGCCGCTGCGGGTACGGTCGTCGGCCATCTCGACGACCTGGCCGAGGCGACCATGAGGATGGTCAAGGTCGACGGCCACCGGCTCTGCTTGGTCCGGACGAGCGAGGGCGTGTTCGCGCTCGACCAGGCGTGCCCGCACGAGGGGTACGGTCTCACCACCGGCGACCTCGACGGCGACCTGATCACGTGCGCCTGGCACAACTGGAAGTTCCGGGTCAGCGACGGTCGATGCGTGCTCGGCGAGGAGGACGTTCGCACCCACCCCGTGCACGTCGCCGACGACGGCACCCTGTCGGTCACCTTCGTCGAGCCGGATCCCGCCGAGCAGCGCCCGAAGCTGCTCGCCAGCCTCCGCAGTGGCATCGAACGCGACTACACGGGCCAGGTGGCGCGCGACGTCGTTCGGCTGCTCCGGGCCGACGCCAACCCCGGCGAGCTGATCTGGGAGGCCGTGGCGTACGGTGCGCCACGAGCGGAGTTCGGGTGGGGCCACGCGGTTGCGTCGCTGACCGACTGCTTGGCGATGGTCGAGCACTACGAGGACGACGACCGGGCCCTACCGATCGTGCAGGCGATCGCGGGCGTCGCCGAGGGCGAACGGGATCGACCCGTGCGACCGCTGCCGGACCCGGCGCGCGACGTGTCCTCCGACCCACGTGCCGAGTTCCGAGGGTTCGTCGAGCGCGAGCAGCTCGAACCGGCGCAGGCCGTGCTGCGCCACGCGATCGCGCACGGCGCGACGGCCGACGACCTCCGGCCGTGGTTCACCGAGGTCGTCGCCGACCACCACCTCTCCTACGGCCACGGGGCGATCTACACGCAGAAGGCGTTCCAGCTCCTCGACCGCCTCGGCTGGGGACGCGCCGACACCGTGTTGCCGCATCTGCTGCCGACGCTGGTGTACGGCACCCGCGAGGACAAGCTGCCCTACATGAAGCTGTTCCACCGCGGTGTCGCCGAGCTCGACCTCGCCGCGCTGGCCGCCGCCGCCATCGAACCGGTCACCGGCTGGGCCGACGACGGTCGCCTCCGGTCAGCGCTGCTCGGCGACGACCGGACCGAGGCCGCGTCGGCGGCGGGCGCCGCGCTGGCGTCGGGGGCGGGCCTCGAGGGCGTGCTCGACGCGGTCACCGAGGCGGTGAGCGAACGGATGCTCCGCTACGACCACGCCGGTGAGTTCGACTTCCACGACGACTTCGGCTGGCTCTCGATCACCCACGGGATGACGTACGCCAACGCCGTGCGCTGGCACGTGCGCCGGGCGCCCGAGATCACGCCCGACCTCGTGCGGCTGGTGCTGTGGACGGTGTTCCTCGCCAACTGGACGGGCCGGCACGAGTGGCACACCGGCGTCGGCGAGCGGGAGGAGATCGAACCGCGCTCGACGGACCTCGTCGAGTACGGACGCTCACTCCAGCACGAGGCGCTCCTCGACGGCACGACCGCCTTCATCGTGCACGCCCACGCCGTGAAGACGAGCGTGGCCGCGACCGAAGAGGCGGTTCGCCTCGATTCGGCGGTGCCACTCGACGCCGTGGCCCGCTTCATGGCGGCCCCCAAGCTCGAGCGCTTCGTCGCCGCGACCGTCGCGCGGTCGATCGACTTCCTGAGCGGACGCGTCCAGCGCGAGTGAGTCGGCGCGACCTCGTGGCGCTGCGCCGCGTGCGGACGGGTCAGTCGCCATCGTCCGGCGCGGTGGGTGACTCGCCGTCGGTGCTCGGTTCCTCGGGGCCGTCGGCGAGGATCCGGTAGAGCCGGGCCGTTGCGTCCTTGACGACGGTGACGGCGGCGCTGATCTGGGTGGGTGTGCCGAAGCGCCCGATCTGGCGTGCGGGACCGGTGAGCTCGGAGACGGCCCGGCGGAGGTCGCCGTGGTGGCCGAGCCCGTGGTCGTCCCACGGCGCCTCGACGCCCGCTTCGCGCTGCTCGGCGACGCGGGTCCGCCCGGCGTCGGTGAGCTCGAAGCGGCGCTTGCCGTCGGCATCGGTCGAGCTGATCAGCCCTCGATGCTCGAGCCGGCCGAGTGCCGGGTAGACGGATCCGGGGCTCGGCTTCCACCGACCTCCGCTGCGCTCTTCGAGCGCGGAGATCAGCTCGTAGCCGTGCATCGGCTGTTCGTCGAGGAGGGCGAGGATCGAGGCGCCGACGGCGCCGCGTCGTGCGCGGTGTCGTCCGTGTCCGTGTGGTCCGCGCCGGTGTTGTTGTCGCATGCGATGTGGCATGTGGTTCCTTTCGGTCCGCACGGGTAGGCCGTGCGGTTCGGGTTGTCGATTGCTCATAACGATATATCGATAAGTGCCAAACGTCAACCCGTGACACACTGGGTGGATGGCGCTGCTCGGATTCCTGCACACCGCGGAGCAGCACGTCGAGACCTTCGAACGCCTCGTCGAGGAGGAGGCGCCCGGCACCGAGGTGCGTTCGCTGGTCGCCGCGCACCTGCTCGACCGGGCCCGCACGGCGGGCATCGATGACGACGCCGTCGTCGCTGGCGTCGAGGCGAATCTCGTGTCGCTGGCCGACGAGGGGTCCTCGGCGATCGTGTGCACGTGCTCGACGATCGGTGGTGTCGCCGAGGCGGCCGGCGCACGGCTCGGGTTGAACGTGGTGCGTGTCGATCGGCCGATGGCCGAGACGGCGGTCGCGATCGGCGGTCGGGTCGGCGTGGTCGCCGCGGTCCAGAGCACGATCGAGCCGACGACGTCGCTGCTGCGGTCGGTCGCGTCCGAGCGGTCGGCGGAGATCGAGATCGGCGTCGAGTTGGTCGAGGGCGCCTGGCTGCACTTCGAGCGTGGTGACGTCGACGCGTACCTGGACGAGATCGCGAACGCGTTGCCCGGGTTCGCCGATCGTTGCGACGTGATCGTCCTGGCGCAGGCGTCGATGGCGCCCGCCGCCGAGCGGGTCTCGGTTGACGTGCCGGTGCTCAGCAGCCCGCGCCTGGCCGTCCGTGCGCTCGTCGGCTGAGCCGGACGGATCAGACGCTGTCGGGCGTCGCCGGGCGCCGGTGACCGAACCGTCGTGGGACGGATCAGGCGCTGGTGACGCCGGCGCGTGAACGCAGGCCGGCGACGAGGAGGTCGGTGAACCGGCGCACGAGCTCGTCGATCTCCAACGGCCCGTTCCCGTGGAACTCACTGATCGCCTCGAGCTTCGGGGCGAGTTGCACGAGCCCTTGCATGGTGGACCAGCACAGCCAGCTGGCGTCGTCGAGCGACACGTCGAGCTGATCGGTCTCGATGATCTCGCGCACGGTGTCCTCGAGCACCCCGTAGGCGTCCATCCCGCAGGAGCGGAGGTCGCCGTCGTTGGCGTCGACGATGTCGGTGCGGAACATCACCTCGCAATGCGCGTGATGTGTCCGGCCGAGCTCGACGTAGGCCTCACCGATCGCAGCGAGCCGTTGGGCGGGGTCGTCGTGGAGCGCGGCCGCCGACGACGTGGCCTGGTGGAGCGCCTCGAAGCCCTCGGTCGCCACCGAGGTCAACAGGCCCTTCGTGTCGCCGAAGTGATGCGCGGGCGCGGTGTGCGACACCCCGGCGCGGCGGGCGACTTCGCGCAGGCTGAACCCGCCGACGCCGCGTTCGTCGATGACCTCGACGGCGGCGCGTCGGAGGGCGTTGGGGAGGTCGCCGTGGTGATAGTTCGACGGTGTCATGCGTCACTCATCCTAGCGGGAACTTGACGATGGTCAGTTCCATCTCTACATTGTCAACTTGACATCGTCAACATCGAATCGACCGAACCTGGTCACCCACCCACAGGAGCTGCACGATGACCACCCTCGACACCACCCGATCCGCCGTTCCTCCGCCATCGGACGCCTCGCCGGAAGGACATCGACAGCGCTGGGCGATCCTCGCCGTGGTCTGCATGGCGGTGTTCGTCACCGTGCTCGACGGCACGATCGTCAACGTCGCCCTCCCGTCGCTGTCGGTCGAGCTCGGCGCCTCGACCCGCCAGCTCCAGTGGATCGTCGACTCGTACCTGCTCGTGTTCACCGGCCTGCTCCTCGCGGCCGGCGGCCTCGGCGACAAGTACGGGCGCAAGCGGACGCTGATCGCCGGCCTCGTCGCCTTCGGGGCGACATCGGCGTATGCGGGATCGGCTGACTCGGCCGAGGCGCTGATCGCCGGCCGGGCGCTGATGGGCATCGGTGCCGCCCTCATCTTCCCCGCCACGCTGGCGATCATCACCAACGTCTTCCGCGACCCGACCGAACGTGCCAAGGCGATCGGCGTGTGGAGCGCGGTCAGCGGTGTGGCGGTGGCGGCGGGACCGATCACCGGCGGCTGGTTGCTCGAGAACTTCTGGTGGGGGTCGGTGTTCTTCATCAACGTGCCGATCACGATCGTGGTTGCGTTGCTCACGTGGCGCCTGATCCCCGAGTCGAAGGAGCAGGACGCGCCCGGCCTCGACCGGACCGGTCTTCTCTTGTCGATCGCGGCGATCACCGCGCTCGTCCTCACCATCATCGAGGCGCCGGAGTGGGGGTGGCTATCGGCAACGACGTTCGCCGGGTTCGGTGTCGCCGCGGTCCTCCTGGTGGCGTTCGTGCGGTGGGAGCTCCGGGTCGCGAGCCCGATGCTGCCGGTGACGATCTTCCGCAACCTGCGCTTCTCCGCAGCCAGCGTGGCGATCACGTCTGCGTTCTTCGCGCTGTTCGGCTTCATCTTCCTGATCACGCAGTACTTCCAGCTCGTGCGGGGCTACGGACCGCTCGAGGCGGGGCTGCGCACGCTGCCGGTCGCGTTCTCGATCGCGATCGCCTCGGTGGCCGCCCCCCGCATCGTCGAACGGTTGGGCACGACGAGCGTCGTGCGCGCCGGTCTGGCGCTGCTGGCCGCTGCGTTCGTGTGGATCTCGTTCCGGGTCGAGGTCGACACCGCGTACCTCGAGATCGTCGGCCAGATGATCTTCCTCGGCGTTGGTCTCGGGTTGACCACTGCGCCGGCGACCGAGTCGATCATGGGATCGCTGTCCGCCGACAAGGCGGGCGTCGGCTCCGCCGTCAACGACACGACCCGCGAGCTGGGCGGGACGCTCGGTGTCGCGATCATCGGCAGCGTGTTCAGCTCGGTGTACATCGGCGCGTTGGGCGACTCCGATCGCGGCGTGTTCGCGCAGCTGCCGCCCGAGACGCAAGAGCTGACGCAGGAGTCGGTCGGCGCAGCGCGGTTCATCGCCGCCGAGCTCGGCCCGAACGCTCCCGCCTACCTCGCCGAGGTCAACGACGCCTTCCTGTCGGGCCTGGCGGTCGGTTGCCTCGTCGCAGCCGGCGTGGCCGCGGGCGGCGCGGTGTTCGCGAGCCGATTCCTCCCCGCCCGCGCCACCTGAGTAACGAGATGTGCCTGGGGGCGCGGCCCAGGCGCATCTCGCGCGGTCAGACGACTGTGGGGAGCTCGGCGAGGTCGGCGACCTCGTGGGTGACGCCGTCGCCGGGCCCCGCCTGGGCACCGTTGGGGTTGAACCAGCACGTCGCGATGCCGTACTCGGCGCCGCCCTTGATGTCCGAGGTCAGGCTGTCGCCGATCATGACCGCCGAGACCTTGCTGGGCCGGCCGAGCTGCTCGAACGCGACGTCGAAGATCTCGGGCCGCGGCTTGGTGACGCCGACCTCCGACGAGATCACGACGGCGTCGAAGTAGTCGCCCAGGCCGAGCCGCTCGATGCGAGCGCGCTGCACGTCGCTCAGCCCGTTGGTCACCAGTGCGAGCGAGGCGCGTGCCGCGAGCTGGTCGAGCACCGCGAGCGCTCCGTCGTAGAGGTCGCCGAACGCGCCGAGGCCCCAGACGAACGCATCGGCCATGTCGTGCGGGTCGGCCGCGAGACCGAGCTCGCCGTTGAACTGCTCGAACCGCCGATGCCGCACGTCGGTCGGCTGCATCTCGCCTCGTTCGACCGCCGTCCACATCCCGCGGTTGATGGCGACGTACCGCTCGAAGTGGCGCTCGCCGTCGGTGACACCGACCGTCGCCATCGTGTGCGCGTACGCCAGACGCTCGGACGCATCGGAGTCGAGCAAGGTGTGATCGAGGTCGAAGAGCAGCGTCGAGTACCGCACGGCCCGGAGGAGGATACGGCGCGATCAACGTCGGCCGCAGGTGAGATCGCTCGAGACCGTGAACGGAGCCTCCGCGGTTGCCAGTCGCTCGGTGGGCTCGCCGACGCTCAGGTGCGCATCGGCTGCGCCGTCACGACGGCCTCACGAGTCGGTGTCGGGCTCGCCTGCGTCGTCGTCGTCGCCCGGCGGCTCGATCGTGAACTCGCCCTGGATCTCCTTGGGCATCGCCTTGTCGGCGTACTTCGACCAGTTGTCCTGCAAGGCGGAGATCAGCTGGCTGACGAACAGCGGCGACATGTTGACGCGCTGCACCAACATGCCCGACTTGGCCTTGCCGTTGTCGTCGAAGTCACAGCGCAGGAAGTCGATCGTGAACTCGTGGGGGGAGTGCCGCACGGCGGCGGCGTTCGCCCACACGCCGCCGAGTTGGTCGGGTTGGGTGTGGATCTTCATCGCGACAGCATGCCGTACGCGTGGGTGGGCTTCAGGAGGAGCAGCAGGCGCCCCTCGTCGACCATTGCCTGGCGGTACTCCTCCCAGTCGCCGTGCTCGCCGACGACCGAGCGGAAGTAGTCGACCAGTGCATCGGCGGTCGCGTCGTGCGGATCCGCCGCGACCGGCGTGATCTCGACGTCGGCCTCGATCACGCAGTACGCCCAGAAGTCGCTCTGGGCGACGTGCAGCGACGCCCGCGGGTCGCGGCGGAGGTTCTTCGTCTTCGCTCGACCGTCGGTGACCGAGATGCGGATGATGCCGTCGTCGCCGAGCACGTAGGTGATGTTCGACAGCTGCGGCCGCCCGTCCCGCTTGGTCGTGGTGAGCACGGCGTGGTGCCGCTCGCGGATGAAGTCGAGTGCGTCGGAGATCTCCATCCGATAGACCGTAACGGAGCCGTCGCAGCGCCACGTCAGGGGCCCGGCGTCAGCGCGCGGGCGCCGCAGCTCCCGGCCGTGCCTCGGTCCCACGCCGACCGCCCGACCTCCTCGTCGCCGAACACCACGATGTGGCCTCTCACGGTGGCAGGTCGACACCGGGAGGTGACCAACTGCCCGAACACTTGCCGAAGCCTTGACGGCCTCGTGACCTTCTGCCCGTTCGGTCCTTGACCGGCGGGGGGATACTGGAGCTGGAGATCGAGAGCCACCGATCTCGGTGCGGGAGGCTGTGAATCGCTGCCTTGACATGGTCGCGTCGGCGGCGGGGAGCCAAGCGCGAAACCGGCCCGCTCCACGAGGGACTCGTCCTTCGAGGCGAGTTCCCGAGCGGAAGGGAGGCGCGCCATGAGTCGGTTCACCCGACGAGCTGGACGTGCGATCGTGTTCACGGGCTTGCTGGCGGTCAGTCTCGGGTCGGGTGGACCCGCGAGGGCCGGTGATCTGGTCGAGGGCAACCCCACTTGTGCGGACCTCGGCTACGAGATGGCGTACAAGGTGGAGGACCCGAGCGGGTCGTACACGGTCGATCGCGACGGTCTGGTAGCCAGCTTCACCGTGGGCACGTACGCCGATGTCGTCGAGCCCAACCCCAACAACGCCGTCGTCACCTTCGTGGTCGATTCGACGTCGCTCGTCACGACCGGCGCAGTCCTCGTCAAGGGCGGGCCCGATGCGATGGGGTACGGATTCGGTGAGGCGACGCCGTTCCACGCACCGATGCTCGACAACGAGAAGTGGCCGACGATCAGCCACGTCCAGCTGTGCTGGAACGCGCCGGACCTCCCCGACCTCGGACGGGCCGAGATCACCAAGGTGGTGGTCGGCGACGACGCACCCACCGCCGTCGAGTTCGAGATCTGCCTCGTTCCCGAGCTGGGCGATCCGATCTGCGGTCAGGTCGTCGGAGCCGGAGTGCTGACGTTCGAGAATCTCCTGCCGGGCGAGTACGGCGTGCTCGAGACCGATCCTGGGGTCGGCTGGACAGTCACGTACTCCAGCCAGAGCGTCACCGTGGTGGCCGATGAGTTCGCCACGGCGACGGTCACCAACGAGTACGAGGAGGTGCCCGAGGTCGGGGCGTTGGTGGTGTCGAAGGTGATCACGGGTGATCCGCCGGCGGCCGAGTACGAGATCTGTGTGACCGGTCCGTCGCCGGAGACGACCGAGCGG
>NZ_JASJCS010000121.1 GCF_030065885.1 Ilumatobacter sp. | reverse complement strand
GATCTTCCGTGCGCACTGGATGACGGCCATCGACCGATTCCGCTCGCGCCTGCCGCCGATCCGGTAGCGGTCCGCCTCCCTACTCACGTCAGCCGAGATCGGTCACCAGGAGATCGTCGAACGTCTCGCGCCGCACGACCGAGCCCGCGCCGACACGCCTCAGCCGAGATCGGTGGCGAGGAGATCGTCGAACGTCTCGCGCGCACGACCGAGCCCGCGCCGACACGCCTCAGCCGAGATCGGTGGCGAGGAGATCGTCGAACGTCTCGCGCCGCACGACCGGACGGGCGTCGCCGTCGCGGACGAAGATCACGGGCGGTCGGGTGATGCGGTTGTAGTTCGAGCCCATCGACTGCCCGTAGGCGCCGGTGACCGGCGTGGCGACGAGGTCGCCGACCGCGACGTCGGCAGGCACCTTGGCGTCGAACAGCAGCACGTCGCCGCTCTCGCAGTGCTTGCCGACCAGCCGGCCACGTCGTGCCCGTTCGGCGAACGGCGCCCGCGGCAGGAACGACTCGTAGCCCGAGCCGTAGAGCACGGGCCGCGGATTGTCGCTCATGCCGCCGTCGACCGAGAAGTAGGTCCGCACGCCGGGGATCGTCTTGATCGTGCCGAGCGTGTACACCGTGATCGCCGCACCGGCGACGATCGCACGACCGGGCTCGACGCTGACCCTCGCCCTGACGCCCAGGGCATCGCACGCATCGCGCAGCACGCTGCCCCACTGCGTCAGCGTCGGCGCCTCCTCGGTCTCGACGTAGGCGACACCGAGCCCACCGCCGAGGATCAACTCGGGCAGGTCGACCTGGTTCGCGAATCCGGCCATCACCTCGGCGGCCTTGCCGAAGCTCGACGCCTCGAACACGTTGGACCCGATGTGGCAGTGGAGACCGACGAGGCGGACGCTGCTCGACCTTCGGGCGCGCTCGACCGCCCGCAACGCGTCGCCGTTGCCGAGGTTGAAGCCGAACTTCGAGTCGTCCTGTCCGGTCGCGATGAACTCGTGGGTGTGAGCGTGCACACCCGGCGTGACGCGCAACATCACGTCGGGCGCCGGCCCGGCGCGGTCGGCGGCGAGCGCGTCGAGACGGTCGAGCTCGTCGAACGAGTCGACCACGATGTGGCGAACGCCCTCGTCGATGCCCATCTGCAGCTCGGCGACGCTCTTGTTGTTGCCGTGCATCACGCACGCATCCGCGGGCACGCCCGCACGCAGCACGGTGTGGAGCTCGCCGCCCGTGGCCACGTCGAGACGGAGGTGCTCCTCGTGCGCCAGACGAGCCATTGCTCTGCACAAGAACGCCTTGGTCGCATAGATGGCCTGCTCGGGCCCGAAGGCGGCGACGGCCTCGCGACACCGGCTCCGGAGATGTTCCTCGTCGTACACGAAGAACGGCGTGCCGAACTCGGCGGCCAGATCGCGGATCGAGCATCCGCCGACGGTGAGCCAGCCGTCGTCGCCGACTGCAGCGGTGTCGGGCAGCAGCCGTCGCGGCAGCGCAGTCATGTCACATCGCCTGCGGCGCGTCGATGCCGAGCAGTCCGAGGCCTCGGTCGAGCGTGCGAGCGGTCAGGTCGCACAACTCGAGACGGCTCGACCGCACCGGCTCGGCAGCCTTGACGACCGGGCAGTGCTCGTAGAACGACGTGAAGTCCTGCGCCAGGTCGAACAGGTAGGTGCAGAGCTTGTGTGGCGAGTACGTGGCCATCGTGTCGTCGAGCGCCGTCGGGAAGGCGAGCAGGCGCTGGGCGAGCTGCCGCTCCTGCGGTTCACCGACCACGATCTCGGCCCGACGGAGGTCGGTGCGATCGACCTCGGCACGCCGGAAGATCGAACAGATCCGAGCGTGTGCGTACTGCAGGTACGGCGCGGTGTTGCCGTCGAAGGACAGCATCCGATTCCAGTCGAACACGTAGTCCTTGATGCGGTCGGTCGAGAGATCGGCGTACTTCACGGCGCCGATCCCGACGATCCGTGCGACCTCGGCCCGGGCCTCGCCGTCGAGATCGGGGTTCTTCTCGGCGATGGCCGCAGCCGCACGATCGACCGCCTCGTCGAGCAGGTCGACGAGCTTGACCGCCTCGCCGGAACGGCTGCGCAGCATCTTGCGGTCGTCGCCGAGCACGTTGCCGAACGCGACGTGGACCGCCTCGGCGGGCGGCTGCAGCCAGCCCGCCATCGACGCAACCTTGAAGACCATCTGCAGGTGCTGCGCCTGCGGTGCGCCGATGACGTAGAGCATCAGGTCGGCACCGAGCCGCTCGACGCGGTCGATCACACACGTCAGGTCGCTCGTGGCGTAGTTGAACCCGCCGGTGCTGGCCTGGATGATCAGCGGCAGCGGGTCGTTGTCGCGATTCGTGAAGCCCGGCGGGAACACGACCATCGCACCGTCGCTGCGCTCCATCAACCCCGACGCCTCGAGCCGGGCGAGCGTCTCGGGCATCATCGGCTGGTAGCGGCTCTCGGCCGCGAGATCGCCGTCGTCGAGCAGCACGCCGAGCTTGCGGTACACCGTGTTGAAGTACGCGTTCGACATGTCGACGAGGCGCTGCCAGAGCGCCAGCGTGTCGTCGTCCCCGCTCTGCAACAGCACCACACGCTCGCGGGCGCGCTGCTGGAACTCCTCGGAGTCGCGGAACTTCTCGTTGGCCTGCTTGTAGAAGCCGTCGAGGTCGCCCTGGCCGATCCCCTCGGCAGCCACGTCCTCGCCGAGGTCGAGCAAGTGCTCGATCAGCATGCCGAACGGGCGGCCCCAGTCGCCGATGTGGTTCTCGCGGATCACGCGATGACCGAGGAACTCGAGCATCCGCACCAGGGCATCGCCGATGACGGTCGAACGAAGGTGCCCGACGTGCATCTCCTTGGCGACGTTCGGCGCTGAGTAGTCGACGACGACCGTCTTGGCGGTGCCGGCCTCGACCAGCCCGAGGCGATCGTCGACGGCGACCTTGCCGAGCTCGGCGGCCAGGAACTCGGACGAGAACGTGAGATTGACGAAACCCGGCCCGGCGATCTCGACCTCGCTGCAGACCGCCTGCAGCACGCCGCTGTCGACGACCTGCTCGGCCAGCTCACGCGGGTTCGTTCCGAGCTCTTTCGCGAGCGGCAGCGCGCCGTTGACCTGCGCGTCGGCCCGATCGGACGGTCGCACGACCGGGTCGGCCTCGTCGCCGGCCAAGCCGGCGAAGACGGGGGCGAGCAGTTCGGTCACGGTCGCGAGTGGATCGGCCACGTCGCACAGTCTGGCCGCTGGGCCACCGTTCCACACGGACGGATCGCCCGCCGGTTCCCGCTAGATTCTCGGTGCCGTTCTCGTCGACACGGTGAACGGACCCCGCCCTCGTAGCTCAGGGGATAGAGCATTGGCCTCCGGAGCCATGTGCGCAGGTTCGAATCCTGCCGAGGGCGCTGCGTGCCGGCCCGACGGCGTCCGGTTCGCCGGCCGGCCGGCCGATTCGGGAAGATCTCGGGTGTCCGCACATCCCGGAGGCCCCATGCCCGAGACGGCTGCCCAGATCCCGTTCGTCGACTACCTCGTCCTCGACGACGGTGACGCCCACCTCGTCGCTCACGAGTGCACCGGCTGCGGCGCCCGCTACTTCGATCGCCGCAACGCATGCGCGAGCTGCTTCGGGACCGAGTTCTCATCAGTGCCGATCGCGACCGAGGGTGTCGTCCGATCGTTCACGATCGTCACCTTCGCAGCGCCGGGCGTCGAGGTGCCGTTCGTCGCCAGCGTGGTCGACTGTGGCGGTACGAGCGTCAAGGGCAACATCATCAACTGCCCGCCCGACCCCGAGCACATCACGCTCGGCATGCGGGTGCGGCTCGCGACCTACTCGATGGGTGCCGACGATCACGGCGTCGAAGCCGTCAACTACGGGTTCGAGCCAGTCTGATGGTTCGCTCCGTCCTGAAGGCTCGCTCCGCACTCGACTCGGGCGCGTGCGACCACCTCGTTCCACACGGTGCTGCGCTCGCGCCCGGCTCGTCGCTGGCGCTTCCCTCGCCGGCGCGGCCCGCGAGCCGCGAAAGACTCGCCGTCCCTCACCTCATCACCTTCCCCGTCGTCTGTGAAAGGACACTCCCGGCATGAGCAAGTCTGATGACATCTGGATCCTCGGGATCCACATGACCAAGTTCGGCAAGCACTACGACCAGGACGTCGTCGACCTCGGCGCCGAGGCGATCACGGGGGCGCTGGCCGACGCCGGCGTCACGATGGCCGACATCGGCATCCTCGCCGCCGGCAACCTGATGGGTCGCGGTTCGATCGCGCAGCAGCTCCAGAAGCAGGTGGGCCAGACCGGCATCCCCGCCTACAACGTCTCGAACGCCTGCGCCACCGGCGCAACAGCGCTGCGCACTGCGATCATGGCGGTCAAGGCCGGCGAGGTCGACATGGGGCTGGCGGTCGGTGTCGAGAAGCTGGCGGGTGCCGGGCTCCTCGGGGCCGGCGGTCAGCCGAAGGGCGACGGCACGGAGTGGGAGCGATCCGGCAGGTACGGCGCGGTCGGCCCGGTCGACGGGCGGATCGGCACCGAAGCGATGCCCGGGGTGTTCGCCCAGGTCGGCATGGAGTACGGCCACAAGTACGGCGGCACCAGCTTCGAGCTGTTCGCCAGGATCAGCGAGAAGAACCACAGCCACTCGACGCTCAACCCGCTCGCCGCGTACAGCAAGGCGATGCCGCTCGAGCAGATCATGAACGACGTCATGATCGCCTACCCCAACACGCGCCCGATGTGCTCGGCCAACTGCGACGGCGCCGCAGCTGCGGTGGTCACGAACGGCGAGAAGCTGAAGACGCTGTCGCTCGAACAACAGCGGCGCGCCGTGAAGGTCACGGCGAGCATCCTCACGTCCGACCCCTACCAGGAGGCGTGCCAGGTGTTGCCCGACGTCAACACGCTGACGCGCAACGCCGCCGCACAGGCGTACGAGCAGGCCGGCATGGGCCCCGCGGACCTCGACCTCGTCGAGCTGCACGACTGCTTCGCCACGGCCGAGCTCGTCCACTACGACAACCTCATGCTCTGCGAGGAGGGCGGGGCGGTCGACTTCTTCGAGTCGGGGGCGCCGTGGCGCGACGGCGCGATGCCCGTCAACGTCTCGGGCGGACTCCAGTCGAAGGGCCATCCCATCTCCGCAACCGGTATCGCCAACATCTGGGAGGTCGCGCAGCACGTCCGCGGCGAGTGCGGCGATCGTCAGATCGAGGGTGCCAAGGTCGGCCTCGCCCACGTGATCGGCCTCGCGTCGGCCTGCGGGGTCCACATCCTCGAGAAGGCCGCCGCCTGATGGCCGACGGCTCGCGCACGAGCCTCGGCGAGCTCGTGGCGGCCGCCAAGTCCCGCATCGAGGAGCTCTCGGTCGACCAGCTCCAGCAGGAGATCGCGGCCGGCGACGTGACCGTCGTGGACATCCGCGACGTCCGCGAGCGCTGGGAGCGCGGCACGATCCCGGGCGCCAAGTCGATGCCACGCGGCATGCTCGAGTTCTGGTTCGACCCCGACTCGCCGTACTTCCGTGACGGGCTGTCGTTCGACCAGCGGCTCGTCCTCTACTGCGCCGGCGGCCACCGCTCGGCGCTCGCCGCCGATGTGCTCGGCCAGCTCGGGTACTCGAACGTCGCCCACCTCGAGGTCGGCTACAACGGCTGGCAGGCCGCGGGCGGGGCGACCGAGCCGAGCCGACCGAACCCGAAGTACTTCCAGGAGGGCTGATGGACACGCCTGGGCCGATCACCAACTTCGACGGATTGACCGCGGTCGTGACCGGGGGCGGCACCGGGATGGGCCGCGAGCTGGTCCGTCAGTTGGCGGCCGCCGGTTGCGACGTGGCGATGTGCGACGTGTCGCACGACGAGATGACCGCGACGTCAGAGCTGGCGAGGGCCGGCAGCGACGCGACGATCAGCTCGTTCGTCGCGGACGTCTCCGACGAAGCTGCGATGCGCGCCTTCGCGGGCCACGTCGCCGCCGAGCACGGCGACACGGTCAACCTGCTGTTCAACAACGCCGGCATCGGCGGGGGCGGCAGCGTGGTGGTCGGCGACCGCGAGGAGTGGGATCGGGTCTTCGCCGTGTGCTGGGGCGGTGTGCTGAACGGCACGCGCGCCTTCCTGCCGCTGCTGCAGGCCGCCGACCGAGGCCACGTCGTCAACACGAGCAGCGTCAACGGATTGTGGGCGTGCCTCGGACCCACCGGCGCCCACACGGCGTACAGCGCGGCGAAGTTCGCCGTGCGCGGCTTCACCGAGGCGCTCATGATCGACTTCAGGGTGAACGCACCGCACCTCACCGCGTCGGTGGTCATGCCCGGCCACATCGGCACGATGATCGTGCACAACTCCATGGTCGAGTTCGGTCGTGACCCGAAGGACCTCAGCGACGAATTCGTGAGCGAGATCCGCGAGACCATGGCGAAGCGCGGGTTCGACGTGTCGGGTGCGTCCGACGAGGACATCCGCAACCTGATGGCGCTGCGCGTCGACATGTTCCAGAACGCGGCCCCGACCTCGGCGGCCGAGGCCGCCACCGTGATCCTCGAGGGCGTCCGCGAGGGGAAGTGGCGGATCCTGATCGGCGAGGACGCCCACGTGCTCGACCAGAAGCTGCGCGAGCGCCCGCACGACGCGTACTCGGACGAGTTCATGGCCGAGCTGTTCGCCGCCGGCCATTTCGGCGGCCTGATCCAGGGCTGACGCCGTTGCGCGGCGGCCGCGCCGCTGCCCGTCAGAGCCGACCGATGAAGTCGGCGACGGCGGCGACCACCCACTCGCGAGCAGTGAGATGCGGCGAGTGACCCGCACCCTCGATCAGCAAGCGCTCGACCGTGCCGGCGCAGTCGGCCTCGATCGTCTCGAGCTGCGCGACCGTCCCGTACTGGTCGTCGGCGCCCTGGACGAGGAACACCGGCACCTCGATCCCCGTCAGTCGGTCCTGGATCGACCAGTCGCGGAACTCGGCGGAGAGCCACACATCGTTCCACCCCCGGAACGCAGCGGTCGGATCGGCGTGATACCTGCCCAGGCGTGCGGGGAGATCGGTCGTCTCCCAGGCTTCGCGGGCGGCCTCGATGCCCGCGACCGACTCGGGCTCGACGAACACGTGCGGGGCGAGGCACACCAGACCGGCCACGTCGCCGCCGGCGCCGGCGAACAGCAACGCGATCGAGGCGCCGTCGCTGTGTCCGACCAGGACCGGGCGCTCGACGTGGAGCTCGGCGAGCAGCGCGGGCAGCACGACGTCGGCCTCGTGGTGCATGTACGTCACCGGCCGGGGCATCTCGGAGGGCGCACTCTGCCCGTAGCCGTGTCGGGCGTACACGAGCGTGGTGGCGCCACCACATCGCTCGGCGATCTCCGCGGGCAGGCCGCGCCACAGATCGATCGAACCGAGCCCCTCGTGGAGGAACACGAGCGGCGGTCGATCGTGGTCGCCGCGCACGAGCTCGTACTCGATCGGCCCACGCCCGATCTCGACGAATTGACGGACTGCCATCCGGGCCCATGTTGGCATCCCGCGACGCCGGCGCCGCCACTGCGGCGCGACCGACCGCGGGATCGACCACTGGGACCGGCGCCCTAGTCTCGACGCATGAGCGAGAACCTCCGCAACTACACCAAGGCCGCGTACACGCTGGATGCGGTGGTTCGACGCGTGCCCGACGATGCCTGGGACCGCCAGTCGCCGTGCGAGGACTGGACCGCCCGCGAGGTCCTCGGCCACGTGATCTGGGGCACCCGCAACCTCGTCGCCCTCGCCTCCGGAGGCGAGCGCCCGCCCGAGCAGGCGGAGGCCGACGTGGCCGGCGCCGATCCCGCCGCGACCTGGCGCTCGGCGTGCGACGATGCGATGGCCGCACTCGATCAGCCCGGCGCGCTCCAACGGGTCGGTCCCGGTCCGTTCGGTGAGATGGCGGTCGACGGATTCCTCGGCTTCATCCCGTCCGACCTGCTCGCCCACGCCTGGGACATCGCCACCGCAGCGGGCATCGACGCCCACCTGCCCGCCGACCTGTGTGAGCGGGGTGCGGCCGGTCTCGCCGCGGCCGGGGATCTCCTCCGCGGGCCGGGCCTGATGGCGGCTCCGGTCGAGGTGCCCGCCGACGCCGACGCAGCCACGAGGTTCATCGCCCTGTCCGGACGCCGCCCCGCTGCTGCCTCGACCGGGTGATGACGCCGGCGACGGGTTCGAGGCCGGACGGAATGTCGGGTACGGCACCCCGCACCACGTGACATCATGGCGCCGATGCCCGACCTGATCGAGCGCTTCAAGGCCGGCGAACCCGACGCGGTCCGGACGGTCTATCGCGAGCACGCCGGCGCCGTCACCACCGTCGCCCGGTCGATCGTGCACGACCCCGAGCTGGCCGCCGACGTCGTCCAGCAGACGTTCGTCAAGGCGTGGCGCGCCGCACGCCGGTTCGAGGGTGGCCGCGAGATCGCCCCGTGGCTCTACTCGATCGCCCGCCACACCGCCATCGACGCCCTCCGGTCCGAGATGAAGCCGACCCGGGGCGGTCACGAGCCCGAGATCGACCGCGGTGTCGAGGCCGAATCGTTCGAGCGCACCTGGGAACGCTTCGAGGTCAGACGCGCGATCGACGGGTTGCCACCCGACGAGCGCGAGGTCGTGAGGCGATCCCACCTGCTGGGCTACACGCACGACCAGATCGCGTCGCAGCTCGGCATCCCGATCGGTACCGTGAAGTCGCGATCTGGGCGGGCGCACAAGCGACTGGCCGTCGCACTGGCGCACCTCGCCGCGAACCAGACCGGCGAACGCGACGTAGTGCAGGACGAGACATGACTGACGAACACCTCGACTCCCTCGACGAGCCGAGTGCCGACGAGCTGGCGGCGCTCGATCGTCTGCTTGCGCACGACGCCGTGTGGCACGAGCCTGCACCCGGCGGCGAGGACGCGCTGCTCGCCGCGATCGCTGCCGAGTCCGGGCACGACGTGTCCACCCACGACGAGCCCGCCGCCCCACCCGCGCCGTCGATGCTCGACGAGCGTCGGGCGATGCGGGCCGGCGGCGCCCAGACCATGCCGTGGTGGTTGGCCGCCGCCGCCGTTGTCGCAGTGGTCGTCGCAGGGGTCGCGTTGGTCACCCGAGGTGACGACGACGGGAGTGGAGGCGGCGGCGTGCAGATCGCCATGGCCGGCACCGCTGCCGCGCCGGCGGCGTCTGCAGTGGTCGACATCGCCGCCACGCCGGCGGGCCTCAAGATCCTGCTCGACGCCGACGGGCTCGAGCCCGCACCACCCAACAGCTTCTACGAGGCGTGGGTGAGCGACGGTACGACCCGCGTGAGCGCCGGCACGTTCCACCTGCGGGGCGGCAGCGGTCCCATCGAGCTCTGGGCCGGCGTCGTCGGCGACGGCTTCGAGCAGTTGTCGGTCACGCTCGAACCACTCGACGGCGACACCGACTCCTCCGGCGACGTCCGGTTGCGGGGCACGTTCGAGCTCCCCGACGGGTAGCCGAGCCGACCTCGGCGTGGTCTCCCCGGGGCGTGGCGGCGGTGCGGCTCGCGGCTGGTCGAGCACTCTGGGTTCTCGGGGTCGGTCACCTATGATCCCCCTGGACAGACAGGTGGACATGGCCGCTCAGCGATCCGATTTGGAGTCAGAGATTCGAACACTGGTGTCGCGCGTGCTCACCGGTGTGCTCGACGGGACCCGCTCGATCGACACCGACGCCCACGAAGCCGCAGATCGTCCACTCGGGGCCGAGTGCATCGCCATCGGCGCCGATCACGGAGGCTTCCCGCTCAAGCAGGAGCTGAAGGCCAAGCTCGTCGATGCGGGCTGGGACGTCGACGACTGCGGCACCGACAGCACCGATGCCTGCGACTACCCGGTCTTCGCCCATGCCGTCGCGCGCCGTGTCGCCACCGAGAAGTGCCACGTCGGCATCATCATCGACGGCGCCGGCATCGGCTCGGCCATGGTGGCCAACAAGATCCCGGGTGTCCGCGCCGCCGCCTGCTACGACATCTCCACCGCCCGCAACAGCCGAGAGCACAACCGGGCGAACGTGCTGACCCTCGGCGCCGGCCTGACGGGGCCCGCGCTGGCGTGGCAGATCGTCCAGGAGTGGCTGAAGACACCGTGGGGCGGCGACCGCCACCTCCGGCGGGTCGCCCTGATCCGTGAGATCGAGGACCAGTACGTCAGGACCGACGCGTGAGCGACCAGCCCCTCGACCGCGAGCTGCTCATCGACCTGATCACCAAGGAGGTGCTGAGCACGATCGCGTCCCAGGCCGACCGCTGCGACACCCCCGAGGCGCTGCGACAGGTCGTGGTCAACGGCGCCGACCGGGTGGCATTCCACGGGGACGCGTCCCAGGTCCCCGTCGACCTCGCGCAGTACATCGACCACACGGCTCTCAAGCCCGACACGACCGCCGACGACATCGACCGGCTGTGCGACGAGGCGGGCCGGTTCGGCTTCGCGTCGGTCTGCGTCAACCCGACCTGGGTGAAGCGGTCGGCGGCGCATCTCCGCGGCACGGGCGTCAAGGTCTGCACCGTGATCGGCTTCCCGCTCGGGGCCAACACCGCCGAGATCAAGGCGATGGAGGCCCGTCGCGCGATCCGCGACGGTGCCCGCGAAGTCGACATGGTGATCAACGTCGGGGCGCTGCGCTCGGGCGATCACGAGACGGTGCTGACCGACATCGAGAAGGTGGTCGACTCCGCCCACGAGGCGGGGGTCATCGTGAAGGTGATCCTCGAGACGTCGCTGCTCACCGACGAGGAGAAGGTCATCGCGTCGTCGCTGGCCAAGCGGGCGAAGGCGGACTTCGTCAAGACGTCGACCGGCTTCAGCGGCGGCGGCGCCACCGTGTACGACGTCGCGTTGATGCGCGAGACGGTCGGCCCCGACATGGGCGTCAAGGCATCGGGCGGCGTCCGCACCAAGTCCGACGTCGAGGACATGATCGCGGCCGGCGCCACGCGCATCGGCGCATCGGCCGGGGTCCAGATCGTGAGTGGCGACGCCAACGACGGCAAGGGAGACAGCAGTGGCAACAGGTATTGAGCTCCGGACCTATGCGTTCCTCGACAGCCTGCAGCCGCAGTACGCGGCCTTCCTGGGCACGGTCGCACAGGGGTTCCTGCCGCTCGCCGGGGACGCCTCGCTCTACGTCGAGGTGGCGCCCGGCATCGAGATCAACCGTCTCACCGACGTGGCCCTCAAGGCCACGACCGTCAAGCCGGGCATGCAGATCATCGAGCGCTACTTCGGGCTGCTCGAGATCCACTCGCCCGACCAGGCCGAGACACGCGCCGCCGGTCAGGCGATCCTCGACGCGCTCGAGCACACCGAGTCCGACCGGCTCAAGCCGAAGATCCTCTCGAGTCAGATCATCCGTCGCGTCGACGACCACCATGCCCAGCTGATCAACCGCATGCGGCACGGCCAGATGATCGTGCCCGGCGAGACGCTCTACGTGCTCGAGTGCGAGCCCGCGGGGTACGCGGCGCTGGCCGCGAACGAGGCCGAGAAGGCGGCCGACATCAACGTGCTCGAGGTGCGTGCGGCCGGCGCGATGGGGCGCGTGTTCCTCGGCGGCGAGGAACGCGACATCGACGTGGGGTGGCGCGCCGCGGTGGCGTCGCTCGAGGGGTTGGACGGCCGAACGTGACGTCGCCACGACACCGATCTCAGAACCAGACAACGAAGGGAGCCAGAGATGGCTGAAGCACTCGGCATGATCGAATGCAGGAGTTTCGCGGCGATGGTCGAGGCCGCCGACGCGATGGTGAAGGCGGCCAAGGTCGAGCTGGTCTCGTACGAGTCGACGGGTGGCGGCTACGTCACGGCGGTCGTCCGCGGCGACGTCGCGGCCGTGAAGGCGGCCGTCGACTCCGGCGTCCGCGGCGCCGAGAAGGTCGGCGAAGTCATCTCGAGCCACGTGATCGCCCGCCCGCACGTCAACATCGATGTGGTCCTCCCCCTCGGTCGCTCGGACGAGGCAGCCGAAGAGTCGAGCTGAGCTCGTGCCGATCCCGGCGAGGGAGGTGACGCACCCATGCTGCTCGGACGCGTGACCGGCACGCTGGTCGCCAGCCAGAAGGAGCCGTTGATGAACGGCCTCACGTTGCTCGTGCTGCGCCAGCTGGGCGTCGACAACACCGAGACCGGCGGCTACGTCGTCGCCGTCGACGCCGTCGGCGCCGGCGTCGGCGAGGTCGTCATGTACGCATCGGGCAGCTCGGCCCGGCAGACCAGCGTCACCCAGAACCGGCCGTGCGACGCGGTCGTGATGGCGATCGTCGACACGTGGGACCTCGACGGGGAGACGATCTACACGAAGTGAACGTCCGATGCTGAACGATCACGAGATCCAGACGATCATCGCCCGGGTTCGCGGGCGCGTCGCTGCCGCCCAAGGCGGGAGCAACGAGGGTATGGCGCTGCGCGCTGCCGACGAGCTCGGCGCGGCCGACCCGCAGCTCGGCGACGGGATCCACTCGACGATCGACGGTGCGGTCGGTGCCGCCCGCCGGGCGTTCGAGGAGTACCGCTCGATGGGCCTCGAGTCGCGCCGCGTGATCGTCGAGGCGATGCAGGCCGCGATGTTGCGCGAGGGCGAGCGCCTCGCCTACATGGCACACGCCGAGACCGGGCTCGGGCGCGCCGACGACAAGGTGCAGAAGAACCTGATGGTCACCACCCGGACCCCAGGGCCCGAGGACCTCGATCCGCAGGTCGTCACCGGCGACGGCGGCATGATGGTCACCGAGTACGCGCCCTACGGGGTGATCGGGTCGATCACCCCGACGACCAACCCGACGTCGACGATCATCAACAACAGCATCGCGATGTTGTCCGCCGGGAACGCCGTGACGTTCAACGTGCACCCCGGCGCCAAGCTCGTGTCGGTCGAGAACATCAAGCTCCTCAATCGTGCGATCGTCGGCGCCGGCGGGCCACCTGACCTCGTGACCGCCGTCGCCAACCCCACGCTCGAGTCGGCGCGCGAGCTCATGGCCCATCCCGACGTCCGGGTGCTGCTGGTCACCGGCGGGCCGGGGGTGGTCGGCGAGGCGCTGCGGACGCCGAAGAAGGCCATCACCGCCGGGCCCGGCAACCCGCCCGCCGTCGTCGACCAGACCGCCGACGTCGACCAGGCAGCGCGCGACATCGTGCGCGGTGGCTCGTTCGACAACAACATCGTATGCGTCGACGAGAAGACGACGATCGTCGTCGACACCGTCGCCGATGCGCTCGTCAGGGGCATGGTGAGCGCCGGTGCGTACCGGCTGAAGGAGCACGAGCTGCGGCGACTCGAGCGGGTGATCTTCAAGCAGCTCGGGGCGCCCAACAAGCCGGGTGCGATCAATCCGGCCTGGATCGGCAAGGACGCCGGCGACCTGCTCGGCGAGATCGGCGTGTCCGCCGACGGCGACGTGCGGATGCTGGTGGCCGAGGTCCCGCCCGAGCACAGCCTCGTGTGGACCGAGCAGATGATGCCGGTGATGCCGGTCGTCCGCGTGAAGGATGCCGGGTCTGCCATCGACCTCGCCGTCCGCTCCGAGCACGGCTTCCGCCACACCGCATCGATCCACTCGACCAACGTCGACACGATCACGACGATGGCGCGTGCGATGAACTGCTCGATCCTGGTGGCGAACGGACCCAACTTCGCGGGCCTCGGCGAGGGCGGCGAGGGTTTCACCTCGTTCTCGATCGCCAGTCCGACCGGCGAGGG
>NZ_JASJCS010000120.1 GCF_030065885.1 Ilumatobacter sp. | reverse complement strand
CATGTGCCTCTGACGGGCACCACTCGCCCGACGCAGCGCGCGACGACCCCCTCTTGGCCCCTGAGTCGGGTCCGGTTCGTCCGATCGCTGCGTTGCGCCTCACCGCTCGTTGACCCCAGTCAACTCGGGGTTCGTCGCGCCTTGCGCTCGGACGAACCGGACCCGACTCAGGGGCCAAGAGGGGGTCGTCGCGCGCTGCGTCGGGCGAGTGGTGCCCGTCAGAGGCACATGAGCGAGCAGTCGCGTCGGGCAAGTGGCTGGCGCCTGTGGCGTGGCTTGGGCGTGGCAGAGTGGCGGCCGTGATCGACGACGCTGCGCTGCGGGTGGAGGACTTCCAGGAGGAGCAGCGGCGCACGTTGAACGTGCTTCGCCTCGCCGTCGTGCCCGGCCAGGCCGCTGTCGCCGGTTCGGTCGCGGTCGTCAGCCTGCTGGCGTCCGACCTGCTCGGCAGCGACCGGCTCGCCGGCCTGGGCGGTGCGGCCTTCACCCTCGGCGCCGCGGTCGTGGCGATCCCGTTGGCGGCGTTCATGCGGCGCCGGGGAAGGCGGCCCGGGCTGATCCTCGCCCTGCTGGCCGGAGCGCTCGGCGCTGCGGTCGCGGCGACGGGCGGTCAGCTGCGGTGGTTCCCGCTGTTCATCGTGGGCATGTTCCTCTTCGGGTCCGGCCAGGCCGCGACGTTGCAAGCCCGCTACGTCGCCGCCGATCTCGCCCATGAACACGACCGGGCGCGCGCCATCGGAGCGATCGTCTGGATCGGCACGCTCGGCGCGGTCTTCGGGCCGGTCTTCACACCGCTCGAGAAGGACGTCGGCGAGTGGCTCGGCCTCGACGAGTTCATCGGTCCGTACCTGTTCGCCGGCGCGCTCTTCCTCGTCGGCGCGATCGCCTACGCGCTGCTGTTGCGGCCCGATCCCCTGGTGCTGATCGGCGGTACGAACCCGCACGCCTCGCGGGCGCGGCCCATCAAGCAGGTGCATCGGTCGTTCGGCGTGATCCGCTCGTCTCCCGGTGCGCCGCTGGGCATCGTCGCCATGGCCGGCTCACAGGCGGCGATGGTCGGCGTCATGACCATGACTCCTCCCCACATGGAGGACCACGGCCACGACGACCTCTCGGCGATGGTGATCGCCGTGCACATCCTCGGCATGTTCGGCCTGGCGCCGCTCGTCGGCAGATTCGTCGATCGTGTCGGTGCGGTGCGGGCGATCCAGTACGGGACGATGGTGCTCGCATCGGGCACGGTGTCCGCCGTCGCCGCCGGCTACGTGCCCGCGATGTTGTTCATCGGGCTGTTCCTGCTCGGCCTGGGCTGGAACCTGGGGCTGATCGCCGGGACGACCTTGCTCACCGCCTCGGTGCCACAGGAGGCGCGGGTCGAGGCCCAGGGCACCGGCGACCTGACGCTCAGCCTGTGCGGCGCGGTCGCTGCGTTCGGCTCGGGCTTCGTCAAGGATGCGGCCGGCTTCCACATGCTCTCCAACGCAGCGACGGCACTCGCGGCTGCGATGCTGATCTACGCGTGGGTGACCCAGATGCGGCTCGGCCGGGCGGGCCTCTCGGCTGCGGCCTGAACCCGCTCGAGGACGTTCAGGAGGCGACGACGATCCGGCCGCTGCCGGCGCGCTTGCCGCTGCTGAGCGCATCCTCGGCCGATTCGTAGAGCTCGTCCATGTCGACCAAACCGAACTCGTGGGCGAACGCGAGCGTGGCGGTGACCGACCGACCGTCGCCCAG
Organism: Ilumatobacter sp.; assembly: GCF_030065885.1. Lineage (GTDB taxonomy): Bacteria > Actinomycetota > Acidimicrobiia > Acidimicrobiales > Ilumatobacteraceae > Ilumatobacter. Next base: position 11,810 of record NZ_JASJCS010000120.1, on the reverse strand, counting down.
CGCCGGTTGCGGCTCGGCGACGACCGTGAGCAGTCGCTTGGACACCTGCAGCGCCGTGGCCCGGTCGGCGTCGGTGAGCACGATCGCGAAGTCGTCGGCGTGCAGTCGGGCGACGACGTCGTTGCGGCGGCACGTCGATGCGAGGCGGCGTGCCGTCTCGCGCAGCACCTCGTCGGCTGCTTCGGAGCCGTGATCCTCGTTGACGGCCGTGAAGCCGTCGAGGTCGATCAACAGCAGCGTCGCCTCCTCGCCGTCGAAGTCCTCCATGGCCCGGTCGAAGCGTTCACGGCTGGCGAGGCCGGTGAGCGCATCGATGTCGTCGCTCGTCGAACCGACGGGCAGGTCGACGACGTCGGCCGCTGCTGCGGCAGCCGCCTCTGCGGCGCGAGCGGCCTCGACCTCGGCGTCGATCGCGGCCTGGCGCGCTTCCTCGGCGATGTCGGCCTCGGTCGCCTCGATGAGCTCGTCGACCAGGGCTCGGCGGTCCTCGCCCCGTCCCGCGCTCGGTTCGGACTCGAAGTCGAACCAGAGCGCGACGCAGGTCGGCTGACCGGTGGCGCCGATGGGCGCCACGTCGACCTCGGTCACCCCGGCCCCGTCGGCGATGGCGCGCACCACCTCCGGGAGCGAGGTGACCGGTCGCGTGGTGACGGCGGCGACGCTGGCGCCGTCCCAGATACGCATGTTGCCGGCGGCGACCGCCACCGAGACGGCGGCGCGGAGCGGTGCGTTCCCGCCACCCGAGACGACCTCGTAGTCGTCGCGATTGGGGTGCAGGACGAAGATCAGCTCATCGCTGGTCTCGGCCGCATTCGCCTCCGCGGCGCGCACGCAGGTCGCCCGGAGTGGGCCGCCGGGCACGTTCGATCGGCCCGCCTCGTCACGCCGTGTCACGCCGTCGTTCATAACTGTGCCATCGGTGCTCATTCGCCCCAACTTAAGGGCGATTTGACACATCCTGACTCAGCGCAGACGTTTTGATAATTCGTTGAGACGCCGCTTCTCGTCGTGGGACAGCGAGTCGAGACCGCCATCGGAGATCTTGTCGAGCAATGCGTCGAGTTCGGCCTGCGCAGCCATGGCGTCGGGGCCCGGCGTCGGCGGTGTCGGCGGCGTCCACGGCCCCTCGACGACCTTCGATCCGCCGCGGCGTCGGGCTCGGCTCTTGGCCGGCCGGCTCGTCCTCGACGAACGCGAGGAGCGCGACGAACCGTCGCCCGAGCCCGGGAACGGCAACTTGGGGATCCACGGCAGGTGCGTGGCGAGACCGAAGCTGCGTGCCGCCAACCCCGACGTGGCGATCAGGACCGCGAGGAACGCGAGGCCGTCGGTGTCACGAATGCCCAACAGTTGGAGCACCTGGATGCCGACGATGACGGCACCGATGACCCAGCCCGGAATGCCGAAGAAGAACCGCGCGAACGGGAACTCCGCGATGAACACGAGGAACACACCGAGCTCGAGATGGCGAATGCCGGCGACGTCGAGATCGAGCACCGTGGCGACCACGGCGGGGATGACGGTGAGGATCGACAGGAACCACGCGAAGCGGTCGCGGCCGAGCATGCCCTCGAGCTCGCGACCGAAGTACCAGAAGATCGCGATCGTGATGACGGTCCAGATGTCGGGTGCATTGGCGAACGGCCAGGTGATCAGCCGCCAGATCTGACCGCGCCGCACCTCGGAGGCGTCGAGCACGAGCGGCTCGAGCAGGTCGGGGCTCGCCGCCCACACGAACATCGAGAGCACGGCGCCAGCCGCGACGAGGACGGCCGTCGTTACGTCGAGCTCGCCGACGCGGAACCACGGGTTGCCGCCGTAGCGGCTCTCGGGCGACGAATAGGAGAAACGGCCTGCCATCGGGCATCACCGTATCCGCCCCGGCGACATGTTTCCTGACGACCGCGGCCTCGCCACGCGGGTCGCCGTATCCTGAGCTGATGGTGTGCGGCGTGACGACCGGGACGCCGGCGGGATGGTGAAGCGTCCGCCGGCCGGCACGATTCCCGATCAGCCCGGCTCGTACCAGTTCAAGGACGCCCACGGCCGTGTGATCTACGTCGGCAAGGCCTCGAGCCTGCGCCAGCGCCTCTCGAACTACTTCCAGTCGCCGCGGAACCTGCATCCGCGCACGCGCCAGATGGTCGAGACCGCCGAGTCGGTCGAGTGGACGATCGTGCGCAACGAGGTCGAGGCGCTGATGCTCGAGTACTCGTTGATCAAGCAGCACCATCCGCGCTTCAACGTCCGGCTCCGCGACGACAAGTCGTACCCGTTCCTCGCGGTGACCGTCGACGATCAGTGGCCGCGGGCGATGGTGATGCGCGGCCGCAAGCGGAAGGGCACCCGCTACTTCGGCCCGTACGCGCATGCCTACGCCATCCGGGACACGCTCGACCTGTTGTTGCGGAGCTTCCCGATCCGGACGTGCAGCCCGAACAAGTTCAACGAGCACGAACGGCTCGGACGTCCGTGCCTGCTCTTCCACATCGAGAAGTGCGCCGGCCCGTGCGTGGGTGAGATCGAGGAGATGCCGTACCGCGAGCTCGTTCGCGAGCTCTGCGACTTCCTCGCCGGCGACACCGACGAGATCATCGACCGGCTCGACGTCGAGATGCGCGAGGCCGCCGACACGCTCGATTTCGAGCGCGCGGCGCGGCTGCGCGACCGCCTGGTCGCCGTGCGCAAGGCCGTCGAGAAGCAACAGATGGTCGCCGACAAGAACGAGGACGTCGACGTGATCGGCATCGCCGACGACGAGCTCGAGGCGTCGGTGCAGGTCTTCTTCGTTCGGAAGGGCCGCGTCGTCGGCCGCAAGGGCTTCGTGCTCGACAAGGTCGAGGAGCTCAGCCCCGGCAAGCTGGTCGACCGGATCCTCGAGGCGCTCTACGGCGACGAACCGCCGACCGGTGTGCCGAAACAGGTGCTGGTCCCGAACGAGCCTGACGACCAGGCGACGTACGAGGAATGGCTCAGCCATCTGCGTGACTCGAAGGTGCAGATCCGGGTGCCGCAGCGAGGTGACAAGCGTGCGTTGCTCGAGACCGTGTCACGCAACGCCGGCGAGGAGTTCACGCGGCACCGGATGCGCCGGGCGTCCGACCACAACACCCGGTCGCGGGCACTGACCGAGCTGCAGGAGGCGCTCGGTCTGCCCGAGGCGCCGCTCCGCATCGAGTGCTACGACATGGCGCACCTGCAGGGCACCGACTACGTCGGCTCGATGGTCGTGCTCGAGGACGGGTTGCCGAGCAAGCGTGAGTACCGACGGTTCAAGGTGCACGTCGCCGGCAACGACGACTACGGCGCGATGGAGGAGGTGCTCACACGGCGGTTGCAGGCGTACGTCGACGAGCGCGACCGGCCGATCGGCGAGAAGGGCGACAAGCCCGGCAAGTTCGCGTACCCGCCGCAGTTGCTCGTGGTCGACGGTGGCAAGGGGCAGATGAACGTCGCCAAGCGGGTCGTCGACGAGCTCGGGCTCGGCGACGAGATCCCGGTCGCCGGTCTGGCCAAGCGCTTCGAGGAGATCTACGTGCCGGGCCGGTCCGAGCCGGTCGAGATCAACCGTGGCAGCGAGGCGCTGTTCATGCTGCAGCGGATCCGCGACGAGGCGCACCGGTTCGCGAACACGTTCCATCGCGAGCGGCGGTCGAAGCGCATGACGGTGAGCTCGTTGGACGGCATCCCCGGGCTCGGCGAGGTGCGCAAGAAGAAGCTCGTCAAGGCGATGGGCGGCGTGAACGCCGTCAAGCGAGCCGACCTCGACGATCTGAAGGCGCTGAGCTTCCTGCCCGATGCCGTGGCCGAGGCCGTGCACGCCAAGTTCCATTCCTGATCCTCGGCGCTGCTGGCTGCTCGCGGGGCGCCGACTCCGTGGCAGACATCACGACATCCATCGGACCGCTGCCGCGAACGCGGTCTCCGGACGCTGCGGCAGTCAAAACGACGTCTGATGTCGTGATGGCTGCCCCGAAGTGCGGAGGGAAGATGCCGGGCGGCTGTGCTCGGTGACGTGGGTCGGCGGGCCCCGGTGACCGCGGCGCCGGCGTGGTCAGCGGGCTCGCATCCGGTTGTTGCGGGCGTTGTGCTCGACCTCCGCGAGACCGAGCACCTCGAGCACCGGCGGCACGTAGTTGCCGAACCGGCCGCGCAGGCCCTTCTTGAGCCCGTACCAGCCGCCGACCGGGTTGTCGCCCGACCGGCCCCACGCCTCGACGGTGTCGGGCTTGGCCTCCTTCTGCTCGTCGGCGTTGCCGAGCGCCACCCAGTCGCCGCGGTCGGTCAGCATCCGGTGCAGGTCGTCGATGCAGCGGAGGTGGTAGCGCAGCTCGGTCGCACCGACCTGGACGACCAGCGCGGGAGGGTCGGCGTCGGGGTCCCGGTACGCCTCGAACTCCGACTTGCCGGGAGGCGTCAGCAGGATCCACGGGTCCTCGGGCGTTCCGGATCCCTCGGCGTCGATGTCGTTCATGGCGTGCCTTTCTGTCTCGAGCGCCCCGGGTCGGTGCTGCGCTGGGATGAGAACCTAGGAAGGAGAAACTGACATCTCTTGTCATGAATGGGTGGAACTGGCACGATCGCGGCGTGCGAGCGGGCCGGTTGGTGAGCTTGATGCTGATCCTGCAGCGGCGCGGGCGCGTCACCGCCGCCGACCTCGCCACCGAGCTGGAGGTCTCGGAGCGAACCGTCCTGCGCGACATCGAGGAGCTGTCGGGCGCCGGCGTGCCCGTGTACGCCACGCGCGGGCCCGGCGGTGGGTTCGAGCTGCTCGAGGGCTTCCGGACCGAGCTGCCGTCGCCGCGCGCCTGGCAGCCGCAGGTGCGTCGACCCAGTCGGACCCGCCGGGCGACGATCCGGATCTCGCCCGAGGGGCGTCGGATGGCCGCCGTGCTCGGCAGGTTGCAGCCGCTCCGCCTGCGACGTGCCGTGCCACCCGACGACGACGGCTGGGTCGAGGCGACGTTCCGGATCGAGAGCAACGACCTGGCGGTGATCGATGTGCTCTCCCTGAGCTCGTACGTCGAGGTGATCGCGCCGGCGTGGTTGCGCACCGAGACCGCCCGACGCCTCGCCCTGGCGCACGAGCGGCACACGTCCGATGCGTAGTGCCCGCACCAGCTGCAAGGAATGACCTGCCACAGAACGGGGGCGCGGACGCTGTGGCACGAAAGCGGACGAGGGATGTCGTAACGACTGCCATGAAGTAGGCGCTGGGTTACTCGGCGGACGACGATTCGCCGTCAGGTGAGTTGGCCGACGACGTCGGCGTCGAAGCGCTCGAGCGACTCGCGCCGCTCCGCCGGCGTCGCACCCATCGTCCAATCGGGCACGATGAACTCGTCGAAGCCGAGCTCGTCGTAGCGACCGAGCTGTTCCACCAGCCGGTTCGTCGTGCCGGCGATCGTGCCCGGTCCCGCCCCCGCGGCGACGATCGCGTCGCCGTCCGCATCGGTCGCGGTGAGGTGCACGAGTGCTTGCGCCGACGTCCAGATCGACGCAGGGTCGCGGCCGACGGCCTCGCACGCCTGCTCGAACCGCGCGCGCTTCTCGGCGGCGATCTCGGGGCTGCCCCACGCGTTCCACTCGTCGGCATGGCGTGCGGTGATGCGGAGCATGCGCGGGCTCGACGACCCGACGAGGATCGGCAGTGGGGACTGCACGGGCGACGGGTCCGAGGGCGCGTCGGTGATCGTGTAGACGGCCCCGTCGAACGTCGTGCGGTCCTCGCTGAGCAGCGAGCGGATGACCTGGATCGCCTCGTCGAAGCGGTCGACCCGCGCCTTCGGCGGTTCGAGCTCGATGCCGTAGGCGCGGTGCTCGTTGATCTGCCACCCTGCGCCGAGACCGAGCACCATCCGCCCGTTCGAGAGGTGATCGATCGTCGCTGCGCGGTTGGCGAGCACCGCAGGGTGATGGACCGAGGTCGGCGTCACGAGCGGTCCGACACGCACCCGCTGGGTGACCGCCGCGATGGCCGGCAGCATCGCCCAGCACTCGTGGGTGTCGCCCGGTGTGAATTCCTCGCTGCCGGTGTTCGGCATGTAGTGATCGGCGTACCAGACGCCGTGCCAGCCTGTTGCATCGGCCCAGCGGGCGAGGTCGAGGACCTCGGCCGGGGCGTGGCTCATGTTCGGCCAGAGGGAGATCTTCATGTGTGCGACCTTACGGTTCGCTGCGGGTCGCCGCTGGCTCGAACGCCGACGGCTGGGCGACCGATCAGATCTCGACGGTGAGGTCCCAGGCCCGCGCCGTCGCGTCGAGCGACGACGATGCCAGCCACGTGCCGTCGGGTGCGAACGCGACGTCGGTGACGTCGGCGGTGTGGCCGGCGAGCGTGGCGAGACGCCGGCCGTCCTCGGTCGACCAGATCCCGATCGTCGAGTCGGCCGCGGGTGCGGCGAGCAGCAGCCCGTCGTCGGAGACCGCGATCGAGGTGGTGCGGGTGCCCGCAGCCTCGAAGTCGAGGAGGATCTCACCGGTCATGACGTCGACCAGTGAAAGCGCGCCGGTGATGTCGGCCGCCGCCATCGTCGCGGCGTCGGGCAACATCGCGATCGCCAGGTAGCCGCCCATCGGCGAGCGGTACTCGGCGGCGATCGAGAAGTCCTCGGTGTCCCAGACGGTGACGGCCGCGTTGTCGCGGGTCGCGACGAGGAGCTCGTCGTCGGGTGTGAAGCCGATGTCGAGCAGCGTGCTGTCCTCGGTCGACAGCCGCTGGAGCTCGGCGCCGGTCTCGGCGTCGACGACGGCCACGGTGTAGTCGTGCGAGGTCCTGGCGAGAAGTGCGCCGTCGCCGGTGAACCGGATCCGGTTGTAGAAGAACGAACAGCCCGCCACGTCCTCGGACTCGCCGCCGATCCGGAAGCGCTCGGACTGCGTGACCGGGTCCCAGCTGGCGACGGTGTCGTCGAACGCCTCCTCGCCCGTTCGCTCGGCCAGCCCGGTGGCCAACATGCCCGAGACCGGGTTGAACTCCACCGCACCGACGTGGACGCGGGACGACCCGAAGACCCACTGGTCGGCGAGTGACCGGTCGAGCACGGCGACCCGCCCCGAGTTCGATGCCACGCCGATTCGATCGCCGGATGACGACACCGCGACCGACGTCGCCTCGCCGAGCGCGAACGCGCCGGACTGCAACGCAGCGGTGCCCGTCGTCGTGTCCCAGCGGGTGACGTCCCCGTAGAAGCCGACCGTGGTGATGGCCCGTCCCGAGGCGTCGACCGCCGCGTCACGAACGCTGACGCCGCCCGCATCGAGGGTGAGGGGCGCCCAGGTCGCCGAGTCCCACGCCGTGATCGCCCCGTCGGCCTGGACGAGCGCGAACCCCGACTCGAGCGGCAGCAGTTCGGCGCGGGTCGCGTCGGTCGGCACGGTGAGCTCGGTGACCGGCGTCCCGTCGATGGCGAACACGTCGATGGCGTCGCTGCCGAGGACGGCGACGTGTGCGTCGTTGACGACCCAGCTGTCGGGCGGGACGGCGCGATCGAGTGCGATCTCGGACCTGACGGCGAACGTCTGCGGATCGAGGAGCAGGATGCGGTCGCGACGGTCGAGCGCGTCCTGACCTTCGCCGACGGTGACGGCGATCGTGTCGCCGCCCGGGCCGGCTCGCGCATCGAGCACCGTGGCGGCACCGATCGACTCGAGCCGCACGACGCTGGTCTCGTTCTCGTCGACCAGTGCGAGCGTGTCGGTCTCGGCGACGGGTGCGACGACGATGCCGTCGGACCGGACCACCCACCGGCCGATCGAAGCGCCGGCGTCGGTGAGCGGGATCGGACCGGACAGCGGACCGTCGGGCCAGGCCGAGAGGTTCGCACCGGTCGCGGCGACGACGCCGCTGCCGTCGGAGGTGAACGTCAGCGCGGTGATCGCGGCGCTCACGTCGAGGTCCTGGACGTGCTGCAGCTCCTGGGCGACGAGGTCGAACCAGAGGAGGCGCGATGGCGTCGAGGTCGCCACGACGAGCGTGCCGTCGTCCGGTGAGAGCTCGATGGCGGCGAGCTGCGTGGTCTCGTCGAAGCGGTGCAGCGTCGACGCCGGTTGGCCGTCGCTGCCGAGGACGTGGACGCCGGTGGTCGTGGCGACGGCGACCGTGCCGTCGGTGGCGCTCGTCGCCATCACCGCCCGGCCGTCGCCCCACACGCCCGCCGGCGACGCGCTGACGCCCAGGACGATGTCGGAGAAGAAGTCGGTCGCCGTGGTGTCGTCGCTGTCGGACGAGCACGCCCCGACCAACAGGGCGGTGCTGGCGGCGACGGCGAGCGCGCCGCGGAGACGGCGATGCTCACCCGGTTCACGCATGTGCTCAACGCTATCGATCGGTCGCGGCTCGGGCGCGTCACGCGGCAGCTCCCCGACGTAGCCTCTGCCAGGTGCAGGACCGGCTCGTCGATCCATCCCGCGAGCTGTGGGAGACCCACGCCCGGTGGTGGATCGACGGGTTCACCGAGGGTGCCGACCCGGAGTACGACGAGCAGATCCTCCCGCTCGCCCGCGCCGAGCTGTCCGACGCCGGGCAGGTCCTCGACATCGGCTGCGGCGACGGTCAGATCGCCCGGATGCTGGCCGCTGCCGGGGCGAGCGTGATCGGCGTCGACCCGACCTGGAACCAGATCAGCGTCGCAGCCCACCGCGGGGGAGGGGCGGCGTACGTTCGTGCGCCCGCGGACTCGCTCCCGTTCGTGGACGCCAGCTTCGACGCGGCCGTTGCGTGCCTGGTGTTCGAGCACATCGACGCGGTCGACGCGGCGATCGCCGAGGTGGCGAGGATCCTGCGGCCGGGCGGCCGGTTCAGCTTCTTCCTCAACCATCCGCTGTTGCAGACGCCGCAGAGCGGCTGGATCGACGACCACGTCATCGATCCGCCCGAGCAGTACTGGCGGATCGGCCCGTACCTGGTCGAGAGCGAGACGGTCGAGCAGGTCGAGCTCGGCGTGCACATCAGGTTCATCCACCGCCCGCTGTCGCGCTACCTCAACGCGTTGATCGAGCACGGTCTGGTGCTCGAGCGGATGGTCGAGCCGCCGCCCCCGCCCGGCTTCCTCGAGCGGGCGCCCGAGTACACCGAGGCGGCCACCATCCCGCGGCTGATGTACTTGCGGCTCCGTCGCGCCTGATCCGCGCCGGCTGCAGCATCCCTGCCGGGGCGGCGGGCCGGTGATCGGTAGGGTTCCGGTGTGGCCGACATCGTGCTGATCACGGGGTTGTCAGGTGCGGGGCGGTCGGGGGCGGCCGACGTGCTCGACGACCTCGGCTACTACGTCATCGACAACCTCCCGACCTCGCTGCTGCCGACCATCGTCGAGCTGGCCTCGCAGCCGGGCGGGATCGAGCGGCTGGCGCTCGTGTCGGGGCGCAACCACGACGACGTGCTCCCCGAGGTCGCCCACATCCGTGCCGAGGGGCACGAGGTCACGCTCGTCTTCCTCGACGCGTCGACGCCCGTACTCGTCCAGCGCTACGACGCCACGCGCCGACGTCACCCGTTCGCCGACCATGCCGACGGGCTGCTCGAGGCCATCGAGCACGAGCGCGAGCTGCTGCAGAAGGTGAAGGTCGAGGCCGATCTCGTCATCGACACGACCGACCTCAACGTCCACCAGCTGAAGGAACGCCTGGTCGGAGCGTTCGAGATGGCGAGCTCGCAGCAACTCCAGATCGCGGTCGAGAGCTTCGGCTACAAGAACGGGCTGCCGCTCGACGCCGACATCGTGATGGACGTCCGCTTCCTCCCCAACCCGCACTGGGACGACGACCTGCGCCCGCTCACCGGCCACGACCCGCGGGTGCGCGACTACGTGATCGAGCGGGCGCAGGCCGCGACGTTCCTCGACGGGTTCGAGGCGCTGCTCGTCGAGCTGCTGCCGAGCTATCGCGCCGAGGGCCGCAGCTATCTCACGATCGCGATCGGCTGCACCGGCGGGCGGCACCGCTCGGTCGCGGTCGCCGAGGAGCTGGCTGGACGGTTCACCGAGCACGGCGTCGTGGCGCGCACGTCCCATCGCGACGTCGGCGGCGGCTGACGCGCTCGGGCAGTCCCGCGTCGTCGGAGCCGCGCCGGACCGGCAGTGCCGCGTGGCACCGCGATCGGGGTCCAATTCCTCTCGTGGAAGTCGCTCTGAGCTGGTGGAACTAGTGTGAGCAAGCGGTAGGCACGAACTGACACGTCGTCGCCGCCGATGACGTGAATCCCCAATCGAAAGGACACCCCCGCGATGACGGTGCGAGTTGGTATCAACGGCTTCGGACGGATCGGCCGGAACTTCTTCAGAGCCGCGAAGGCGCAGGGGGCGGACATCGACTTCGTCGCCGCCAACGACCTCGGCTCGCTCGACCAGATGGCGCATCTGCTGAAGTACGACTCGGTGCTGGGCACGATGCCGGACAAGATCTCGGCCACCAGCCGCAGCATCCGCGTCGGCCGCGACTCGCTGCGGATCCTGAGCGAGCGCGATCCCGCCAAGCTGCCGTGGGGCGACCTCGGCGTCGACGTCGTCATCGAGTCGACCGGGTTCTTCAACAACCGCGACGCCTCGGCCGCCCATCTCGAGGCCGGCGCCCCGCTCGTGATGGTGTCGGCGCCCTGCACCGGTGCCGACGCGACGTTCGTGTACGGGGTCAACCACCAGGACTTCCGGGTCAGCAAGCACAAGGTCATCTCGAACGCCAGCTGCACGACGAATTGCTTCGTGCCGCTCGTCAAGGTGCTCGACGACACCTTCGGCATCAGCCAGGGCATGATGACCACGGTGCACGCCTACACGGGCGACCAGAACATCGTCGACGGCCCGCACAAGGATCTGCGACGTGCCCGCGCCGCGGCCGTGAGCATCATCCCGACGTCGACCGGCGCCGCCCGCGCGACGTCGCTCGTGATGCAGTCGATGAAGGGCAAGCTCGACGGCAACGCGCTGCGCGTCCCGATCCCGACCGGCTCGCTCACCGACTTCACGGTCAACCTCAAGAAGGCCGCGTCGGCCGAGGAGATCAACGCCGCGTACGCGAAGGCGGCCTCCGGCAAGCTGAAGGGCGTCCTCAAGTACACCGAGGATCCGATCGTGTCGGCCGACATCGTCACCGACCCGCACTCGTGCATCTTCGACGCCGGGCTGACGATGAGCATGGGCAAGATGGTCAAGGTCGGCGGCTGGTACGACAACGAGTGGGGCTACTCGAACCGCCTCGTCGACATGACGATGTTCCTCGGCGGCAAGGTCAAGCGCTGACCCGTCAGCCGACGTCCACATGATCAACGGGATTCCCACCCTGGAGGACCTCGGCGACGTCGCCGGCAAGCGGGTGTTCGTTCGCACCGACTTCAACGTTCCGCTCGATCGCGGCGGCGACACGGTCGAGATCGCCGACGACTTCCGCATCCGGGCGGCCCTGCCGACGATCGAGTGGCTCACCGAGCGGGGCGCTCAGGTCGTCACCGCCAGCCATCTCGGCCGTCCCAAGGGCGCACCCGATCCGCAGTACTCGATGGACCCGGTGCGCGCCCGCCTCGCCGAGCTCGCACCCGGGGTCGAGCTGTTGGAGAACCTCCGCTTCGATCCGGGTGAGACCGGCAACGACGACGAGTTCACCGCCCGCCTGCTCGACGGCATCGACCTCTACGTCAACGACGCGTTCGGCGCGTCACATCGATCGCACGCGTCGATCGTCGGCCCGCCGCAGTCGGTGCCGTCGGCGATGGGGCGACTGCTCGAGAAGGAGGTCGACGTGTTGCTCGGCCTCCGCAACTCGCCGAAGCGGCCGTTCGTCGCGGTGCTCGGTGGCGCCAAGATCTCCGACAAGCTCGG
>NZ_JASJCS010000119.1 GCF_030065885.1 Ilumatobacter sp. | reverse complement strand
AGGCCGCTGCTGCTCCCGAGGCCGCTGCTGCTCCCGAGGCCGCTGCTGCTCCCGAGGCCGCTGCTGCTCCCGAGGCCGCTGCCGCTCCCGAGGCCGCTGCTGCTCCCGAGGCCGCTGCTGCTCCCGAGGCCGCTGCTGCTCCCGAGCCGTCCGACGCCGTCGGCGACTTCGAGCCGGCCGAGTTCGAGGGCGCGGTCCAGGCCGACGCCGACGGCAACGGCCCCGACACCCACCCGATCAAGGGCAATGCGGAGTCGATGCTGTACCACGTGCCGGGCAGCTCGTTCTACGACCGCACGAGGGCCGAGGTGTGGTTCGACACCGAGGAGAGCGCCGAGGCCGCCGGCTTCCAGAAGCCCGCATCGCAGCGCACCGACACCGACGCCGCCGACGAGCAGGAAGGTGACGAGTCATGAAGGATCCCCGCGACATCATCTTGGCGCCCGTCGTCTCCGAGAAGAGCTACGACCTGATGGAGACCGGCGTCTACGTCTTCAAGGTGCACCCGAGCGCCAGCAAGCCCGAGATCCGCGACGCAGTCGAGGCGATCTGGGGCGTCGACGTGTTGAAGGTCAACACGCTCAATCGCAAGGGCAAGTCGACGCGGGTCCGGGGCACGAACCGCCGCGGCTCGAAGCCGAACACCAAGCGCGCCATCGTCACGCTGGCAGCGGGTGAGATCCCGCTGTTCGAGAACTGAAGGACTGATCAGCCATGGCGATTCGTTCCCGTAAACCCACCAGCCCGGCCCGGCGCTTCCAGACGTCGTCCGACTTCTCCGAGGTCACCAAGTCGACGCCCGAGAAGTCGCTGCTGGCACAGAAGACCAAGACCGGCGGCCGCAACACCTACGGCCGCAAGACGTCACGCCACCGCGGTGGCGGTCACAAGCAGCGCTACCGCGTGATCGACTTCAAGCGCGTCAAGGACGGCGTGCCCGCCAAGGTCGCGGGCATCGAGTACGACCCGAACCGCACCTGCCGCATCGCGCTGCTGCACTACAACGACGGCGAGAAGGCGTACATCCTGGCGCCGAAGGGCCTCGGCGTCGGCGACGTGGTCGAGAGCGGCCACGGTGCCGACATCAAGCCGGGCAACGCGATGGCGTTGCGCTACATCCCGGTCGGCACCACCGTGCACAACGTCGAGCTCCGTCCCGGCCAGGGCGGCAAGATCGGCCGGTCGGCCGGCATCGCCGTGCAGCTCGTCGCCAAGGAGGGCGACTACGCCACGCTGCGCATGCCGTCGACCGAGATGCGCCGCGTCCCGATCGACTGCCGTGCCACGGTCGGCGAGGTCGGCAACAGCGAGCACGAGCTCGTCAAGATCGGCAAGGCAGGCCGCAACCGTTGGAAGGGCGTCAAGCCGCAGACCCGCGGTGTCGCCATGAACCCGGTCGACCACCCCCTCGGTGGTGGCGAGGGTCGTTCGTCCGGCGGTCGTCCCGCCGTGTCGCCGTGGGGCAAGCCCGAGAGCCGAACCCGTTCGAAGAAGAAGGCCAGCCAGAAGATGATCGTCCGCCGTCGCCGCTCCGGTCGCGGGCGTCGCTGAGGCCGGAAGGAAGCGCAGAGAAGCCATGACACGCAGTCTCAAGAAGGGCCCGTTCGTCGACGAGCACCTGCTCAAGAAGGTCGACGCGCAGAACGAGGCCGGCGAGCGCAAGGTCATCAAGACCTGGTCGCGCCGCTCGACCATCATCCCCGACATGGTCGGCCACACGATCGCCGTCCACGACGGCCGCAAGCACGTGCCGGTGTACATCACCGAATCGATGGTCGGTCACAAGCTCGGTGAGTTCAGCCCGACCCGGACGTTCAAGTTCCACGCCGGGCAGGAGAAGGGGGCGCGACGCTGATGCGTGGTCCCAAGCTGAACGAGGGCGCCACCGTCGCCACGATGACCCGGGGCGAGCGCCACGGCACGAAGGCGACCGCCAAGTACGTCCGCTCGTCGGCGTACAAGGCGCGGGTCGTGCTCGACCTGATCCGCGGGCTCGACGTCCGTCGTGCCGACGAGGTGCTGCAGTTCACCGAACGCGGCATCGCCCGTGACATCCGCAAGGTCCTGGCCAGCGCGGTCGCCAACGCGACCGACCTCGACAACGCCGCCTACATCGGCGACGCCGACGAGCTGTTCGTGCTTGCGTGCTTCGCCGACGAGGGCCCGACGCTGCGCCGGTTCCGGCCGCGTGCCCGGGGCCGGGCGACCCGGATCCGCAAGCGCACCTGCCACATCACCGTCGTCGTCGCCCGCATGAGCGAGGAGCGTCTCGAGATCATGCGGGCCCGCGCCGAGGGTGTCAGCGCCAGCGCGTCGGCCAGCCGCCGTGCCCGCGTCGAGCGCAGCCGCCAGCGTGCCGAGGCCGCCAGGGCCGAAGCCGAGGGCGCCGACGTCGACGAGGAGATCACCGACGAGGCCGACGAGTCGGCCGACGAGGCGACCACTGACGCGGCCATCGAGGACGCCGGCGAGGAGGCGACGGAGGACGTCGCCGACGAGCCCGAGGCCGAGACCGCCGAGCCAGAGACCACCGAGCCCGACGCCGACGCCGAGGCTGACGAGTCGCCGGCCGGCGAGTTCGCCGCCGGCGAATGGGCCGGCAGCGTCGTGCCCGACGATGACGGCAACGGGCCCGAGACGCACCCGATCAAGGGCAACGTCGACTCGATGCTCTACCACACGCCCGACAGCCGGTACTACAAGGTCACCAAAGCCGAGGTGTGGTTCGACACCGAGGAGAGCGCCGAGGCCGCCGGCTTCAGCAAGCCCGGCAGCACGAAGGACGAGGACTGAACATGGGTCAGAAGATCAATCCCTACGGTTTCCGGCTCGGTGTCAGCACCGACTGGAAGAGCCGCTGGTTCTCCGAGCGCGAGTACAAGCAGTACCTCACCGAGGACTGGCAGATCCGCCAGGCCATCATGGAACGCCTCGAGTCGGCGGCGATCAGCCGCATCGAGATCGAGCGCACCCGCGACAAGCTGCGCGTCGACGTGCACACCGCCCGGCCGGGCATCGTCATCGGCCGTCGCGGCGCGCAGGCCGACGAGCTGCGGGCGATGATCACCAAGATCACCGGGAACCCGAAGATCCAGCTCAACATCGTCGAGATCAAGACCCCCGAGCTCGACGCTGCGCTGATCGCACAGGGTGTCGCCGACCAGCTCGCCAACCGCATCGCCTTCCGCCGTGCGATGAAGCGTGCCGTGCAGAACGCACAGCGCGCCGGCGCACTCGGGATCCGGGTCCAGTGCTCGGGTCGCCTCGGCGGCGCCGAGATGAGCCGCACCGAGTGGTACCGCGAAGGCCGCGTGCCGTTGCACACGCTGCGGGCCGACATCGACTACGGCTTCCGTGAGGCGAAGACCTCCAACGGCCGCGTCGGCGTCAAGGTGTGGCTCTACAAGGGCGACATCCTGCCGTACAAGGCCGCCAACGAGGACAAGATCGCTCGTGAGGCCGCCATGGCCGTCGGCGAGACGTCCGGCCAAACCGCCGACGACGGCCCGCGCAAGGTCGTGTCGTCGGCCGCCCGCCGCCGCGATCAGGTGCCCGAGCCCGAGACGCAGCCCCTCATCAAGGACGCGGATCCCGAGCTCGAGAAGCTGCTCGACGAGGAAGAGACCATCGCCCGCCAGACCCGCGAGGGTCACGAGACGCCGCACTTCCGTGCGGACGACTGAGGAGCTTCATCATGTTGATGCCCCGTAAGGTCGCCCACCGCAAGCACCATCGTGGCCGGACCCGCGGCGTTGCCAAGGGTGGCACCGATCTGAACTTCGGCGAGTACGGCATCCAGGCACTCGAGCCCGGCTGGCTGACCGCCCGCCAGATCGAGGCCGCCCGTATCGCCATGACCCGGTCGATCCGCCGCGGCGGCAAGGTGTGGATCAACATCTTCCCCGACAAGCCGGTCACCAAGAAGCCGGCCGAGACCCGCATGGGTTCCGGCAAGGGCAACCCCGAGTTCTGGGTCGCCGTCGTGCGCCCCGGGCGAGTGCTGTTCGAGCTGTCGTACCCCGACGAGGCGCTCGCGAGGGAGGCCATGAACAAGGCCATCCAGAAGCTCCCGATCAAGGCGCGCGTCATCACGCGCGAGGAAGGGATCTGAGATGCGCAGCATCGCAGTGACGATCGTGCGAGCGCCAGCGAGCCGAGGGTCGATGGGTTCGGGGCGCAGCCCCGAGGAGGAGATCTGACATGGCGCGCAAGAACACCCTCGCCGACAAGGACCTGACCGAGCTCGTCGAGGAGCTCCGCGCGACGAAGCACGAGGCGCTCAACCTGCGCTTCCGCAACGCCACCGGTCAGCTCGAGAACACCGCCGAGATCAAGAAGGTGCGGCGTCAGATCGCACGGATCAACACCCTCATCCGCGAGCGCGAGATCGCCGCGGCCGAGGCAGAGAACTGAGTCAATGATGAGCGAAACCGAAACCACCGTCGCCGAGACGACCGAGACCCCTGCCACCGACGCTGCGGCCGAGGTCGAGAGTGCTGCCCGCAACCGACGCAAGGTCCGCGAGGGCACCGTCACCTCGGCGAGCATGGACAAGACGATCGTCGTCACCGTGACCGACCGCGTCCGTCACGCCAAGTACAACAAGTTCGTCTTGCGCACGACCAAGCTCTACACCCACGACGAGTCGAACGAGGCCGGCCTGGGCGACAAGGTGCGCGTCATGGAGACCCGCCCGCTGAGCAAGAACAAGCGCTGGCGGCTCGTCGAGATCATCGAGAGGGCACGGTAGGTCCATGATCGAACGTAGTGAGCGAATCATGATCACGGTGATTCATGAGTCATGCGAGGTACGAGCATGATTCAGCAGGAGTCACGCCTTCGCGTCGCCGACAACAGCGGCGCCCGCGAGGTGCTCTGCATCAAGGTGCTCGGCGGCACGCGCCGCCGCTACGCCTCGATCGGCGACATCTTCGTCGCCACCGTCAAGGACGCCATTCCCGGCGCCGGCGTCAAGAAGGGCGATGTCGTCAAGTGCGTCGTCGTTCGCGTCAAGAAGGAGAAGCGTCGCCCCGACGGCAGCTACATCCGCTTCGACGAGAACGCGGCCGTGTTGATCAAGGACGACCTCACGCCCCGCGGCACTCGCATCTTCGGCCCCGTGGGCCGTGAGCTGCGCGACCGCAAGTTCATGCGCATCGTCTCACTCGCCCCGGAGGTGATCTGAGTGAAGCTCCGCAAGGGTGATCCGGTCCGTGTCATCACGGGCAAGGAGAAGGGCAAGGAAGGCGTCGTCGAACGCGTCATGCCCAAGGAGAACAAGGTGCTCGTCACCGGTGTCAACACCGCGGCGAAGCACCAGCGGGCGGTTCGTGCCAACGAGCAGGCCGGCATCATCGACAAGGACATGCCGATCGACGCGTCGAACGTCATGTACGTGCACAAGGGCGAGACCGTCCGCCTCGGCTACGCCGTGAACTCCAAGGGCGAGAAGGTGCGGATCGCACGTCCGAGTGGGGACGAGGTCTGATCATGACGACGACAGTGACCCAGCCGCGGCTCAAGGCGCGGTACAACAACACGATCAAAGCGCAGCTCGCGCAAGAGCTCGGCATCGAGAACGAGATGCAGATCCCGAAGCTCGACAAGATCGTCATCAACATGGGCGTCGGTCGTGCGACGCAGCAGCCGTCGCTCCTCGAGAAGGCGGTCGACGAGCTCACGCTGATCTCGGGCCAGAAGCCGATCATCACCCGCGCCCAGCACTCGATCGCCGGGTTCAAGCTCCGTGAGGGGCAGGCGATCGGTACCAAGGTGACGCTGCGCGGCGACCGGATGTGGGAGTTCTTCGACCGGCTGCTGTCGGTGGCGATCCCTCGTATCCGTGACTTCCGCGGCCTGCCCGCCCACTCGTGGGACGGCCGAGGCAACTACACGTTCGGCCTCAACGACCAGACCGTGTTCCCCGAGATCAACGTCGACAAGGTCGACTTCCAGCGGGGCATGGACATCAGCATCGTGACCACGGCGCAGACCAACGAGGGCGGCCAAGCGCTGCTCGACGCCTTCGGGTTCCCCTTCAAGAAGGGTGCCGACGCCGAGAACGCCCCCCGGAAGAAGCGCAACCGCGGCCCGTACCGCGGGAAGAAGTGACCGAGTAGAGACGCAGAGAGACTCAGATGGCCAAGAAAGCACTGATCAACAAGGCGAACGGCACGCCGAAGTACAAGGTTCGCGCCTACACCCGCTGCCGCCGCTGCGGACGTCCTCGTTCGGTTCTCCGGAAGTTCGGACTCTGCCGGGTGTGCCTGCGCGAGCTGGCCCATGCCGGTGAGATCCCCGGTCTGACGAAGTCGAGCTGGTGAGGAGGCCCCATCATGATGACTGATCCCATCGCCGACATGCTGACCCGTCTTCGCAACGCGAACACGGCGATGCACGACACGGTTCGCATGCCGTCGTCCAAGCAGAAGGTCGCGCTCGCCAAGGTCCTCGAGTCCGAGGGCTACATCGGCGGCTTCGAGGTCGCACCGTCGGCCAAGGGCCCCGGCGACGTGCTCACCATCACGATGAAGTACTCCGACGATCGTGATCGCACGATCTCGGGTCTTCGTCGCATCTCCACACCGGGTCTGCGGGTCTACCGCAAGGCCAGCGCCGTGCCGCGAGTGCTCGGCGGTCTCGGTGTGGCCGTCCTGTCCACCAGCCAGGGGCTGATGACCGACCGCGAGGCGCGACAGCGCAACATGGGCGGCGAAGTCCTCTGCTACGTCTGGTGAACCCGAGGAGATCGAATCGACATGTCTCGTATCGGTAACGCACCGGTCACCGTCCCCGCCGGCGTCGAGGTCACCGTCGCCGACGGCACCGTGACCGTCAAGGGCCCGAAGGGAACCCTCAGCCGCCCGATCCCGGGCGACATCGAGATCACCCAGGACGACGGCTCGCTGCGCTTCGCCCGCCCCAACGACGAGCGTCAGAACCGCGCGCTGCACGGGCTGACCCGGAGCCTCGTCAACAACATGGTCGTCGGCGTCACCGACGGCTTCAAGAAGGAGCTCGAGATCGTCGGCGTCGGCTACCGCGCCGAGGCGCAGGGCCCGAACGGCCTTCGCCTCAACCTCGGGTTCAGCCACCCTGTCCAGGTCGCGGCCCCCGAGGGCATCACGTTCGAGGTGCCGCAGCCGACCCAGGTGATCGTCTCGGGCATCGACAAAGAGGTCGTCGGCCAGGTGGCCGCCAACATCCGCAGCATCCGCAAGCCCGAGCCCTACAAGGGCAAGGGCGTCCGCTACGCCGGTGAGCGCATCGTGCGCAAGGCCGGCAAGGCCGGCAAGAAGTGATGGCGATGGTCGAGCATTCGGGCGCGGCCATGCCGGCAGATCAACACGTCGGCAAGGCCGGCAAGAAGTAGGTACGGAGCAACTCATGAGTGACATCGCCAAGGCCCGTCGCCACGGTCGCATCCGCCGGCACCGGCGGGTCCGCAAGAAGGTCCACGGCACCGCGGCGCGGCCGCGCCTGGCCGTGCACCGGTCCAACAAGCACATCTCGGTCCAGGTGATCGACGACGACGCCGGCGTCACCCTCGCCGCCGCGTCCAGCGTCGAGGCCGATCAGCGTGCCGTCGGCAGCGGCGGCACCGTCGCCGCCGCGACCCGGGTCGGCGAGCTCGTCGGCGAGCGGGCGAAGGCCGCCGGCATCACCAAGGTCGTGTTCGACCGGGGCGGATTCGCCTACCACGGGCGCGTCGCCGCGCTCGCCGACGCCGCCCGCAACGCAGGTCTGGAGTTCTGATGGCATATCAGCCGAATACCAACAGCTCGAACGAGAACGAGGGTGGGCTGCGCGAGTCGCGGGTCATCACGATCAACCGCGTCGCCAAGGTGGTGAAGGGCGGTCGTCGCTTCAGCTTCACCGCGCTCGTCGTCGTGGGCGACGGCAACGGCAGGGTCGGGCTCGGCTACGGCAAGGCCAAGGAGGTGCCGCTGGCGATCCAGAAGGGCACCGAGGAGGCCAAGCGCAACCTGTTCTCGGTGCCGCTCGCTGGCTCGACGATCATCCACCCCGTGATCGGCGAGACCGGTGGTGGCCGCGTGCTGATGAAGCCGGCGGCCACCGGTACCGGCGTCATCGCCGGCGGTGCGGCCCGCATCATCCTCGAGGAGGCCGGCGTGCACGACATCCTGTGCAAGTCGCTCGGCTCCGCCAACCACATCAACGTCGCCCGCGCGACGATCGCCGGGCTGAAGTCGTTGCAGCGCCCCGACGAGGTCGCCAAGCGGCGCGGCATCCCCGCCGACAGCTTCGTACCGAAGGGCCTGCTCAACGCGTACAACGAGCGCGAGAAGCAACTCGCGGCCGGTGCATCGGGAGCGACGAATGAGTGACAAGACCATCACCGTCACGCAGGTGAAGTCGGGGATCGGCGCCAAGCCGAAGGCCCGTGGCACCCTGCGCGCGCTCGGGCTCGGCCGGATCGGCCAGACGAACACGTTGCCCGACCGCCCCGAGATCCGCGGCATGATCCAGCGCGTGCCGCACCTCGTCGAAGTCACCGAAGGAGCTGACTGATCATGCGTGTCGACGATCTCGCACCCGCACCCGGTTCGAAGAAGGCGTCACGGCGTGTCGGCCGCGGCACCGGCGGCCGTCGGGGGAAGACCGCCGGCCGTGGCACGAAGGGCACCCGCGCCCGCAACACGGTCGCCGCCGGCTTCGAGGGCGGCCAGACGCCGCTCAAGATGCGGGTGCCGAAGCTGAAGGGGTTCACCAACCCGTTCCGCGTCGAGTACTCGGCGGTCAACCTCGACACGCTCGACGTGATGAGCGAGGCGACGGTCACGCCCGAGGTGCTGCACGCGCACGGCATCGTCCGCAAGGACGCGTTCGTGAAGATCCTCGCCCGCGGTGAGCTGAGCCGGAAGATCGACGTGCACGCGCACGCCGTGTCGAAGGCTGCCGAGGCGGCGATCACCGCCGCCGGCGGCACGGTCACGCTCATCGAGCTGCCGTTCAAGGCCGAGGGCAAGGCCGGCCGCCCGCCCGCCAAGGGCAACCAGTTCACGAATCGCTGAGTCGGGCTCACCCGCTCGGTTCGCTCGCTCCGTTCGCCGGAAGTGGCCTGAGCGCCTTCGGCGCGCCCAACTGTGATCGACCGACCGACGGAGTCGGATCGGTCGATGGTGGAGGGGGCCGACTACTCGCCCCCTCCACACCACCCCCACCGCGCCCGGCCGGATCGGTCGATGGTGGAGAGTCGATCAGCCGCCCCCTTCACACCACCCCCACTGGCCGCCGGGTTGGCACGTGCACATCCTGATCCGGCTGGAGCTGCCTGGTTGGACCTGGGTTGGCTCCGGTAGCCTGCTCGGGTCCCCCAGCGCTTCGAGGAACCATGTCGGCGATCAGCAACATCAAGAACATCTTCAAGGTCACGGATCTCCGCAACAAGATCCTGTTCACCTTCATGATCGTTGCGATGTACCGCATCGGCGCGGCGATCCGCGTGCCCGGCGTCGATCCGCTCGCCATCGACCAGCTCCGCGAAGGCGCCCAGGACGGTGCGCTCGGTCTGTTCAACCTCTTCTCGGGCGGCGCGTTCGAGTCGTTCTCGGTGTTCGCGCTCGGCATCATGCCGTACATCACGGCCAGCATCATCATGCAGGTCCTCGGCGTCGTGATCCCGAAGCTCGAAGAGCTGCAGCAGCAAGGCGCGGTCGGTCAGCGCAAGATCACCCAGTACACGCGCTACGTGACGATCGCGCTGGCCACCCTGCAGGCGACCGTGCTCGTGTTCTTGTTCGGCACCGGCGGTGGCGGCGCGTTCTTCAGCGCCGTCCAGGCGCCCTCGGTGCCGCTCCTGCCCGACGGCATCTGGCCGCGCGGCTACCTCATCATCCCGACGCTGGTGGCCGGCACGGCGGTGCTGATGTGGATGGGCGAGCTCATCAGCCAGCGCGGCATCGGCAACGGCATGTCGATGATCATCTTCGCGTCGGTCGTGGCGTCGCTCCCCGGCGGCTTCTACTCGATCCTCCAGGTCAACAAGTGGTTCTGGTTCGTGGTGATGGTGGTGGTCACGATCGGCATCATCGTCGCCGTCGTGTTCGTCGAGCTCGGCCAGCGAAGAATCCCCGTGCAGTTCGCGAAGCGCGTCGTCGGCCGCCGCATGATGGGCGGCCAGAACACCTACATCCCGCTCAAGGTCAACCAGTCGGGTGTCATCCCGATCATCTTCGCCAGCTCGATCCTGCTGCTCCCGGCCATTCTCGCCAGCTTCCTCGGCGGCTCGAGCACCGGCTGGCGGGCCGACATCCAGCGATACGTCGACCAGTACATCCTCAACAGCCAGAACTTCGTGTACGTCACGATCTTCGCCCTGCTGATCGTCGCCTTCGCCTACTTCTACAACTCGATCGCCTTCGATCCGGTGCGCCAGGCCGACCAGATCCGGCGCCAGGGCGGCTTCATCCCCGGCGTCCGCCCCGGCATCCAGACCGAGAACTACCTCGCGAAGGCCGTCAACCGCATCACGCTGCCGGGCGCCGTGTTCATCGCGCTGATCGCCATCACGCCGTACCTGATCCTGTGGGCTGCCGACGTGAACTCGTTCGCCTTCGCCGGCACGAGCGTCCTGATCTCGGTGGGTGTGGCGCTCGAGCTGATGCGTCAGATCGACAGCCAGCTGATGTTGCGCAACTACGAAGGGTTCCTGAAGTAAGGGTCGCCCGGTGATCCCCGGCGCGCGGATCATCATCCTCGGCCGCCAGGGCGCCGGTAAGGGGACGCAGTGCGTCCGTCTGTCGCGCCATTACGTCGTCCCGCACATCTCCACGGGGGACATGCTGCGTGCGGCCGCCCGCGAGGGGAGCGAGCTCGGCCTCGCCGCCAAGGAGGTCATGGACGCCGGCGGCCTGGTCGGCGACGAGATCATGATCGGCCTCGTCGCCGAGCGGCTCGAGAAGGCCGATGCCACCACCAGGGGGTTCATCCTCGACGGGTTCCCACGCACGGTCAAGCAGGCGACTGCGCTCGACCGCATCACCGCCCAGCAGCCGATCCACGTCGTCATCGACCTCGACGTGCCCCGCGAGATCGTGCTCGAACGGCTCTCGTCGCGCCGGGTCTGCCGCGACTGCGGCACCAACTACACCGCGGCCGGCCAGGAGCCGTCGCCGTGGATCTGCGACGTCTGTGGCGGCGACGTCCAGCAGCGGGCCGACGACACGCCCGACTCGGTGAACCGCCGCCTCGACCTCTACGAGACCCAGACCTCGCCGCTGATCGACTACTTCAGCAGCCGCGGCGCCCTGACCGTCGTCAACGGCGTCGGGCACCCCGACCACGTCTTCAAGCGGCTGACCGACTCGGTCGAAGCGCGCCGCTGACACACCTCGCTCCATCCCATCCGCCGACGGACCACACCTGCGGGTCGGCCTCGCCGGACGGCCCCGACGACGTTCCGGCGAATACCACATCCGAGCCGGAATCTGGCGGATCCGGGCTGTGGGGAACCCGGGACACGCCGGTAGCATTGAGTGCCGGTCTGAGCGCAGACCGACCCGAGAAGTCCGCTGAGCTGGGCAAATGCCCGCTCGAACCGAGGAGAAACCTCTGCCGAAGCCCAAAGAAGACGCGATCGTCCTCGAAGGAACGATCGTCGAGTCGCTCCCGAATGCCATGTTCCGTGTCGAGCTGGAGAACGGCCACAACGTGCTGGCCCACATCTCGGGCAAGATGCGGATGCACTACATCCGCATTCTCCCCGGCGACAAGGTGCAGGTGGAGCTCACCCCGTACGACCTCACACGAGGTCGCATCACGTATCGATACAAGTGAGAGAGCAGTGAAGGTCCGACCGAGCGTCAAGCCGATGTGCGAGAAGTGCCGTGTGATCCGTCGGCACGGGCGCGTCCAAGTCATCTGTGAGAACCCCCGCCACAAGCAGCGGCAGGGCTGAGGAAGAGAGCAACCAATGGCACGTATCGCCGGCGTCGACATCCCCCGCGAGAAGCGGCTCGAGGTCTCGCTCACCTACATCTTCGGCATCGGCCTGCACACCGCGCAGCGCATCGCCGACGATCTCGAGCTCGACCGTGACACCAAGGTCTCGGCGCTGACCGAGGACGAGGTCAACAAGATCCGTCACTACGTCGACGACAACCTCACCATCGAAGGTGACCTCCGTCGCGACGTCCAGAACGACATCAAGCGCAAGATCGAGATCGGTTGCCTGCAGGGCGTCCGTCACCGCAAGGGGCTGCCGGTCCGCGGCCAGCGCACCCACACCAACGCTCGTACCCGCAAGGGCCCGAAGCGCACCGTTGCCAACAAGAAGAAGGCTGTGAGGAAGTAATGGCCAAGGCCAAGCCGGGCGGCCGCCGCCCACGCAAGCGCGACCGCAAGAACGTCTCGACGGGCGTCGTGCACATCAAGAGCTCGTTCAACAACACGATCGTCACCATCACCGACCCCCAGGGCAACGTCATCTCGTGGGCGTCGTCCGGCGCGGTCGGCTTCAAGGGGAGCCGCAAGAGCACCCCCTACGCGGCGCAGCAGGCGGCCGAGCGCGCTGCCAACGCCGCGATGGAGCACGGGCTCCGCCGCGTCGAGGTACAGGTCAAGGGCCCGGGCTCGGGTCGCGACACCGCCGTCCGCTCCATCCAGAACACCGGCATCGAGGTCGTCTCCATCAAGGACGTCACGCCCGTGCCGCACAACGGCTGCCGTCCGCCCAAGCGCCGCCGGGGGAACTGAGGAAGTCATGGCTCGCTACACCGGTCCCAAGGTGCGCCTCTCGCGCCGCCTGTCCACCAACATCTTCGAGAACGAGAAGGGCCGCCGCGCCCTCGACCGCCGTCCCTTCCCGCCGGGTGCGCACGGCCGCACACGCCGCCGCAACGCCGGCAGCGAGTACCTCGCCCAACTGCAAGAGAAGCAGAAGGCGAAGTACATCTACGGCGTGCTCGAGAAGCAGTTCAAGAAGACCTACAACGAGGCCATCCGGCTGCAGGGCCCCACGGGCGAGAACCTGCTCCGCCTGCTCGAGACCCGTCTCGACAACGTGGCGTACCGCGCCGGTTGGGCGTCGACCCGGCCGCAGGCCCGCCAGTTCGTCAACCACGGCCTCATCAAGGTCAACGGCCGGCGCGTCGACATCCCGTCGTACCGCGTCCGCAAGGGCGACGTCGTGTCGCTGAGCGACAAGGCCGCCAACATGATCGTCATCCAGCACAATCTCGACGTCCTCGACCGCACCGTGGTCGGCTGGCTCGAGGTCGGCGAGGGCGGCAAGCAGGTCACCGTCCGGGACCTGCCCCAGCGCGAGCACATCGACGTGCCCGTCCGCGAGTCGCTCATCGTCGAGCTGTACTCGAAGTAACCCCCGGCCGCGGGTTGCGCCCGCCACCGACCCCGTCACCTGTCGAACACCCCAGAAAGGACCTGGCAGCAGATGCTCGTCATGCAGCGCCCCACCGTCGAAACCCTCGGCGAGGAGGCCAACAACCAGCAGCGTTTCGCGATCGGTCCGCTCGAGCCCGGCTTCGGTCACACGCTCGGCAACTCGCTCCGCCGCACCCTGCTCTCGTCGATCCCCGGCGCCGC
>NZ_JASJCS010000118.1 GCF_030065885.1 Ilumatobacter sp. | reverse complement strand
ATCGAAGGTGACCTCCGTCGCGACGTCCAGAACGACATCAAGCGCAAGATCGAGATCGGGTGCCTCCAGGGCGTCCGTCACCGCAAGGGGCTGCCGGTCCGTGGCCAGCGCACCCACACCAACGCTCGCACCCGCAAGGGCCCGAAGCGCACCGTCGCCAACAAGAAGAAGGCAGTGAGGAAGTAATGGCCAAGGCCAAGTCGGGCGGTCGCCGCCCCCGCAAGCGCGACCGCAAGAACATCTCGTCGGGCGTCGTGCACATCAAGAGCTCGTTCAACAACACGATCGTCACCATCACCGACACCGCGGGCAACGTGATCTCGTGGGCGTCGTCCGGTGCGGTCGGCTTCAAGGGCAGCCGCAAGAGCACCCCGTACGCCGCGCAGCAGGCGGCCGAGCGCGCCGCCAACGCCGCGATGGAGCACGGTGTCCGCCGTGTCGAGGTGCAGGTGAAGGGCCCGGGCTCGGGCCGCGACACCGCGGTCCGCTCCATCCAGAACACCGGCATCGAGGTCGTCTCGATCAAGGACGTCACGCCGGTCCCGCACAACGGTTGCCGCCCGCCGAAGCGTCGGCGCGGCTGACCAGGACGTCGTAGGAAGTCATGGCTCGTTACACCGGTCCCAAGGTGCGCCTCTCGCGCCGCCTCTCCACCAACATCTTCGAGAACGAGAAGGGGCGTCGCGCCCTCGATCGTCGCCCGTTCCCGCCCGGCGCCCACGGGCGCACGCGCCGCCGCAACGCCGGCAGTGAGTACCTGGCCCAGCTCCAGGAGAAGCAGAAGGCGAAGTACATCTACGGCGTGCTCGAGAAGCAGTTCAAGAAGACCTACAACGAGGCGATCCGCCTCCAGGGTCCGACGGGTGAGAACCTGCTCCGGCTGCTCGAGACCCGTCTCGACAACGTCGCGTACCGCGCCGGCTGGGCGTCGACCCGTCCCCAGGCCCGCCAGTTCGTCAACCACGGGCTGATCAAGGTCAACGGCAAGCGCGTCGACATCCCGAGCTATCGCGTCCGCAAGGGCGACGTCGTCTCGCTGTCGGACAAGGCCGCCAACATGATCGTGATCCAGCACAACCTCGACGTGCTCGACCGCACCGTGGTGGGCTGGCTCGAGGTCGGCGACGGCGGCAAGCAGGTCACCGTCCGCGACCTGCCCCAGCGCGAGCACATCGACGTCCCCGTGCGCGAGTCGCTCATCGTCGAGCTCTACTCGAAGTAACACCGCTCCCATCCCCGCCGCGGGCCGCCCCGCCGCAGCCACCCGACCCGATCCCAGAAAGGACCCGGCAGCACATGCTCGTCATGCAGCGCCCTTCCGTCGAAGCCCTCGGCGAGGAGAGCAACAACCAGCAGCGCTTCGCAATCGGTCCGCTCGAGCCCGGCTTCGGCCACACGCTCGGCAACTCGCTCCGCCGCACCCTGCTCTCGTCGATCCCCGGCGCCGCCATCACGACGGTGCGGTTCGACGAAGCCCTGCACGAGTTCGACACCATCGCCGGTGTCGCCGAGGACGTCACCGACATCATCTTGAACCTGAAGGACGTCGTGTTGACCTGCTCCGCCGAGGAGCCCGTCAACCTGCGTCTCGACGTCCGTGGCGCAGCCGCGGTGACCGCCGGCGACATCGAGTGCCCGGCCGACGTCGAGATCCTCAACAAGGACCTCCCGATCGCCACCCTCAACGGCAAGGCGCGCCTCGCGATCGACCTCACGGTCGAGCAGGGCCGCGGCTACGCCTCGAGCCAGCGCGAGATCGAGAGCCGCACGATCGGCGTGATCCCGATCGACGCGATCTTCAGCCCGGTGCGCCGCGTCAGCTTCGACGTCGAGCCGACCCGCGTCGAGCAGTCGACCAACTACGACAACCTGCTGATCGAGGTCGAGACCGACGGTTCCATCACGCCGGCCGATGCCCTCGCGTCGGCCGGTGCCACGCTCCGCTCGCTGGTCGACCTCGTCGCCAACATGAGCGAGGAGCCCAAGGGCCTCGAGCTCGGCGAGATGATCGACACCACGACCAGCTCGCCCGACCTCGACCTCCCGATCGAGGATCTCGATCTGTCCGAGCGGCCCCGCAACTGCCTCAAGCGGGCCCAGGTCAACACGGTGGGCGAGCTGCTCACCAAGACCGAGGACGACCTGCTCAACATCACCAACTTCGGGCAGAAGAGCCTGGACGAGGTGAAGGAGAAGCTCGACGAGCGCGGCCTGTCGCTGCGCGTCTGAGCGCCCACCACTGAACCAGACGTCACGTACGAGAGAAGACCGACATGCCCGGAACACCACGCCGCGCCCGCAACTTCGGCGGCAGCTCCCAGCACCAGCGCCTGATGATGGCCAACCTCGCGGCCTCACTCTTCGCCGCCGAGGCGATCACGACCACCGAGGCCAAGGCGAAGGCCCTGCGTCCGGTTGCCGAGAAGCTCATCACCAAGGCCAAGAAGGCCCAGGACGGCCCGATGCGCGTGCATCGCATCCGCCAGATCCAGGGCTACCTCGGCGACCGCGAGATGACCCACAAGCTGGTCAACGACGTCGCCCCCCGCTACATCGAGCGCAACGGCGGCTACACCCGCATCCTGAAGCTCGGCAGCCGCGAGGGCGACAACGCCAAGATGGCCCGCATCGAACTGGTCTGAGCTGCTTCGGGCCGGATCGGCCGATCGCGGCGTTGCGCCTCGGCGCTCGTTGCCCGAAGGCAACTCGGGCTCGCCGCGCCTTGCGCTCGGACGAATCGATCCCCAGACGTGGACGAATGCCTCGCAGGTGGTGCGTTCGTCTTTCCAGGGATGCTCGCACCCTCCACGCCACCCCCACCGGTTTGACCCGTGATGCCGGTGCTGGTTCCGGATTGCCCGGGTGCGGCAAGATCTCTCGGTGGTCCCTTCTCGGCGCGAACTCGGGGCTCGGGTGGTGTTGGGTGGGGTCGTGGTGCTCGTCGTCGGACTCGTCGGGCTCCTCGTCCTCCGGTGGGTGCGCCCGCAATGGGAGGAGCTGCCGGTGATCGCGGTCGACGCATCGAGTGACGCCGAGGTGCTCTCCGTCACGATCGCCCACAACGACTGCGGACGCGAGCCGGAGATCCGCGTCTCCGGTGAGACCGCTGAGACCGTCGTCGTGCAGGCACGGCACGACGTCCGCGGGGACTGCGACGACGTCGGGCTGCAGACGACTGCCGCGCTCGCGCTCGGCGCGCCACTGGGTGAGCGATCGATCGAGCTGAGCGACGACCTGCCTGCCGCATCGTGCGTCGTGGACGGCGCGCCTTCCACGCGTTGTCGCCCGTCCGAGCCGTAGCGCCGGCCACGACCTCGTCCACGTCGTCGGCCGTAGCCTGACGTCGTGGCTGACGGGTTCGACTCCTCTCTGCGGCGGGCTCGGTTCACCGTTGCCTACCACGGGGGGCGGTTTCGGGGGTTTGCTCCGAATCGGGACGTGCGGACGGTGATGGGGGAGTTGACCGCTGCAGTCTCGAAGGTGGTCAGACAGCCCGTCGAGCTGACCGGGGCGGGGCGCACCGACGCCGGTGTGCACGCGTGGGGGCAGGTGGTCTCGGGTGATCTACCGGCCGACACCGACCTCGACGGCCTCGCTCGACGGATCAACAAGCTCTGTGCACCCGACATCGCGATCCGTGAGCCGGAGTGGGTCGACGACGAGTTCGACGCCCGGTTCTGGGCGACGTCCCGGCAGTACCGGTACCACCTGTGGAACGACCCGGCACCGAACCCGCTGCTCGCCGACGTCGCCTGGCACGTCGCCCAATCGCTCGACCTCGACGCGATGCAGGCCGCGTGCACGCACCTGCTCGGCGAGCACGACTTCTCGTCGTTCTGCCGCAAGCCGAGGGTCGACGACGACCACCCCCTGCCGAGCATGGTGCGGATCCTGTACCAGGCCGAGTGGGAGCGAGTCGCCGACTCGCCGATGCTGCGTTTCGAGATCACCGGCAGCGCGTTCTGCCACCAGATGGTCCGCTCGATCGTCGGCACGTGCGTCGACATCGGGCGGGGGCGCCTCGCAGCCGACGACGTCCCCGCCATCATCGAGGCAGAGGACCGCGTCGCCGCCGGCGAGGTCGCCCCGCCCGACGGCCTGATCCTCTGGCACGTCGGCTACGAGGGCCGGCGCTGGGACGCCTGAGTCCGCACGTTGCCGCGGGTCAGGGTCGGGCCGTAGGATTACCCGGTTCAATTTCGCAGCCTCCTGCTTCCGGCTGCGCCGAAACGAAGAGATCGAACGATGAAGACGTACACCCCGAAAGTCAGCGAGATCGAACGCGAATGGCACGTGGTCGACGCCGAGGGCCTCATCCTCGGGCGCGTCGCCACCGAGGTCGCCCGCGTCCTGCGTGGCAAGCACAAGCCGATCTTCGCACCGCACATCGACACCGGCGACCACGTCATCATCGTCAACGCCGACAAGATCGAGCTGAGCCGCAACAAGGCCGAGTCGAAGCGCCTCTACCGCCACTCCGGGTACCCCGGCGGCATCAAGAGCGAGTCGTTCGCCGAGATGCTCGACCGCAAGCCGGCCGACGCCGTGCGCCGCTCGATCAAGGGCATGTTGCCCAAGGGTGCGCTCGGCCGCCAGCAGCTGTCGAAGCTGAAGGTGTACGCGGGCCCCGATCACCCCCACGCCGCCCAGTCGCCCAAGCCGCTCGAGATCAAGCGCTGAGAACGAGGAACACGATGGTTACCCCACTGACCCAGACCACCGGCCGCCGCAAGGAAGCCGTGGCCCGCGCCCGCCTCGTCGCAGGCAGCGGCACGATCACCATCAACGACCGCCCGTTCGACGTGTACTTCCCGACGGACGCCCAGCGGATGGTCGTGTCCGAGCCGCTCCGCGTGGCCGAGGCCGAGGAGAGCTACGACGTGGTGGCGTCGATCCACGGCGGCGGTGTGTCAGGCCAGGCCGGTGCGCTCCGCATGGCCATCGCCCGCTCGCTCGCCGACATCGATCCCGAGCTGCGTCCGGCGCTCAAGAAGGCCGGCCTCCTCACCCGCGACTCGCGGAAGAAGGAGAGCAAGAAGTACGGCCTCAAGAAGGCCCGCAAGGCGCCGCAGTTCACCAAGCGCTGACGCTGGCAGCAGGCTGGTCGACGTGCGCTTCGGCACCGACGGCGTCCGCGGCCGGGCCAACACCGAACTGACACCGGCCTTCGCCCTGAACCTCGGTCGCGCCGCCGCGCAGGTCCTGGGCGCCGACCTCGCCGTCGTCGGCGGCGACAGCAGGGTCTCGACGCCGATGCTCGAGGCGGCGTTCGTCGCCGGCCTCGCATCCGAGGGTGTCGAGGTCCGCCGCCTTGGCGTCGCCCCGACGCCGATGGTGGCGTTCGAGGCGTCGCGCCACGGTGCGATGGGTGCCGTGGTCTCCGCGTCGCACAACGCCTACCACGACAACGGCATCAAGCTGTTCGCGGTCGGCGGGACGAAGCTCGGCGACGACGTCGAGGCTCGCGTCGAGGCCGCGCTCGCCGTGCTCGACGGCCCGTCGGGCGAACCGGCGCCGATCCACGGGCGGACCGATCCGACGGCCTACATCGACCACGTGGTCGGCGCGCTCGGCGGGCGCGAGCTCGCCGGGCTCCGTGTCGTGGTCGACGTAGCCAACGGCGCCGCCTCGCACGTCGCCGCCGACGTGTTCCAGCGCACCGGCGCGCAGGTCGTGGTGATCAACGCCCACCCCAACGGCACGAACATCAACGCCGGGTGCGGTGCCACCGACCCGTCGGCGCTGCAGGCCGTCGTCACCGCCGAACGAGCCCACGTCGGGATCGCGCTCGACGGTGACGCCGACCGGCTGATCGCGATCGACGAGCGGGGCGACATCGTCGACGGCGACCACATCATGGCGATCTGCGCGAACGACATGCACCGTCGTGGCGTGCTGCGCGACGACACGGTGGTCGTCACGGTCATGACCAATCTCGGGTTCCGGCTCGCCATGGAGGCGGCCGGGATCCACGTGGTCGAGACCGCAGTCGGCGACCGGTACGTGCTCGAGGCCCTCGGGGTCGGCGGATACTCGCTCGGCGGCGAGCAGTCGGGGCACGTGATCTTCACCGAGCATGCGACGACCGGCGACGGCATGCTGACCGCGGTCACGCTGCTCGACATCGTGCAGCGGTCGGGTCGACCGCTGTCGGTGCTCGCGACCGAGTCGATGACCCAGCTCCCGCAGGTCCTGGTGAACGTTCCCGTCACCGAGCGCCGCCCCGACGTGGCCGAGGTCATGGCCGACGAGATCGCGGCCGCCGCCGCGCCGCTGGGGGCGACCGGACGCATCCTCGTCCGCCCGAGTGGGACCGAGCCGCTCGTGCGGGTGATGGTCGAGGCCCCCACCGAAGAGCTCGCCCGCTCGACCGCCGATGCCCTTGCGGCGACGGTGCGCGCCACGCTCGGATCTGGGTGAGCGCTGCACCGGCCCGAACCAGCGGCGACCCGGTGTGACGATCGCGTGTCGGTAGCCTGAACGCCATGTGCGGCATCATCGGAGTGCTCAGTCGCCGACCCACCCGCCCGGCGCCGACCCGAGATGAGCTGCTCGGGCTGCTCGATCGAGCCGTCGGGGCCATGGGCGAGCCGGCCGAGGTCACCGACCTCGCCGGGCAGGTCGACTCGCTGCTGCGGGGCGTCCCAGGGGTCCTGGCACTCGCCGACCACCACGAGCTGGCGAATGCCATCACCGCCCGCCTCGATCAGCTGGACGCCTACGTCGGCGAGCTCGAGTCGGCGCTCGAAGGGGGCGACCTGGGCGGCGACGAGCTCGAGCGGGCCGGCGCCGAGGTGATCGAGCTCCTCGACGTGCTCTGGTCGATCCGCCACGACCGGCTCCGCACCGCGAAGGAGGTCGGCGCACTCGCTGGGCGCGGTGCCGGCCTCGCCGCCGTCGCGGCGTACACGGCCGTCCAGCAGTCGCTCTCGGCGCTCGATCGGCTCGAGGTGCGCGGCCGCGACTCGGCCGGGCTGCACCTGTTCGTCCACGACCACGGCCTCGACGACGCCGTCATCGCCGCCGCGCTCGAAACGCGGGGGAGCGATCCGACCTACCAGTCGGGGTCGGTCCGCGCCAGCGCAGGCGTGCTGTCGTTCGTGTACAAGGCCGCCGCCGAGATCGGTGAGCTGGGCGACAACACCCGCGTGCTGCGGGCCGCGATCGCCGGTGACGAGCTCCTCCGGCAGGCGGTCGCCGCGCCCGAGGCACGCATGAGCGTCCTCGGTCACACTCGTTGGGCGAGCGTGGGGATCATCTCCGAGCCGAACACCCACCCGCTCAACAGCGACGAGCTCGAGTCCTCGCCGGTCGTCGACGCGGGCCCGTACGTGGTCGCTGCGCTCAACGGCGACGTCGACAACCATGCCGATCTCCGGGTCGAGCACCAGTTGCGCATCCATCACCAGATCACGACCGATGCGAAGGTCATCCCGGCGTTGATGTCGCGGCACGCCGCTGGCGGCGCCGACGAGGTCGAGGCGTTCCGGCGCACGGTCGCGGCGTTCGAGGGATCGGTCGCCGTCGGCGCGATGGCCGCGTCCGACCCCGACACGATGCTGCTGGCGCTGCGGGGAAGCGGGCAGGGGCTCTACGTCGGGCTCGCCGACGACAGCTTCCTCGTCGCCAGCGAGCCGTACGGCGTCGTCGAGGAGACGGCCCGCTACGTGCGGCTCGACGGTGAGCACGGCGGCGAGATCGTCGTGCTCGACGCCTCCGGGGCCGGCCAGCTCTCGGGCCTGCGGCGGCTGCGCTACGACGGCAGCGATGCGCCGGTCGAGCCCCACGAAGTCGTCACCGCCGCGGTCACGACCCGCGACATCGACCGCGGCGACGCACCACACTTCCTGCTCAAGGAGATCGGTGAGGCGCCGCGCAGCTTCCGCAAGACCCTGCGGGGCAAGATCGCCGAGACACCTGACGGGCTCCGCGCCGCAGTCGGTGAACGGGCGCTTCCGGCTTCCGTCGCCGAGCGCCTCGCATCGGGCCAGATCACGCGCATCCGGGTCATCGGTCAGGGAACGGCGGCAGTCGCCGGTCGCAGCGCGGCTGCGCTGCTCGACGAACTGAGCCGTGGCGAGCTCGACGTCGACGCGATCCCCGCCACCGAGCTCTCCGGCTTCCAACTCCGGCTCGACATGAGCGACACGCTCGCGATCGCCGTCAGCCAGAGCGGCACCACCACCGACACCAACCGCACCGTCGATCTGCTCCGCGCCCGTGGCGCTGCGGTCATCGGCATCGTCAACCGCCGGGCCAGCGACCTCGTCGACAAGGCCGACGGGGTGCTCTACACGTCCGACGGTCGCGACGTCGAGATGAGCGTTGCGTCGACCAAGGCGTTCTACGCCCAGGTCGCGGCCGGCGCGTTGCTCGCCTGTGCGATCGCCGAGGCAGCCCGCGTCGGGAGCCCCGATCGTCGCGACGCGCTGCTGCGAGGTCTTCGCGAGGTCCCGCCGGCGATGCATCAGGTGCTCGCCAAGCGCGACGAGATCGCCGATGCGGCCCGCCGCCTCGCGCCACCCAAGCGGTACTGGGCGGTCGTGGGCAACGGGCCCAACTCGGTCGCGGCCGAGGAGGTGCGGATCAAGCTCAGCGAGCTCTGCTACAAGTCGATCGCGTCCGATGTCACCGAGGACAAGAAGCACATCGACCTGTCGTCCGAACCCTTGATCCTGGTGTGCGCCGCCGGGCTCAACGGCAGTACCGCCGACGACGTCGCCAAGGAGACGGCGATCTTCCGGGCGCACAAGGCGACGCCGATCGTCGTGGCCGACGACGGCGACGTGAGGTACAGCGCCGCGGCCACCATCAGCGTGCCGCCCGTCGACCCCGCGCTCGGCTTCGTCCTCTCGGCGATGGTCGGGCACCTGTTCGGCTACGAGGCCGCGCTGGCGATCGATTCGTCGGCCCGACCCCTGCGTGAGGCCCGCGAGCTCGTCGAGCGATGTGTCGCCGACAACGACGGCGGCGACGCGATCCTCGAGGCGATCCGGTCCGAGATGCCGGCGGTGACCCAGCCCTTCCTCGACGGCTTGCGCGACCACGTCTACGACGGGCACCTCGAGGCGAGCACCGCGGTACGGCTCACCGGCCTCCTGAGGGACCTGTTCTCCCCGAGTCCGGTCGAGGCCTTCGCCACGTCGTCGGGCAAGGTGGGCACGCCCGCAGCGTTGATCGACGAGGTCGTCGGGGCGCTCACGCGAGCCGTCGAAGAGCTCACCCGCCCGATCGATGCGATCAAGCACCAGGCCAAGACCGTCACGGTCGGCATCTCGCGGAGCGACGAGGGCGTGCTGGGCACCCTGCTCGTGCAGGCCACGCTCGACGCCGGCGCCGGTCGCGACGTGCTCAGCTACCGCACGCTGAAGGTCCTCGCCGACCTCAGCCCCGCCGTCGTCGAGGTCACCGGCTTCACCAGGTACCGCATCGACGGCGAGGTGATCTCGATCCTCGATCGCGGTGGTCTCTCACGCGATCTGCGCAGTCGCACCGACTCCGACTCACGACTGGTCGGCACCAAGCACCGGGTCGCCGACGCCCGCGACGTGCTGGTCGCTCGGGGGCGGCGCGACAACCGCACGGTGATCTTCGTGCCCGAGGTCAAGGCCGGTACCTGCACGGGCATCACCTTGCTGCACGTCCGCTTCTACGAGCGTCTCGCGCCCGACGTCATGCGCGGCGTGCTCCAGGGGTACGACAACCGGTACGACCGCCTGGTCGACTGGGTCTCCGAGACCGAGGCCGAGTTCGACCAGACCCGCCTCGGTGAGCTGCCGGTCGACGATCTGCTGATCGCCCCCATCTCCGAGGCTGCCGACCTCTGGCGATGAGGGGCCTCGGCGGCGGGCGACGCATCCCGTTCCTGGCACGGTCTGCGATCGAGCAAGCACACGCACCACACGCAGGGGCGTCGTGATCGGGGTCGGTGTCGACGTCGTCGAGATCGAACGGTTCCGCCGGTCCCTCGAGCGCACGCCGACGATTCGCGGCCGGCTGTTCACTCCATCCGAGCTCGACTACGTCGCGCCGCAATCCGATCCGGTCCCGTCGCTCGCGGCGCGGTTCGCGGCGCGCGAGGCGGTGATGAAGTCGCTCGGGCTCGGCCTCGGTGCGTTCGGGTTCCACGACGTGTGGGTCGAGCGGGTCGCCTCCGGAGCGCCGTCGCTCGCCTTCGCGGGACGGGCGGCGGAGATCGCCGCCGAACGCGGCGTGCGGCGCTGGCACCTCAGCCTGACGCATTCCGATCTGGTCGCCGTCGCCTACGTCGTCGCCGAGTGAGATCGTCCGGTCGGCGGTTCGGGAGGGGTGCGTGGCCTCGACGGGACGGCGACCGTAGTCTGACGCCGTGATCCCGGTCGTCACCCCCGACGAGATGCGGGCCATCGACGCCGCCGCACCCGAACCCGTCGACGTGCTGATCGCACGCGCCGGCGAAGCGGTGGCACGTGTCGCCGTCGACGTGCTCGGCGGCGTGTACGGCCGCACCGTCGCCGTCCTGGCGGGTCCGGGCAACAACGGCGCCGACGGGCGCGTCGCCGCCGATCGGCTCCGGGACCGAGGCGTCTCGGTGCGCGTGTTCGACGCGCTCGATCCGCCGTCCGCACTCGCCGACGTCGACCTCGTGATCGATGCGGCCTTCGGGAGCGGGTTCCGCGACAGCTGGCAACCACCGGACACCGGTTCGGCGCCCGTGCTGGCGGTCGACGTCCCCACGGGCCTCGACGGGACGACCGGCGCGGTGGCGGGCGGCACGCTGCGGGCCGCGGCGACGGTGACCTTCGCCGCAGCCAGGCCGGGCCACGTGCTCGGTGGCGGGCCCGACGTCGTCGGCCGGCTCCATGTGGCCGACATCGGTCTCGACGTCGGTGGGGCGGCGGCCGGCATCGTCGAGTCGAGCGACGTCGCCGCCTGGCTGCCCGCTCGCCAGCGGACGGCCCACAAGTGGACCGACGCCGTCCGCGTCGTCGCCGGCGGGCCCGGCATGACGGGCGCCGGCTTCCTGGCGGCCGAGGCCGCGCAACGCAGCGGTGCCGGCATGGTGATGCTGTCGAGCCCCGGCATCGACGCCGCGGCACCGGTCGAGGTGGTCGATCGGCGAGTTCCACCGTTCGACTGGGCCGAGAGCGTGCTCGCCGACCTCCACCGTTTCCATGCGCTGATCGTCGGGCCCGGACTCGGCCGTGAGGAGTACACCGTGCCCTCGGTGGTGCGCGCCGTGCTCGACAGCGTGGTGCCGGTCGTCGTCGACGGCGACGGCCTGTTCGCGATGTCGTGGAACGACGAGGGCACGCCCGCCTTCCTGCGCGAGCGCGAGGTGCCGACCGTGCTCACGCCGCACGACGGCGAGTTCGGGCTGCTGATGGGTGCTCGGCCGGGCGACGACCGGCTGGCGGCCGCCCACGGGCTCGCCGCGGTGTCGGGCGCGATCGTGCTGCTCAAGGGGCCGACCACGGTCGTTGCGTCGCCCGACGGCAGCACGCTGCTCGTCGCCAACGGCGACGAGCGCCTGGCAACGGCCGGTTCTGGCGACGTCCTCGCCGGCATCATCGGAGCGCTGCTGGCCAGAGGCGTCCCTGTCTTCGAAGCAGCAGCCGCCGGGGCATGGATCCACGCCGATGCGGCCGCGCGACGGCGCCGTGACGGGTTCGTGGCCGGCGATCTCTCCGGCGCGATCGCCGAGACGTTGGAGGCGCTGGAGGCGCTGCGATGAGCGCGACCCGTCGACACCGCGTCGCGATCTCCGCGCTCGTGCTCGCATCGCTCGCGGCCGGTACTGCGGTCGCGGCGACCGTGTCGATCGACCGCGCGGCCGGCGAGCCGACCCAGCCGGCCGAGCGGGTGAACCCGCCCGACGCAGCAGTCGTCATCGGCGACTCTGCGATCGCCGCGCTGCGGTGGGTGCCCGGCGCCGACAACGCCATCATCGGTTTCGAGCACACGCTCGACCTCGAGTCGTGTCGCCGCCTCGTGGCGAGCTCCTGCCGGGGGCGCGAGGGCCGTGTACCGCCGACCGCCTACGAGGCGATGGACTTCCATGCCGGGAAGTACAAGACCCTGATCATCGCGACGGGCTACAACGACGGCACACCGGCGTTCGACCAGTCCTTCCGCTCGATCGTCGCCCGTGCCCGCAACGACGGCTACGACCGTGTGCTGTGGTGGACGCTGCGCTCCGACGTCGACTACGTCTCGCCCGGCTCGGTCGGCAACCACCGGACGTTCGCGCAGAACAACGAGGTGCTCCGCACGTTGGTCGCGTCCGGTGCGTACCCCGACGTCGAGTTGGCCGACTGGGGTGGCTACACGTCGGACCGGCAGGAGTGGTTCGCGACCGACGGCGTGCACTACCGAGCGGTCGGTGCGTGGGCGGCGTCGGACTACCTCAGCCGCAAGATGGCGTTCCTCGAGGACCGCCCGTGCCCGATGCCGCGGTCGCCCGGTCTGGCACCCGAGAACCCGTGCCCGGACCCCGACGCCACCGGGCCGGTCGCCGACATCGAGGCCCTGTACCCGATCGGTGAGGACGGCGTGCTGTGCTACGAGATCGGCGCCGAGCGACGGTTCGAGTGTCGGCTCGACACCCACGTGCTCCAGCTCGAACGCACGCTCCGCAACGGCGACAGCGGCCCCGACGTGAGCGCCCTGCAGATCCGTCTGATCCGGCTCGGCCTCCTCGGTGTCGACGCAACCGGCTTCTTCGGATCGGTCACCGAGACGGCGGTGCGTTCGTTCCAGAGCTCCAGTGCACTCCCGGTCACCGGCGTCGCCGACGTGGCGACCCTCGACGCCCTCGGCTTCGACACGAGCGGCATCGGATGACGCGGTGAGCGGTCCGAACAGCTGGGCGCGCTGGGCCCGGGCCGACATCGACCTGGGCGCCGTCGCACACAACGTGGAGGTGCTGCGCTCGGCGAGCTCGCCGGCGGCGGTGTGGGCGGTCGTGAAGGCCGACGGGTACGGCCACGGCGCCGTCGACGTCGCCGGTGCAGCGCTCGACGCCGGCGCTGCCGGCCTCTGCGTGGCCCTCACGGCGGAAGGGGTGGTGCTGCGCGAGGCGGGCATCGACGCGCCGATCCTCGTGCTCAGCGAGCAACCCGTCGATCATGCCGCGACGCTCGTCGAACACCGGCTGACACCTACGGTCTACACCCTCGCCGGCGTCGACGCGCTGACCGCGGCCGGAGCAAGCGATCTCCCGGTGCACGTCAAGATCGACACCGGGATGCAGCGGGTCGGCGCAGCTCCGGCCGATTCGCTCGCCGTCGTCCAGCGAGTGGTGTCGGCCGCGCCGGCGCTGCGGTTGGAGGGCGTCTACACGCACCTTGCCTGCGCCGACGAGCCCGCATCGCCGGCAACCGCCCAGCAGCTGGCCGCCTTCGACCGGATGCTCGCCGAGCTCGCGGTCGAGGGTGTCGAACCGCCGATCGTCCACGCGGCCAACTCGGCGGGAGCGCTCGCCGTGCCCGAGTCGCGCCGCTCGGTGGTGCGAGCCGGGATCGC
>NZ_JASJCS010000117.1 GCF_030065885.1 Ilumatobacter sp. | reverse complement strand
ACCGAGCGGTGGCCGCTCGAGACCACCCGAACACCAACACCTCGATGCCGAGGAGAGGAGCAACCATGAGCCGTCCCGACGGACGCACCGCCGACGAACTCCGGCCGATCACCTTCGAGCGCGACTTCACTGAGATGGCCGATGGGTCGTGCCTCGTCACCTTCGGCAGGACGCGTGTGCTGTGCACGGCGTCGGTCGACGAAGACGTCCCGCGTTGGATGCGCGGCAACGGCAAGGGATGGGTGACGGCCGAGTACTCGATGCTGCCGGGCTCGTCGCCCGAGCGCGTGGGGCGCGAGGCGGCGAAGGGCAAGCAGAGCGGCCGCACGGTCGAGATCCAACGCCTGATCGGACGATCGCTGCGTGCGGCGTGCGACATGACCGTTCTCGGCGAACGGCAGGTCGTGGTGGACTGCGACGTGCTCCAGGCCGACGGGGGCACTCGCACCGCCAGCATCTGCGGCGGCTTCCTCGCCCTGCACGACGCCCTGGCCAGGGTCGTCCAGCGGGGTGCTCTCGCCGCCCACCCGCTGCACTCGTTCTGTTCGGCGATCAGCGTCGGCATCGTCGACGGGACGCCGGTCCTCGACCTGCCGTACGTCGAGGACAGCCGCGCCGAGGTCGACATGAACGTCGTGATGCTGACGCCCGCCGAGAGCGGCGAAGCCCGGTTCGTCGAGGTGCAGGGGACCGCCGAGGGCATGGCGTTCACGCGGGGCGAGCTCGACTCGATGCTCGCGCTGGCCGAGGGCGGGCTCGCCGAGATCACCGCGCTGCAGCGCGAGCTGGTCGCATCACCGCCGTCGCCACGATGAGCGAGCTGCCCGAGCTGGTCTGCGCCTCGGCGAACCCCGACAAGGTCGCCGAGATCGAGTACATCCTGCGCGGCGTCGTCCAGCTGGTGCCCCGCCCGGCCGGCGTCCCCGACGTGGTGGAGGACGCCGACACGCTCGAGGGCAACGCGCGCCTGAAGGCGGTGGCGATCTGTGAGGCGACCGGGCGGCCGTCGATCGCCGACGACACGGGACTCGAGGTGGTGGCGCTGGGCGGCGAGCCGGGCGTGTTCTCGGCGCGCTGGGCGGGGGAGGGGTGCACCTACGCCGACAATCGCCGCAAGCTGCTGGCCGAGCTCGGTGACGCCGCCGACCGGCGAGCCCGGTTCCGGACGTGTGCGCTCGTCCGCTGGCCCGACGGGCGCGAGGTCGCCGTCGACGGCGTCTGCGACGGCGTCATCACGCAGGCCGAGATCGGCGACGGCGGCTTCGGCTACGACGCCGTGTTCGCGCCCGTCGACGGCGACGGGCGCACGTTCGCGCAGATGACCGAGGGGGAGAAGCACGCCATCTCGCACCGCGGTCGTGCGTTCCGCAATCTCGTGGTCGCGCTCGGCGGCTGACCGGCCTGGCTCGCTACCAGCCGCGCAGGTCGATCTCCCAGCGGTCGACGATCTCGCCGCCGCGGACCAGCCAGGCGACGTCGTGCATCGCCACCGTCGGGTCGACGTGGGCCGGCAGCACGGTCACCCGTTCGCCGACCTGCACCGCCTCCCCCGGCTGGTAGGTGAGGTGCTCGTCGGAGCAGAACCAGACGATGCCGCCGACCACCGACGGGTTGCCGTGATCCATGCCGAGCGCCTTCAGCCCGACGTCGGCCACGGCCCAGCCGTCGCCGACCGAGATGACCGTGCCGACCAGGTGCAGCGCCTGCTCGAACGGCAGTTCCTGCCGGCCGTAGTCGGTGTCCATGAGCGCGTAGCTACCGGCCTGCACCTCGGTGACGCCGGTCCCCTCGTGGAGGTCGAACGTGCCCGTCCCGCCTGCTGAGACCACGTCGCCGCCGACCTGTTCGTGGGCGAGCAGCAGGAGCGCCATCGACGCCCCGACGCGCTCGCGCCGCTCGGAGCGGTCGGCGACCATCATCAGATGACCCTCGTAGCCCATCACGCCGCGGACCTCGAGGCCCCGGTGGCGAGCGTGGTCGGCGAGCCGGCCCGCGGCCTCCGGCGCGACGCCGCACCTGGGGAGCCCGACGTTGACGTCGACGAGGCAACGGTGGATGCCGGCGCTGGCTGCAGCGTCGACGGTCTCGACCGAGTCGACGGCAACCGTGACCGCGGTCTCGAGCTCGGCCATCGTGCGCAGCCGGCCGCGGTCGACGGTCTCGTTGGCGAGGAGGAGGTCGTCGCCGACGCCCGCGCGGGCGAGGCCGACGACCTCGCGCGGCGTCGCACACGTGAACGTGTCGTGGCCCACGCCCTGCTGTGCCCGGGCGATCGAGGTGCACTTGTGGGCCTTGACGTGGGGCCGCAGGCGACCGCCAGGCAGCGCTGCGGCCATGGTCGCGAGGTTCCGTTCGAACGCATCGGCGTCGATCACGAGTGCGGGCGTCGGCAGGTCGGCGGGTGTCACGGGCCCAGGGTGACAGATTCGTGGTCGGCCGGGACCACGTGGCGTCAGGTGACGTGGTCGGCGATGCCGTGGATCATCGACGCGTCCCACTGGGGGAGCCAGCGGCGGAGGTCGAGGTACGACATCGGCGGTGCGATGGCATAGCCCTGCGCGACGTCGCAGCGGAGGCGGGTCAGCTCGTTCCAGATCGCCGGCCCCTCGACACCCTCGGCGACGACGTCGAGCCCGAGGTCGTGGGCCAGCTCGATCAGCGACGACACGATCAGGCGGTCGCGCGGGCTGACCAGGAGCCCCTGCACGAAGTCGCGATCGACCTTGACGCGGTCGACGTCGAGCAGGCGCAGGGTCTGGTACGAGGAGTACCCGACCCCGAAGTCGTCGATCGCGATGCGGACGCCTCGCTTGCGGAGGAGGTCGATCGTGTAGCGGGAGCGCTCGACGTTCGCCACCAGCGCCCGTTCGGTGACCTCGAGCTCGAGCCGGCTCGGCGGGAAGCCGTTCTCGTCGAGCACGCTGAACACGTCGTCCGCGAAGTACGGATCCTGCAGGCTGCGCGACGAGACGTTGACGGCGAGCCGCACGTCGGCCTCACCGGTGGTGAGCAGTCCCTTCGACGCGGCTCGGAGCACCATCTCGGTGATCGGCGCGATCAGGTCGGTCTGCTCGGCGAGCCCGATGAACTCGGAGGGCGAGATCTCGCCGTGGTCGGGATGGTTCCATCGGATCAGGGCCTCGACCGTGTCGATCTGGCCGTCGGTCAGCCGCAGCTGTGGCTGGAAGTGGATGTGGAGCTGGTTCGCCTCGAGCGCGTTGCCGAGGTCGGTCAGCAGGTTGAGTCGCCCGCGCTGCTTGACCTGGATCCCGTTCGCGTACCACTCGACCGGTGTGCCGGTCCGCTTGGCGCGGTACATCGCGACGTCGGCGGCCCGGAGCAGGTCGCGGGTGGTGTGGCCGTCGGCCGGGGCGGCGGCCGCGCCGATGCTGACACCGATCGTCACGGGGAAGCCGTGGATGTCGAGGGGCTGCGTGAGCGCAGCGTGGAGCTCCTCGATGATCTCGCGCCGGAACCGTTGCCCGACGGGCGTCACGATGATGACGGCGAACTCGTCGCCGCCCAGCCGAGCCCCGGTGCCCGCCGCCGGCAGCGCCCGCCGGAGCCGCTCGGAGAAGGCGATGAGGACGGCATCGCCCACGTCGTGGCCGAGCCGGTCGTTGATCTCCTTGAATCCGTTGAGATCGAGCAGGAGGACATGGGGGTTGGCGGCCGAGAGCTTCGCCAGCGAGTCGTCGACCGCATCGATGAACGAACGGCGATTGGGCAGCCCGGTGAGGGCATCGTGCTGGGCCTCCTCGAGGCGTTCGAGCGCCTGGCGGGTCGAGCGGAACACCAGGATGGTCGTGATGCCCAGCAACGGGATCAGCACCGGGCTGAAGTCGAGACCGATCACCCACAGGGGTGCCAGCGACAGCAGCGCGCCCTCAGCGGTGACGCGTGACCCGAAGTCGCGCTGCATGATCGTGAGGAACGAGACCGATCGCTTGGTC
The DNA here is from genome assembly GCF_030065885.1 of Ilumatobacter sp. Lineage (GTDB taxonomy): Bacteria > Actinomycetota > Acidimicrobiia > Acidimicrobiales > Ilumatobacteraceae > Ilumatobacter. The sequence goes on along the minus strand of NZ_JASJCS010000117.1, from coordinate 9,264 downwards.
GACAGCGCGATCGCTGCGATGACCGCGTTGAGGAGGACGATCGCGAGGCCCGTCATGACGATCGCCGTCGCCCAGCCCACCGGCACGGCCTCGAGGTTGGTGATGGTGCCGTCGACGCCGAACGCCTTGAGCATGAGCGCAGCCGTCGCCAGCGAGAGCGTGGTGCCGGCCGCGCGGGTGATCGCGTCGGCGTGGGCGTCGGTTCGCGAGCGTCCGTGGACCACGATCCCGAGCAGGGCCACCCCGATCGCGATCGAGTGCGACCCGATCAGGATCAGGGCGTACGAGAACATCCAGAGCGGGGTCACCACGCCGGCCTGGCCCGAACGCACCCACGCCCGCGGCGTGCGCTCGCACGCCAGCAGCAGCAGCGAGATCAACACGAAGATCGTCCAGTTGACCGTGACCGGCTCGCTGCTGACCTCGGCCCAGAGCACGACGGCCAACATGGCGCCCGCGATCGCGGTCACGACGCCGCTGAAGGCGGCAGGGCCGAGGCGTGGCCGGGCGTTCACGAGAGCGTTCATGGGTGGGTCGATGGATTCAAGAATCCTGCAAATTCATCGTCAGAGCAGGCCCCCGCCGACATCCAAGAAAGTGTCAAGTGTCGTGAAATCCTGTCGGTCAGCTGCTGCGCTGCGTGGCTGTGGGGGCCCCTAGCATGATGCGGCGTCAGCCGACGTAGCCCAATTGGCAGAGGCACGGCGTTTAGGTCGCCGTCAGTGAGAGTTCGAGTCTCTCCGTCGGCACGGCTCAGGCCTGACTCGAGTGCGCCACGACCACGTCGAGCGTCGCCGCGACGGTGTCGGCCAGCTCGTCCTGGCGAGCGAGGCACTGGTCCAGGGCACGCTGGTTCGCGGCGAGCTGGCGTTCGATCGATGCGAAGCGCTCCTCGTCGAGCTCGGCGCGAACGGGACGCGGCAGCGTCTTGCCGTCGAGCTCGGCCAAGAGCGTCGAGAGCGCGCCGTGGGTGCGCTCGACGTCGGCCCTCGCCTCCTCGCGCAGCGCCGCAGCCTGTCGGTGCGCCGTGTCGGCCTGCGCGCTGACCAGCGCCAGCTGGGTGTCGAGCTGGTCCCGGAGCTCGGCGACGATCTCCGCGATCGCCTCGATGTCTGCCGGTACCGGTGTCGCGGTCCGCCGCACGTGGTCGGCCACGGTCTCCCGGCTCGGCTCGGCGGGAGGCGTGGCGCACCAGCGGTGCGCCAGATACGTGCCACCGAGGACGATCAGGACGTCGCCGATGCTGAACACGTTGGCGAGCGGCCACCCCTCGGGCACGTAGAAGATGTCGCCCAGGTAGGCGAGCCGGGCCTCGGCGACGGCCGACGAGTTCTCGAACGCATCGGGGTCGGGCAGTCCCGCTGCTCTCCACGCGGCGGGGCGAGCGGGCATCGAGCCGCCGTTCGCGACGATGGCTGCGAGGTTCATGGCCGTTCCCACGGTGATGATCCAGAGTCCGGGGATCTGACGGTTGCGGACGAGGAACGCCATGCAGAGGGCGTAGGTCGCGAGATGGAGCGCGTTCGACACGCCGACCGGGATGAAGTGCCCGAGCCACTGGAAGACGAGCACCTGCGTGCCGATCGCGAGCCAGACGAGCCACAGCCCGACGATCGGGAGCTCGGCGATCCGCCGGACGCGATCGGTCGTGTACAGCGCCGAGGCGACTCCGATCGCGGTCAGCACGAGCACGATCATGCGGGCACCTCGACCTGGTCACGGTGGTGCCGTGCCTGGACGACCATCTGGAGCTGCTGGATCGGCATGGGTCGGGCGATCGCGTAGCCCTGCGCGAAGTCGCACCCCAGCGACTCGATCTCGGCGAGGATCTCCAGCGTCTCGACGCCCTCGGCAACGACGTCGAGTCCGAGGCCGTGGCCGAGGTCGGTGATCGTCTTGACGACCAGCCGGTCCTCGGGAGCCGTACCGACGTGTGCCGTGAACCCGCGATCGATCTTCAGGCGATCGGCGCGGATCTGGCGGAGCGACGCGAACGAGCTGTAGCCCGTGCCGAAGTCGTCGATGGCGATGCGAACGCCCGCCTCGCGGAGCTGAGCGAGCGTCAGGGCGATCCGGTCGGGATCGCTGGCGAGCGCCCGTTCCGTGATCTCGAGCTCGAGACGTTCGATCGGGAAGCCGGCCGTCTCGGCCGTGGCGATGATGCCGGGAGCGAAGGTGCGCCGATGGAGGGTGCGCGCCGACACGTTGACGGCGAGCGAGATCCCGTCGTCGTCGAGGAGCAGCAGGTCGCACATCGACCGGGCGAGCACGTCGTCGGTCAGCGCATCGATCAGGTCGGTCTGCTCGGCCATCCCGATGAAGTCGTTCGGCAGGATCAGCCCGTGAACGGGATGCTGCCAGCGGACCAGCGCCTCCACCGTGTCGATCCGACCGGTCGAGAACGAGATCTGCGGTTGGTAGAAGTTCGTGAGCTGTTGCTGCTCGATGGCGGAGCCGAGGTCGGACAGGAGCCCGATCCGGCCCGGCCCTGTCGCCGCGGAGCCCGCCGTCTGATGGAACACGACGCGACTGCCGAACTGCTTGGCGCGGTACATCGCGAGGTCGGCCGCGGCGAGCAGGTCCTCGGCGTTGGTGCCATCGGACGGGGCGACGGCGACCCCGATGCTGACCGAGATCGACAGCGGGAACCCGTCGATGTCATACGGTTTCGTGAGCTCACGGTGCAGCGTCTCGGTCAATTGCAGCGCCTCGCCCTGAGGCCGGCGACCGGGAATGACGACGGCGAACTCGTCCCCGCCGAGTCGGGCCGCGGACGCGGTGGGCGGCAGGTTCTCGCTGAGACGCTCTGCGAACCCGACGAGCAGCGAATCACCGACCGCATGGCCGAGCGAGTCGTTGATCTCCTTGAAGCGATCGAAGTCCATCACGAGCAGCGTGGCGTCGGGCTCGCTGCCGAACAGGCCGATCGTGCGGCTGACGCGGTCGTCGAAGGCGCGCCGGTTGAGGAGGTCGGTCAGGGGATCGTGATTGGCCTGGTGGGCACGCTGCAGCGACTTCCGGGCGGATTGGATGACGATGTAGGAGGTCGACGCCAGCACGGGCACCAGCAGGAGGCTGAAGTCGATCGCGATCACGAACACCGGCGCGAGCGACAGGAGCGCAGCGTCGGCGCTCATCGTCAGCGCGAGACCGGTCCGAAGCGTCGTGATGAAGCCGGTGCCGGTGTGCAGCCCGATCACGATGGCGGTGAGCAGGCCGTTGAGGACCAGCACCGTGCAGGCGCTCACGAAGATGCCGATGCCCCAGGTCAGCGGAATCGCGTCGATCGATCCCATCGACTCGCGGAAACCGAAGAAGTGGAGCACGAGCGCACCCGAGCTCAGTGCGGCGGCGATCTGTGCGAGGTTGAAGACGACGATCCGCACCGGTCGCCGTGATTGCAGGCCGACGATCGTGTTCGCGACGAGCAGGATGCCCAGTGCGCCGATCGACATGCCGAACAGCACGAGCGCATAGGCGAACGTCCAGCCGGGGGACACCGCGCCGTTGTCGCCGAACCGCATCGTGAAGCTCGGTTGCGTCTCGGCGAGGAACAGCAGCGTGCCGAAGAGCGCGAAGATCACCCAGTCGGTGCCCGACCACCACTGGTCTCCGGCGACCGCGACGAGCGACGCGGTGAGGAACACCGCGGCGGCGGTGACGCCGGCGACGAACGCCAGCACCTTGCGGTCACGTTTGCGGCTGGGGTCGAGAGCGCTCAATCGCGTACTCCGTGGCACGAGGGAACGAGGAATGAGGGTGTCCGGGTCCGCCGAAGCGGACCCGGACAGATCAGGTCACCACCACTTGGACGGCGCACCGACGGCTGCAACGAGGGCAACGACGGTTCCCGCCGTCGCGGCCGCACGAACCGCAGGCGCAGCAACGCGCCACTTGATGGTCTTCTGAACCTGCTTCATCAGGTTTCCTCTCCCACCCCATACGGGGCTTCTCTGTGGTCCGAAGGGCCGGTGTGGCCATTCTCGGCGACTGGCGGGCCACCACCGGCTTCATCGGCTATCGCAGCGTTATCTTGAGCCGAAGTGGAGCGACCGTGGCGGCGACGCCCCAGGTCGCGGCCAGGATCAGCCGGCCCGGTCAGTCGACCGGCAGCCAGGCGAGGGAGAGCTGGGAGACCTTGACGTCGGTCTTCTCGAGCGGCACCTCGATGGTGTCGATCTGCTTGGCCTGCTCCATCCACTTGGCGTCGATCTCCATGACCTCGTCCTCGAGCTCGGCTTCGAGCTCTTCGAGGTTCTCGACGAGGCGGGCGGCCTTGTTCTCGGCTGCCTCGACGCGCTGCTTGGACGCCTTGGTGCGACCGCGCCGGCCGGCGGCGCTCCCGAGCTTGCCGAGCAGGCCGCCACGTGAGCGCTTGCCGCCGAGCAGGCCGCCCAGGATCGAGCCGGCGGTCGACAGGAGCTCGGAGTTGCGCTGGCCGGCCGCTTGCTCCTCGAGGACCTCGACGCGGTCCTCCGCTGCCTCGATCTGGTCGCGCAGGCGGGTCGCCTTCGACTCGTACTTGTCGCGGAGCTTCGCGATCTCGGCGTCGGCGAGATCGTCGGCCGCTCGCGCGCACCGGATCTCGAACTGCTCGGCGGTCTCGCCCGGCCGCCCGTAGAGCTTCATGCCGGCGTTGGCCGGGATCTCCATCGAGAGGCTGCGCGTCAGGTGATCGCGGAGATCGCGCTCGACCCCGGAGAAGAACGTCTTGTTCTTGAGCTTCGCCGAGCTGATCCGGTAGATCGCTCCGTCGGGTGCGTCGGGGCGGAGGTCACGGTCGTCGTAGTCGACGGCGATCGCCCGCGACACGTCGACCGACTCGCCGAGATCGGTGACCACGCACTCGAACTCCTCGTCGTGCACCAGGTCGGCCTTCGTCTCGTCGTACCGGAGCTGGACGCGGGCGACGATCGCGGCGTCGAGCCGGGTGCCGCGTGAGTCGCCGCCGGCTTCGGCCAGCCAGGGTGATGCGACGTCGACCCAGCGAACGGGCGTGCCGTCGGCGACCTCGGGCATCACCGTGGTCTCGTCGTCGGCGAGGTCGCTCGCGGCGGGTGCTGTCGCCGCGGCACCGGCACCTGCGGCGGCCGACGGAGCGGTAGCGCTCGGCGCCGCCGCGGCCGCGGCGCCGCGTTCCGCTGCCATCAGCTCGCTGATCTGGTCGCGGGTCATCGGGCCGCGCAGATAGCTCATCGCCCACCGGGTGGTGAACACCGACGTCGCGTCCTTCCCCGGAACGCGCAGCACGAACTCGCGCTTGCCGAGCCCGGAGATCGTGTCGTCGACGGCCTCGATGTCGACGCCTCCGGCGGCGGACGTCAGCCCCTCGAGGAGCCGACCCTTGTCGCGTTCGGTCGAGAGGCGGCCGATCATCCAGGTGCCGGCGTTCGACAGCGCCTTGTAGTCGATGTCGACCGGGTTCTGGGTCGAGAGCACGACACCGACGCCGAAGGCGCGCGCCTGCTTCATGAGGGTCATGATCGGCTTCTTCGTCGGCGGGTTGGCCGTCGGCGGGAGGTAGCCGGCGACTTCGTCCATGTAGAGCATCGCCCGCAGGTCGGTGGTGCCCGACTGGCGGCGCATCCAGGTGACGAGCTTCGACAGCATCAGCGACGTGACGAACTGGCGCTCCTCGTCGCTCAGGTGGGCGGTGGTGACGATGGCGCAGCGCGCCGTGCCGTCGGGCCGGTACAGCATCGACTGGATGTCGAGCGGCGGGCCCTCGGCCCAGGCCGCGAACGCCGGCGAGGCGAGCAGGCCGTTGAGCTTCATCGCCAGCTTCATCCGGTCGTCGGGCGGGAAGAACTGGTCGAGCTCGAACACCCCGAGCTTGCGGATCGGCGAGTTGCCGACCAGTCCGACGAGCGTCGGCAGGTCGAGCGCCCGGCCCTCGGTCCACGAGTGGTTGATCAGGTTCGACAGCAGGATGTGCTCGCGGCTCGAGAGCGGGTCGGCCTCGATGCCCACGAGCCCGAGCAGGCCGGACACGTAGCCCTCGATCTCGTCACCGACGATCTCGGCGTCGCTCATGTCCTCGGGCACCTGGAGCGACCCGACGATGTTGACCGGAACGCCCGACTGCGAGCCCGGCGTGTAGATCGTGAAGTCGGTCTTCGACCGGAGCTCGGCGATGTTCTGGGCGGTGAACCCCCAGCCGAGCAAGCCCTTGGTCCAGAGCTCGGCCTGCTGCTGGGCGAACTCGTCGGGTGATGCGCCGGCTGCCTCGGCCTGTGCCTCGTCGATCCACGGCCGGAAGTCGGCCGGCTGGAGGCCCGGGAACGTCAGGCACAGGTTGGTCAGGTCGCCCTTGGGGTCGATGACCAGCGTCGGCAGCCCTGCGTCGAGCACCTCTTCGAGCAGGACCACGCCGAGGCCGGTCTTGCCCGAGCCGGTCATGCCGACGATGACCCCGTGGGTCGTGAACTTGTCGGTGTCGATGCGGATCTCGTCTCCGGTGCGGTCGTGTGTGGCCGGGTCGACGATGCCGCCGAGGAACAGTTCTGGCATGGGTGAGCAGGGTACTTCGGTGGGCGTCGTCCGCCCTCCCGAACCGTCGGGGCGGGCAGTACCGTCTGCAGCATGGCGTTCACGGGGATCCCGCACGAGGCGATCGTGTTCTACGAGCAGCTCGAGGCCGACAACTCGAAGGCGTTCTGGGAGGCGAACAAAGCGCGCTTCAAAGAGGTCGTCCGGGGTCCGGTCGAGGAGCTCTGCGAGGAGCTCGCCGAGTACGGGCCGTTCCACCTGTTCCGTCCGCACAACGACCTGCGGTTCTCGAAGAACAAGCCGCCGTACAAGGTGCACCAGGGCGCCTACGGGGAGTCCCAGGGCGGCGCAGGGCAGTACTTCCACGTGTCGGCGCAGGGCCTGATGTGCGGCACCGGCTACTACGCGATGGCCAAGGACCAGCTCGAGCGGTTCCGTGCCGCGGCCGACGCCGACGGCACCGGCACCGAGATCGCCGGCATCGTCGCCGATCTCACGAAGCGGAAGTACTCGATCGGTGCGATCGACGAGCTCAAGACCGCGCCGCGCGGCTATCCGAAGGACCACCCCCGCATCGAGCTGATCCGGCGGAAGGGTCTCATGATGTCGAAGGACTTCGGCGCGCCGAAGTGGCTGCACACCAAGCAGGCCGCCGCCAAGATCCGCGGCGTCTGGGAGGCCGCCGGAGAGATGAACGCCTGGCTCGATGCCCATGTCGGTCCGAGCACGCTCGAACCCGAGGGCATGTTCGGCTGAAGGACGGTCGTCGATCCCACTGGTGGCGGACCGGCCGGTCCGCCGCGCCGCCGAGTGTCGGACGCATGGAGCACCTGGATCGTGGCGACGCGCACGATGTGAGGAGCACCAGCGACCGGGTGGTCTGGCTGATCGCCGCCGTCGTGACGATCGCGCTGACGGTTGCCGCGTCGTCGGACTCCGTTCGGGTCTGGACCAACCCCGAGCCGGCACCCGACGGGCCGCCCGCCGCGGTCGCGGGCGGCGATGCTCCGGCACCGGCGGTCAACGAGCCTGACGAGGGCCGGGACTACCCCTGGATCGGCACCGTCCTCGAGATCCTGGCGATCGGGTTGTTCGCCGTGTTCGTCCTCGGTGGGGCGTTCGCGGCCTCCCAGTGGCGACCGGCGGTGCGCGCCTGGCGCCGGGCTCGGCCCGCACGGCGTCGCGTCGAGTTCGCCGAACCCCTCCCCGATGCGATCGAGTCGCCGGTGCGCGTCGACGCCGCTGCGGCGCGTACGACGCTGTCGCACGGTCCGCCCCGCAACGCGATCGTGGCGTGCTGGCTGCACCTCGAAGGCGATGTCGCCGACGCCGGTCTCCCGCGGCGACCCTCCGAGACGTCGAGCGAGTACGTCGAACGCGTCATCGGTCGCTCTTCGGTCGATCCGGCGCCGATCACCGAGCTCGCGGCGCTCTACCGCGAGGCGCGGTTCTCCGTGCACGAGCTCGGCGACGAACACCGCGAGCGCGCCGCGTCGGCCTTCGACCGGGTCGTCACGGCCCTGGAACCGATCGCCGAGGTGTCGACATGACGACCAGGCGGCTCGCCGCCACCTTCGCCGCCTGGCTCCTCGTGTCGATCGGGCTGTGGCAGAGCGACGCCGACCCGTCGGTGATCGCACTGGCCGGCATCGTGGCCGTCGCGGCAGCTGCGGGTCTCGCTGCGTTCGACCTGTTCAGATCGACCCGGTCGATCCGGTGGCCGCTGCCACCCGGCTCGACGACGTCGAACGACGCCGACGACCAACGCGTCCCGAGAACGCTCGGCGACGTCGAACGCGCCGTCCGCTCGCGCCCGACCGAACTCGAGTCCAGGTTGGTCGCCTTGGTCGACGACCGCTTGCAGACACGCCATGGGATCGATCGACGTGTCGCACCGCGCGCCGCCGACGACGCGCTCACCCCGACGCTCCGCGAGCTCGTCGGCGGTCGCCGCGGCCGCAAGGCGGGTCAGCCGGATCTCGAGACGATCCTGAGCGACATCGAGGCGCTGTGAACCAGCCGATCGACGTCCCCACCACCTCCCGCCTCGCCCGAGAGGTGCTCGACGAGGTCGGCCGTGCCGTCATCGGCAAGCGAGACGAGCTGGCGCTCGCGCTGTCGGGCATCCTCGCCGGCGGTCACGTACTGCTGGAGGACCTCCCGGGACTCGGCAAGACGCTGGCCGCCCGCTCGTTCGCGCAGACCCTGGGACTGCAGTTCACGCGTGCCCAGTTCACGCCCGATCTCCTGCCCGCCGACCTCACGGGGTCGTTCCTGTACGACCAGCGCACCACGGACTTCGTGTTCCGTCGGGGCCCGCTGTTCACCGGCCTGCTCCTGGCCGACGAGGTCAACCGGGCGCCACCCCGGACCCAGGCCGCCCTCCTGGAAGCCATGCAGGAACGTCAGGTCAGCGTCGAGGGCGAGACGTTCCCGCTGGAACCTCCGTTCCACGTGCTGGCCACCGCGAACCCGGTCGAGTACGAGGGCACCTACCCGCTGCCGGAGGCGCAGCTCGATCGATTCATGCTGCGGATCTCGTTCGGCTATCCGTCGCCCGAGGAGGAGTGGCAGGTGCTGCAACTCCGGGTCGAGCGGCAGTCGGATGCCGCCCAGCTCGCGACGATCGTCGACGCCGAGACGCTGCGCTCGATGCAGGCGGCGGTCGAGACCGTGACGGTCGACGGCGACGATCGTCGCGAGCTGGGCGGCATCCGACTGCCGCTCGACCCGGAGTTGCAGCACCTGCCACTCCTCCTCGGGCGACGGATAGCC
>NZ_JASJCS010000116.1 GCF_030065885.1 Ilumatobacter sp. | reverse complement strand
CGCCGTCGTCGAGCCCGTCGCCGTCGGTGTCCCGAGCAAGTGGGTCGGTGCCCGATTCGTGGACCTCGAAGCCGTCGGTGAGGCCATCGTTGTCGGTGTCGCGGTCGTCGGGGTCGGTGCCGGCAGCCTCCTCGTCGTCGTCGGTGAGGAAGTCGTTGTCGGAGTCGATGAAGCTCTGGCCGATGTCGTCGGCCGGGTCGAGCGGGTCGGTGCTCGCAGCGAAGACCTCGTCGCCGTCGGCGGCCCCACCGCCGTCGGTGTCGCGCACCAGCGGGTCGGTGCCCTCCTCTGCTTCATCGCCGTCGAACAGGCCGTCGCCGTCGGTGTCGGGGTCGTCGGGGTTCGTCCCCCGGGCGATCTCGTCGCCGTTGGTGACGCCGTCGCTGTCGTTGTCGCCCTCGGCGCTGAACCCGTCGTCGACCGGGTCGAGCGGGTCGGTGCCGTCGAGCAGCACCTCGTCGCCGTCGTTGACGCCGCCCGCATCGGTGTCCCAGACCGTCGGCGACGTCCCGAGACCGATCTCCTCGCCGTCGGTGAGGTCGTCGAAGTCCGTGTCGGGCCGCAGCGGGTCGGTGCCGGTGTCGGGGTCGGTCGGGTGATGCTCCTCGCCGTCGAGCAGCCCGTCGCCATCGGTGTCGGCGACGTCGGGGTCGGTGCCGAGGTTGAGTTCGTACTCGAAGCCGAGGCCGTCGCCGTCGGTGTCGGCGGAGAGGTCGAAGGCGTCGTCCGAGGGGTCGAGCGGGTCGAGGCCGAAGCGGATCTCGTCGTCGGGCAGCCCTCCCCCGTCGGTGTCGCGCAGCAACGGGTCGGTACCGATCGCCAGCTCGCAGGTGTCGGCGAGACCGTCGTCGTCGGTGTCGGCGCCGAGACAGGTGTCGAAATCGGGGAACAACGGGTCGGTACCCGTGACGAGGACCTCGGTCCCGTCGTCGAGGCCGTCGTTGTCGCTGTTGTTCCACAGCGGGTCGGTGCCGAGTTCGACGACCTCCTGGCCGTCCTCGAGCAGATCGCCGTCGGTGTCGGCGACGAACGGGTTGGTGCCCCGCTCGAGCTCGTCGGTGTCGGGCAGACCGTCGCCGTCGCTGTCGGGGCCCGGGGCCACGTCGTCGGTGGCGTCGAGCGGGTCGGTACCGCTGATCACCTCGTCGCCGTCGCCGATGCCGCCCCGGTCGGAGTCGGCGTCGAGCGGGTCGGTGCCGAGCTCGACCTCGCGGGCATCTCCGAGCCCGTCGCCGTCGGTGTCGAGCGCTGTCGTGTCGTCGTTCGGGTCGTCCGGGTCGGTGTCGTCGAGGCACTCCTGGCCGTCGTCGGCACCTCCGCCGTCGCTGTCGGCGAGCGTCGGGTCGGTCGGGGTCGGGCACCCTGCTGGTGCGACCTCGAGACCGTCGATCAAGCCGTCACCGTCGGTGTCGGGGTCGTCGGGGTCGGTGCCGAGCTCGGCTTCGTCGGCGTCGGGGAGGAGATCAGCGTCGGCGTCGACCGGCGGGTCGTCAATCGGGTCGTTCGGGTTGAACCCGAAGTCGCACTCGGCGAGGTCGGTGGCGCCGCCGCCGTCGGTGTCGACCACGAGCGGGTTCGACGGCGCACACGACCGGGCTGCGCTCGGCCGATTCAACTCGGTGCCGTCGGTCAAGCCGTCGCCGTCGGTGTCCGGATCCAACGGATCGAGGCCCCCGGAGCGCAGCACCTCCTCGCCGTCGCTGACCGCGTCGCCATCGGTGTCGGGCGAGTTCGGGTCGGTGCCGAACTCGACTTCGTCGAGGTCCGACAGGTCGTCACCGTCGGCGTCGGCGAACTCGTCGTCGGAGCCGTCGGTGGGGTCGGTCCCCCGGACGACCTCGACAGCGTCGGTGACGCCGCCGTCGTCGGAGTCGGGTTGGCGAGGGTCGGTGCCGGTAGCGACCTCGGCCGGGTCGTCGAGGCCGTCACCATCGGTGTCGACGACGAGGGGATCGGAGACATGGACCTGCAACTCGTCGGCGTCGCTCAGCCCGTCGCCGTCGGTGTCCGGATCGAGCGGATCGGTACCGAACGCCTCCTCGCGCACGTCGGTCAACCCGTCGCCGTCGGTGTCGGTGTCGTCGTCGTCGAACCGGTCGGCCGGGTCGGTACCTCGATCGACTTCGGCACCGTCGTCCACCCCGCCGCCGTCGGTGTCGGCGAGCAGTGGGTCGGTGTCGGTCTCGAAGTCCTCCGACCAGTCGCTGATCCCGTCGCCGTCGGTGTCCGGATCGAGGGGATCGGTGCCGAGCACACCGACCTCCCACCCGTCGGCGTGTCCGTCGCCGTCGGTGTCCCACAGCGTCTGGTCGGTGCCGACCACCGCCTCGTCGATGTCGGAGAGTCCGTCGCCGTCCATGTCGCCGGTGCCGTCGTCGGACGGGTCGCGGGGGTCGGACTCGCCGACGACCTCGACGAAGTCGTTCACGCCGCCGCCGTCGGTGTCGGCGACCAGCGGGTCGGTGCCGATCCCGCTCGCACAGGTGAGCGGCTGCAGACCGAAGTAGAACGCGACGCACAGCTCGACGCCGTCGAGGAGACCGTCGCCGTCCATGTCGGGGTCGAGCGGGTCAGTGGTGCCGGTCACCTCGCGCTCGTCGTCGAGGCCGTCGCCGTCGGAGTCGGGGTCCTCGGGATCGGTGCCCTCGCGCGCTTCGTCGTCGTCGGAGAGCCCGTCGCCGTCGGAGTCGACGAAGTCGTCGTCGTCGGCGTCGGTCGGATCGGTGCCGCGGTCGACCTCGACCCCGTCGGACACACCACCGCCGTCGGTGTCCCGGTTGCGGACCTCGGTGCCGGCGGCGATCTCGTCGCCGTCGCCCAGGCCGTCGTCGTCGCTGTCGGGATCGAGCGGATCCCCGAGGACGAGGAGCTCGTCGCCGTCGCCGAGGCCGTCGTCGTCGGTGTCGGCGTCGTTCGGGTCGGTGCCGCGGAGGACTTCGAGCGTGTCGTTGAGGCCGTCGCCGTCGCTGTCGGTGACGTCGTCGTCGGCGAGCACGAGGGGGTCGCTGCCGCGCGCGATCTCGTCGCCGTCACTCACGCCGCCGCCGTCGGTGTCGGCGTCGAGCGGGTCGGTGCCGACGGCGAAGTACTCGGCGCCGTCGAGGAGGCCGTCGTCGTCGGTGTCGGCGTCGAGCGGGTCGGTCGCGGTTTGCGCGATCTCGAACCCGTCGATCAGCCCGTCGCCGTCGGTGTCGCCGAGCTCGGGGTCCGTGCCGTGGACGAAGCGCTCGTCGTCGTCGCTCAGCCCGTCGCTGTCGAAGTCGCCGGCGCCGTCGTCGGCAGCGGCGAGGGGGTCGGACCCGCCCTGCACCTCGGTGAAGTCGTCGACGCCGCCGCCGTCGGTGTCGGGATCGAGCGGGTCGGTGCCGGACCCAGCGGTCGCCAACGCGCACGGAACCGTCTGCCACACACCCTCACCGGTGATCGACCAGCACACCTCCTCACCGTCGGCGAGACCGTCACCGTCGGTGTCGGGATCGGCGGGATCGGTCCCGAGCGACGCCTCCCAGACGTCGGGGATCTGGTCTCCGTCGGTGTCAACCGTGTCGTCGACGGCACTGCCAGCGTCGAGTTCGAGCAGCCTCGGTCCGAACCCGCCGGGCTCCACCGGCGGTCCCGTCGTCGTGCGAGTCGTCGATGTCGTCGTGGAGGTCGTCGCACGAGTCGTGGTGGATGTCGTCGTCGTGACCGTCGTCGCGGGAGATGTGGTGCTCGGTGGAGATGTCGTGTCGGGAGATGTCGTCGTCGTAGTCGTGGATGACGACGTCGGAACCCTGGCCATCGTCGTTGCGGTGGTCGCACCGTCGGGGTTGTCCGGCGGTGGCTCGGTCGTCGTGGTCGTCGGGACCGGGGTGGTCGTCGGGACCGGGGTGGTCGTCGGGACCGGGGTGGTCGTCGGGACCGGGGTGGTCGTCGGGACCGGGGTGGTCGTCGTCGTGGTCGTCGTCGGGCTCGCCGGATCGTCGTCGGCCAGGACCGCAGTCGGCACGACGACGGCGTCGAGCAACACCAAGCTGAGCATCGAGAGGAGCAGGTGAACGAGCCGGCGCACGGGGCTCGCCCGGCGAACGGAAGCGTTGATCGCGGCCATGGGGGGATCGTCGACGACGAACCCTTCGAAAATCTTCCGATTTCGCGGTGTCACCCTCGGATCGCCCGTCAACTGGACCGGGATCTGCACCGGCACGGGCCATCGGTTGGCGCGTCGTCGCCGGCCAACGGTGCCGACAGCGCAGTCGTCGCCGGCTCAACGACGGGAGGACGACTCGCTGCCCGACACCAGCTGGAGATCCGGGGGCGATCCCGTTGGAGATGCGTCACCTCGCCGAGAGCAGTGGCGAACCTCCCGAAGATGCACCGGTGATCGAACCCGACGACCGGCTTGTCACCGTCGGTGACGCCACGTACCGCTGCGGCGGGCGACGACTCGGCCCACCTCGACGCAAGGGTCATCATGGCATTCCGCTCGGCGATCCGTAGCGGGCTACGCGACGAGCCGACTGCGGGCGATACCGCTCGGCGGGCCCCGATCGGCCGGGCCGGCCACAGGGCGGGGTCGTGTCACCGCCCTGTGCGTGCCAGGCTTGAGGCGTGGAAACCCGACTCGAACACGCCCGCGCCAACGTGAGCGATCTCGGGCGTGCCATTGAGTGGTACACGGACGTGCTTGGGTTCGTCGTCGACTCGACTTGGCCTCCGGGCGAGCCGAACTACGCGCACTTCCGAGCCGCTTCCGGCGCCGCGTTCGCCATTCAAGAGGCCGAGGGGTGGGGCGCACGATTCAACTTCACCGTCGACGACCCGGACGTGATGTGGGAACGGCTGAAGCATTGGGTCGAGATCGTCGAGCCGCTGTTCGACACTGCGTACGGAACTCGAAAGTTCACGATCGCTGATCCCGACGCGAACGAACTTGGCTTCGTCGACCACATTGCATGACGAAACACCCAAAGCGACACCGATGCGCTCGTCGATCCGGACGGAACGCCCGCAGTCGCCGCACCGACGCCCGTGGCGCATGAGCCCTGAGCGCTGTGCTTGTTCGGGCAAGGTGCGCTCGGCCTGGGAGAACTGTTGGTGTGGTGATCGAGTTCTCCGCCCGGTTCGAGCAAGTGCGGCAGAGTCGTGGGCCGTTGGCGTGGGTCCGGATCCGTCCGGGGAACTCCTCGAGGAGTGGGGCCTGGGCGATGGTCCGGCCGGGCTGGAGCGGTGCATCGACCCGTGCCTCGATCTCACAGCGCCGAACGCGCTGTATCTCGCGCCCGGCGTCGGGCACCAAGGCGCCACGCCGCACGATGTCGCAGAGGTCTTCTCCGACCGTCCCGATCGCGTGTTCCCGAGCGCGTCGCGCTCTCTCCTCTCCCGGCCGGACTCAACGCGACTACGCGACGACGCTCAGGCTCTTGCCGAGCAGCTCAAGAACCTGCTCTCCAACGGGATCCATCACCCGCGATCCGCCTAGGCACGTCAAGCGTCCCGCGTCTGCGCCGTATCGCTCAGACTGGAAGGGGTCGAGGCGATCCCAACGATCTTGCTCGGACGTAGCTCGAGCAGGATCCGGCGCTGCTGACGACGCGACTCACGTCGCTCCGCAGCACCAACACCTCGGACGTACTGTCGGGTGATCTCGTCGGTCCAGCGTCCATCTACATCGTCCAGCAACGCCCATCCCGCATCGCGCCGCACCGATACGTCAGGAGACCGCCTGATCAGGGCTCGCAATTCGCGGGGACGAACTCGCCGGCGCGGGCGAAGTCACGGCACGACAGGAAGCGAGGGTGTCCATCGCCGACGTACCAGCCGACCGCGAACACGACGAGCGCGGTCACGACCAGCGCCACACGGAGGCGAGCGGTCAGTGACACGAAGTCGCCGGCGACCAGTCGGATGATGATGTACATCGCGAACGGCAGCGCGCCGAGCGAGAGGATCAACAGCACGACCACTGCGACGTTCGACGAGGTGACGAAGAAGAGGTCGGCCACGAGCCACAGGCTCGGGACGGCGAGCGCGAGGCGCCAGCGACCGCCGAGCCGATAGTCCCGGTCGCGGACGAGGTAGCTCGACACCAACGCAACGGTGCACAACACCCACATCGCCCAGATCTTGCGGTGGTCGATGTTCTCGAACGCGCCCAGGTCGAAGCCCAGGTTGAACGCCGCCAGCGAGGCGCCAGTGGCGGTGACGACGAAAGTGCGTGCCGCCGGTGAGATCTCGACGTCGTCGACGTCGGTCAGGGTGTCGTCGCTCATCTGGCGAGCGTACGGCTCTCGAACGACCGTGGAGCTGACCCGCATTCCTCCTCGCATGCGGCCCACGCCTGCGCGGAACCGCTGCGTGTCGATCGGGCCGACGAGCGCAGACGCGTGCTGTGCTGAGCTCAGCGCCGATACGGGTCGGCTGATCTCACACGCCGGTGCGGGTTTCGGGTGGGCCCCATCTGTTCGTTCTGCGTGAATCTGACACCGGTCTCACGATGATCGACGATCCTCTGAGCACCCTCCGCGGCGCGAAGTGTCACGATGCCGGCGGTCGGGCGGGCGCTCACACACGCCAGCAGCTGGTTCTCCCCACCCTGCGCCGAGCAGTCCCCTGAGAGTTACGTGGGAATTGCGGTACGAGAATCGCACCGAGACGTCCGCCCCGCAGACGTCCTCTGAGCAGGAACTTCGCGGCTCGATCGTTCGTCCGAGTCACGACTCTGAACCGCTGAGCATCGAACCCTGGACCACATCACCCCAGATGGCGGTGCGTGCGGCCCAGGGTTCGATTTCAATCGGAGGTGGACGGGAATCGAACCCGCCGGACGGGGATCGCCCGTCCCAACCGCTTTGAAGGCGGCGGAGCCCACCAGGTACCCAGACACCTCCGACCGCCACCGTAGCGGGACGACCGCGGCGACCGGCCGTCGCCCTGCCCGCTCCGATCCCCGACGAAACTCGTGGATAGGTTCTGGCGATGACCGTGCTCTTCTGCACCGACACGTTCTGGGACGCCCGCGGTGACGAGATCGAGGCCATCGACCCGACGATCGAGGTGGTGCGCCTGGTCGGCACCGAGCAGGTGATGCAGCGCGACATCGACCGGATCACGATCGCCTTCTTCTCGCCCGATGCCTGGCCGGATCGCGCCGCCGCCTTCATGGGTGTGTGCACGCGGGCCCCGAACCTCGACTGGATGCAGTCGATGTCGGCCGGCACCGATCATCCGGTGTTCTCGATGCTCCGCGACCAGGGCGCCACCGTGACGAACTCGTCGGGGGCGTCGGCACCGTCGATCGCCCAGACGGTCATCCTCTACCTCCTCGCTCTCGGACGCGAGCTGCCGAGGCTCGCCCGCGCCCAAGCCGAACGTCGATGGGAACCCGAGCCCTCGCGCGACCTCCACGACGTGCGGCTCGGCATCGTCGGTCTCGGCGCGATCGGCACCGAGGTGGCCCGCCTCGCTGCGGCGTTCGGCACCGAGGTCGTCGGTCTCCGCCGCACGATCCGCGGCGACGAGATCTGCGAGACGTGGACCCACGATCGACTGCACGAGTTGCTCGCCTGGGCCGATGCCATCGCGGTGACCGCTCCGCTCACCGACGACACCCGCGGCATGTTCGACCGAGTCGCGTTCGCGACGATGCGGCCGGGCAGCTGGTTCGTCAACGTCGGTCGCGGCGAGATCGTCGACGAGTCGGCCCTCGTCGACGTTCTGCGGAACGGGCACCTCGGCGGCGCCGGGCTCGACGTGTTCGCGACCGAGCCGCTGCTGGCCGAGAGCCCGTTGTGGCGGTTGCCCAACGTGATCGTCACGCCGCACTCGTCGGGCACGACCGACCGTTCGCACCGGCGCGCGATCGACCTGTTCCTCGACAACCTCCGTCACTACACCGCCGGCGAAGCGCTCGTCAACATCGTCGAGTAGCGGCGCCGTGACGGCAGCGCGCAGCGCCGCTCAGGTCAGCTGAGTGGGCCCATCCACGTCAGCGACGGCTCGGACGCCCCGAGCGACCGCTCGAGCCAACCGATCAGCTCGTCGTCGGTGATCGGCGGCGAGATGTAGTAGCCCTGCGCCTCGTCGCAGCCGAACTCCCGGAGCCGGTCGAGCACCGCGCGCTCCTCGACGCCCTCGGCGACGACGAGCAGGTCGAGGTTGTGGCCGAGGTCGACCGTCGAGCGCACGATGACCTCGTCCTGCGGGTCGGTCAGCATCCCCGAGACGAAGCTCTGGTCGATCTTCAGCTCGTGGACCGGCAGCCGGCGCAGGTAGCTGAGCGACGAGTAGCCGGTGCCGAAGTCGTCGACGGCCATGCGCAGCCCGACGTCGTGCAGGTCGTCGATCGTGGCACGCGTCCGCGGTGCGTCGACGAACAGCGACGACTCGGTGATCTCGAGCGTGAGGGCCGACGGGTCGACGCCGTGGTCGTCGAGATAGCCCTGGACGCGGGCGGGCAGACGCGAGTCGAAGAGGTCGTGCGTGGAGAGGTTGACGGCGAGCGAGATCGTGTGGTGCTGGTCGCGGAGGCGGCGCAGCATCTCGATGCCCCGGGCGAGCACGAGGTCGGTCATCTCCTTGATGAGACCGGTGTCCTCGGCGACGCGCACGAA
The DNA here is from genome assembly GCF_030065885.1 of Ilumatobacter sp. Classification (GTDB taxonomy): domain Bacteria; phylum Actinomycetota; class Acidimicrobiia; order Acidimicrobiales; family Ilumatobacteraceae; genus Ilumatobacter. The sequence continues at coordinate 4,655 of NZ_JASJCS010000116.1, read as the reverse complement.
CTCGGCGGGCGCCACCACGCCCCGGGTCGAGTGCTCCCAGCGCACCAGCGCCTCGGCACCGACGAGATGGCCGGTGCGCAGGTCGAGCTTGGGCTGGTACACGACGTCGAGCTCGTTCGCCTCGATCGCCGTCCGGAGGTCACCCAGCATCGACAGGCGTGCCGGGGTCCGCCGGTCGATCTCGTCGCGGTAGTACTCGACGCCCGTGCGTTGCCACTTCGCGTTGTACATCGCGATGTCGGCCCGTCGCATCGGTTGCAGGGCGTCGCGGTCGCTCTCGATGATCCGTGCGACGCCGACGCTGACGGTGACGACGATCTCGAGTCCGTCGAGCACGACCGGTCGGCCGCCCTGACGAACGCACGTGTGGGCGAACTCGAGCCCCTCGTCGTAGCTGCCGCGGTGGCACAGGATCGCGAACTCGTCGCCCGCGAGACGGGCGAGCACGTCATCGGGTTCGAGCAGCGCTGTCATCCGTGCGGCGAACTGCTTGAGGAGGTCGTCGCCAGCGTGGTGTCCGAGGGTGTCGTTGACCTCTTTGAACCGGTCGATGTCGAGCATCAGCACGCACGAGACGCGGCCACCGTCACGCGTCCCGACCGCCTCGGCGACGTTCGACTCGAACAGCGTCCGCGCAGGTAGGCCCGTCAGCGCGTCGTGACGCGCCTCGAACTCCAGCCGTTCGTGCAGCATGCCCCGTCGCAGGCTGACCGCGAGCTGCTGGGCCATGTTGCGCAGCCGGGCGACGTCGCCGTCGCCGAACTGGAACGGGAAGACGTCTTGCTGCGCGGCGACGAGCACGGCGAAGACCGCGCCGTCGTCGCGGATCGGGGCGACGAGTGCGGCCGGCGCGGCGGGTTCGAGCGCGACGCCCATCCGTCCGAGACGGTCCCGGTCGAGCAGTTGGACCTCGTCGTTGGCCAGGACGCGCGCCCATGCCTCCGAGGTCAGGTCGTCGGGGAGCTCGATGTTCACCTCACCGGCTGTGTGGACGACGACGCCGTCGGGTGCGAACCGGACGAGCGCCACCCCCTGGGCGCGCAGGAGCTCATGGACCTCGGCCGCGGCCACGTCGGCGATCTCGTCGACGTCGAGCGTGCCGCCGATGTGGCCGGCGAAGCCGTGCACCGCGTCGAGATCGCGCAGCTCCTGGCTCACCTCGCCGTATGCCTGCAGCACGTACCACATCCCCATGGCCGGCAGCAGCGCGAGCAGCGCCAACGCCGGCTCGAACAATGCCAGCGAGACCGTCATCGCACTCAGCACCGCGTTGACCGTGTACATCCACCACGTCGCGCGGAGCTCGCTCACGATCCGTTCGCGAGCGTCTCCCTCGAATCGAGAGATCGCGACCGAGATCAGCACCGAGGTGAGTGGCGCGACCATCATCAGCGAGAGCACGACGAGGCCGAGCAGCACGGCGCGGCCCCCGTCGGTCAGTTCGAGCAGGCCCCGGAAGACCAGCGCGGCGAGCGTGACCTCGAACATCACGAGACAGAGGTTGAAGGTGAGCTTGTGGCCGCGGTTGCCACGGCTGGCGATCAGGACGGCCGCGCTCGACGGGCCCCTGGCGAGCAGCGCCAGCGGCGGGCTCAGGAAGACCAGGGCGAAGGCGATCGGGATCTCCGACAGCGAGAACGAGATGCTCTGGCGCCGGAACTGGACGTTGAAGACGGCGAACTCGAACAGCCCGAACATGACCGCGGTGGCCACGAACGCCCACCAGCCGGTCGGCTCGACCGCGTCACCACGGTTCGGCACGACCAGCAGGCTGACGAGCGTTGCGACGGCCATGCAGCCCGCCAGCAGGAACACCTGCAGCTCCGGTCGGCGCGCGCCGACGACCGCCGCGTCAGGCGGCTCGGTCGAGCCAAGGTGCGGCAAGGCCGCGCCTGCATCGGCATGGGTCAACGGCGACTCCTCATCCGGGTTGTAGTCGCCAACTTAGCGAGGGCGGCGAGCGCCGCCTGCAGTGGCTACGACCAGGTGCTGCTCGACCACGTGGAGCTCGACCACGTGCTGCTCGACCACGTGGAGCTCGACCACGTGCTGCTCGACCACGTGCTGCTCGACCACGTGCTGCTCGACCAGGTGGAGCTCGACCAGGTGGAGCTCGACCACGTGCTGCTCGACCACGTGCTGCTCGACCACGTGGAGCTCGACCACGTGGAGCTCGACCACGTGGAGCTCGACCACGTGGAGCTCGACCAGTCGGGCGATACCAGCATCGCGCCGACCGCCGGCCCCACGTCGACGCGGGCGCCGGCCGGAACGAGGTCCTGCGTGGCCCCGGTCACGTCGAGGTCGGCGGCCGCGTCGACGCGGAGCGCCCCTGCCCCGACTGCCGCCGCGCTCGCACCCACGTCGACCGCCGATGCGACGAGCGCAGCCTTGACCTCGTCGGGTGTCATGGTCGGGTCGTTCGAGAGCAGCAGCGCAGCTGCGCCGGCGGCGACGGCCGCCGACTGCGACGAGCCGCTCCCGAGGAACCGGACCTCGTCGACGAGCCCCTCGGGGTGATGGACGTCCGCATCGCTGCCGGGGGCTCGCAGGCTGACGATGTGTGCGCCGGGCGCGGCGATGTCGGGCGTCCGGTCGGCGTCGCCTCGGGTCGACCAGTCGGCGGCGACGAGACCGTCGGCGGTCGCCTCCAACCCACCGACGGCGATGACGGCCGGGTTCCTGGCCGGGGCGTTGATGCCGCCCGCCGTTGCGCCGTCGTTGCCGGCGGCGGTGACGACGACGATGCCGGCCGCCCAGGCGCGCGCCACCGCGTCGTCGAGCGCGGCGGCGGCCTCGGTGCCCTGTTCGCCGGCGTCGATCGTGATCGTGAGCACGCCGATGTCGAGGCGATCGGCGTGCGCGATCACCCAGTCGATGCCGCTCACGACCTGGGCGACGGTGACATCACCGTGCCGGTCGGCGACCTTGACCGAGACGATGCCCGCGTCGGGGGCGACACCGAGGAGATCGTCGGATGCGGGGTCGCTCGGGTCGGCGCCCGGCGACCGGCCGGCGATGATGCCGGCGAGGTGCGTCCCGTGGCCGTTGGTGTCGACGTACCGCGTCGCTGCATCGGCCTGCTCGGGGCTGAAGTCGGCAGCGGCGACGATCCGTTCGGCCAGCGCCCCGACCGGCGCGACGCCGGTGTCGACGACGGCGACGTTGACGCCCTCGCCGGTGACACCGACGTTCCAGAGCTCGCGGGCGCCGACCTGGTCGACCACCGAGGACAGCGAGCCGAGCGCCGGCTGGGGCGCGGCGTTCGCCGACGGGCCGTCGTCGAGCTGGACGAGCGTCGCCGCACCCATGGCGATCACGGCGATGACGGCGGCGATCAGCATGAACGCGGAACGGGGCGCGATCGAGCCGAGATCGTCGTGGCCCCGAGGCGCCGACCGCCAGACCCGACTGCGGCGGCCTTCGAACCGCTGTGTGTGGGAGGCCGGCGGAGCCTTCCACACCCGACCTCGGCGGGTACAGCGAACCGGTCGCCGAACGGGGTCGGGCCGGTGATCGACGGGGTGACGGTGTGAGGTCATGAGCAACTGCTTTCGCGCGCGCGGGTAGGTGCACGCGCTCATCGGCACGTCGAGTGGTCGGCCTCAATGAATTTGGGCGTTTCTTGACGAACCCGACCACGGACGATGCCGAAACGGGCGAAATCGCGCGCTGCGTGCCCGTTGGGCGGCCGGATCTTCAGGTGGTGGGTCGGCGCGACGACCGGTACAATCTGCGATCCGGCTTCCCTCCTGACACGACGATCCGTGCGGAGGAACCATGATCACCGTCTGCTGGGCCGCCAAGGGCGGCAGCGGCACCACCGTCGTCGCGGCGTCCCTGGCGCTCGCCGCCGACCGCCCCACGTTGCTGGTCGACCTCGCCGGCGACCTGCCGATGACCCTGGGTATCCCCGAACCCGACTCGCCGGGCGTCCACGACTGGCTGCGCAGCGAGGCGAGCACCGACCGCCTCACCGCGCTCGAGTCGCGGCTCTCCGATCAGCTGTCGCTGCTGCCGGCCGGCCACGGCGGTGGCGCGGGCCGGTGGTCCGAGCTCGCCGAGCACCTGCGCCGCGAGGTCCGCCATGTCGTCGTCGACGCCGGCACCAACCCGCCGCCGCCGACCGCACACATCGCGTCGATCGCCGACCACGACTGGCTCGTCACGCGACCGTGCTACCTCGCGCTGACCGCGGCCGTCCGACGCGGCCACCGGCCGTCAGGGGTGGTGGTCATCGAAGAGCCCGGCCGGGCGCTGCGCGCCGCTGACATCGAGGCGGCGATCGGCGCTCCCATCGCAGCGACGCTGCTGCTCGACCCGGCGATCGCGCGGGCGGTCGACTCCGGCTTGCTCGTCACGCGGATTCCCAGGGGCGCACAGCGACGGTTGCGCCAGGCGGCATGATCGACGTTCACGCGCTCGTCGACGCGGTGTGCCGGCGCGCGGCCGAGGTCCCCGGCGACGTCGCGACCGTCGTCGACGCGGAGCTCGATCGGCTCGCCCCGCTCGTGACCCCCGACGTACGCGCCACGGCACACGAGCGCGCCGTCGCTCGACTCGACGGCCTCGACCTCCTCGATCAGTTCCTCCGTGACCCGGCCGTCGACGAGGTCATGGTGAATCGGGGCACCGAGGTATGGGTCGACCGCGAC
>NZ_JASJCS010000115.1 GCF_030065885.1 Ilumatobacter sp. | reverse complement strand
CGGTTCGGCGGCGACGAGTTCGTCGTCGTCGCGCCGGCGGTCGACAACGAGGAGCATGCGATGGCGCTCGCCGCCCGCGTCTTCTCCGTCGTCACCGGACCGGCCAGGTGCGGCGAGATCGACGTCGACGTGAGCGTCAGCATGGGGCTGGCGGTCAGCGACGCCGACACCAGCGACGCCGCCGACCTGCTGCACCACGCCGACCTCGCGATGTACGAGTCGAAGAACGCCGGCCGCGGCCGACTCACGCTCTCGTCGCGTCCGAGCGAGACCGACGACCGGGCCGATGGCCTTCGTCGCGACCTTCGTCACGCGGTCGAGTCCCGGCAACTGACGGTGCACTACCAGCGGATCGTCCCGCTGCGGGACGGCCTGGTCGCCGGATGGGAGGCACTCGCTCGATGGGATCACCCGCAGCACGGACCGATCGACGCGCGTCGCTTCCTGGGGGTCGCCGAGGTCGCGGGCTTCGCCGGCGAGCTCGGCGACGAACTGATCCGGGTCGTCTGTGAGGACCAGCACGCGATCTTCGCGTCCGATCCCGGCTTCGTCGCGATCAACGTGTCGCTCGCGCAGATCGCCGTCGAGGGTGCCGCCGAGGCGGTGCTGAGCCGTCTCGAGACGGGTGGTGTCGACTCGCGTTCGGTCGTCGTCGAACTGACCGAGGGCGCCTTCGAACAGGGAGATGCCGTGGCCGCCAACCTCGTCCGCCTGCGCCAGGCGGGTGTGCGGCTGTTCCTCGACGACTTCGGCGTCGGGTACGCGTCGCTCAGCCATCTCCACCGGTTCCCCGTCGACGGCATCAAGATCGACTCGAGCATCGTCAATCCCGTGGTCGACGAGAACCTGGTCCGGCTCATCGTCGGCGTCGCCACGACACTCGACCTCCGGACCGTCGCCGAAGGGGTCGAGACCACCGATCAACTCGACGCGGTGAGCCGGCTCGGCGTCGACTACGCGCAGGGCTTCCTGCTGGCGCGCCCGACCCGACATCCGGAGGTTCCGTCCACGCCATGAGCATCGAGCCGTTGGACCCCGCGTCGATCGACCTCGATCGGTGGCGCGAGGTCGCCGACCCGCCCGCCGATGCGGCGGTGGCCGAGTACTTCGCCGCCGTCGAGGCGTCGGCGCCCGGCCAGCTGTTCGGGCACCTCGTCCGTCACACCAGGTTGCCGGCCGAAGAACAGGTGCCCGCGGTGCGCACCTTCCTCGAGACCGCGGCGATGCCACCCGACTGGGTCGACGAGCGGGCCGTCGCCCGGGGCCAGGAGTTCTTCAACCGGCTCGTCGCGCATCACTTCTCGGCGCTGTACCTGTCGTCGCTGCCGAACAGCTACGCCGCGGCGAAGGGTGTGCAGGTGCTGCGCCTGACCAGTCGCCTGCAGACCGACACCGAGCGACGGTTGAACGAGACCGCCCAGTTCATGATGGACATCGCAGCGCCCGGCGCGATGGATCCGGGGGGTGCGGGCGTCGACCGCATCCTGCACGTCCGCCTGATGCACGCCGCAGTGCGCTGGCTGATCGCCCACGACCCGTCCGTCGAGCGGGTCGAGTCCATGCCACCACCGGCGGAGGAGGGGTCCACGCTGGTCTGGTCGGCCTCGTGGGGCCTGCCGGCGAATCAGGAGGATCTGGTCGGTACCTGGCTCACGTTCACCGTCGCGGTCTACGACGCGTTCGACGTCAGCGGTGTCGAGTACGACTCGTCAGACGTCGACGATCACCTCCACCTGTGGCGCCTGGTCGGCCACTACCTGGGCGCGTCACCCGAGCTCGTCCCGCTCGACCGTGCGGCGGCCTCCGAGCTCCGAGATCGCATCTGGCACCGCCAGCAGGCCCCCAGCGGGGCCGGCCGGGCGATGACGGCGGCGCTCGTGGCGCAGTCCCATCAGCACATGCCGAGGTTGGCATGGCCCGTGATGCCGACCGCGTTCCGTCACTTCCTCGGTGACCACGTGGCCGACATGATCGGACTCGCACCGGCGAACTGGACCCGTCACCTCTTCCCGGTCATGAGCGCCTTGACACGGATCCTGACCCGCGGCAAGGCGACGAACCGCTTCCATGCGCGCGTCAGCGCGTTCGTCGGTCGTCACCTGATGAACGGCATCCTCGACGAGATGCGGCACGGTGACCGGCCGGCGTTCGCGATCCCGACGCACCTGGCCGACGCCGGCGGCCGATAGGCCGCCACGACCGGAGGTCAGATCGAAGCCGGGAGCTCGAGGCGCGTCATCACCGCCAGCTCCGCCGACGTGAACGGCGGCGCCGTGAGGCCGAGGACCTGCTGGCGGCTACGGAACAGGTTGGTGATGTAGCCCATCCGCTGGTGGAGGTCGGCCCAGTCGTCGGCGCCCGAGCCGCGCCCGGTGCCGCCGGTCGGATCCCACTCCTGCATCAGGGCGACCAGCGCCGGCAGCTCCATGTGTTCGAGTGCCGCCGGGAACATCGGTCCATCTGCGGGTGGCGGGACGTCGCGGCCGAGATGGAGGCGCTGGCCCGGCACGTCGAGGGTCATCAGGAGGTGCGTGGCGATGTGCTCCCACAGGAGCTCCACGTGCCGCACGATGCGGCGCTGCGCGAGACCGACGAGCCAACGCCGGACCGGCCCGGCTAGCCAGCGATGGCACAGTCCGTCGAGCTCGTCCCCGACGTCGATGAGCCCGGCGTCGAGCGCCGCCGCGATGTCGGGTTGGAGGCGCTGCTGCTCGTGGAGGACCGCGGCGACGTTGGCCGCCAGCACGAGCTGCGCCCGCTCGTGCGGATCGTCCGCACGGACGGCCATCGCGTAGCAGCGGAATGCCGTCCTGACGAGCTGATCGTCGCGCTCGGACGGAACGCCGAGCCCGTCGAGGTCCGTCTCGATGCCGTCGTCGGTCAGCGCGCTCGGCTCGACGTCGTCGAGCCATTCGAGGAACCGGACGAACAGGGGGGCGAGCTCCGCGTACACGAGCGTGTTGCCGTGGGCGATCCTGGCCGACACCTGCCCGACGGCGCGGGTGACGAGGCGCTCGAGATGCGAGCGGTGGAGCCGAGTCGTGAGCCGGCGGATCAGCGGCGGGTGGTCGTTCGCGTCGTCGACGATCGCGTCGATGTGGTGGTCGGCTCCCTCGAGGAGGTCGGTGACGAAGTGGGGGAGCTCCTCGCCCCGGATCGAGACGCCCGCTGTGTTGGACGCCCAGATCGCGAACGTGCACCACGTCTGGTCGGTGTGCAGATGGCCGAGCAGCCGCCGGGCGAGGTCGGCGTAGGACTGGGTGATCCAGAGGTTCCTGACCGCCGGGTCCTCGATCTCGCGGATCCGGTCGACGGATTCGACTGCGAGTGGGAGCCACCCCTCGGCGGTGGGCCAGTCCTCGGTGCGGGCGGTCAGCGTTTCGCTCATGGTGATCTATCGGCGCACATCGTGCAGATGTGAAGCGCGTGTGGCGAGCGACGGATCGGCCGATCGGCCCGCGGGTGCGCTGCTAGCGTTCCGCCGGTGTTCGAGCCGAGGCGGTGTCTCACCGTGGTCGTCCCCTGCTTCAACGAGGAGGCCACGGTCGCAGAGCTCCTCGGCCGGGTCTTGGCGTCACCGTGGGTCGCCGAGGTGATCGCCGTCGACGACGGCTCGTCCGATGCGACCCTGGAGATCATGCGAGGCGTGAGCGATCCGCGCCTGACGGTCCTCGAACAGCCGTACAACCAGGGCAAGGGGGCCGCGCTCAGGGCCGGCTTCGCGCGTGCCACGTCCGACTACGTGGTCGTGCAGGACGCCGACCTCGAGTACGACCCCGCCGACTATCCGCTCCTGCTCGAGCCGTTGGAGTCCGGCGACGCCGACGTGGTCTACGGCAGCCGGTTCGTCTCGGGGAGGCCGCACCGCGTGCTCTACTTCTGGCACTCGATGGGCAACCGGTTCCTCACCCTGCTGTCCAACGCCTTCACCGACCTCAACCTGTCCGACATGGAGACCTGCTACAAGGCGTTCAAGCGCTCGATCATCCAGTCGATCGAGATCGAGGAGGACCGGTTCGGGTTCGAGCCCGAGATCACCGCCAAGGTCGCCGCCCGCCGTTGCCGGGTGTACGAGGTCGGCATCTCGTACTCGGGCCGGACCTACGAGGAGGGCAAGAAGATCGGCTGGCGCGACGGTGTCCGGGCGATCGTCTGCATCGTGAAGTACTCACCGGTCGGCCGGCGCACGATGACGGCGGTCACGTCCTGAGATGCCCGCCGTCGCCGGTCAGAGGACCCAGGCGGCGGCGTCGGTCGGCAGCCGTCCCTCGGACAGTTCGGCGGACGTGACCAGCACGTCGCCGGCCGGGAGGGCGGCCGGTTCGATGCCGAAGTTCACCACGCAGACCACGCCCGAGCCGCGCCGGAAGGCGAGGACGTCCGGTCCGAGCTCCTCCCACTCGAGGGACTCGTCGTCGTCGAGGTACGAGCGGCGGACGCCCAGCGCCGTCCGGTACATCTCGAGCGTCGAGCCGTCGACGCCGGTCTGACTCGCGACCGAGAGCGCCCCGAAACCCGGCGGCTGGGGCAGCCACGGATCGCCGGTGCCGAAGCCGAGCGAGGGTCCGTCGGGAGTCCACGGGATCGGCACGCGACACCCGTCGCGGCCCTTCTGCTCGTGGTCGGAGTTCTCCCACACCGGGTCGTCGAGCACGTCGGGCGGAAGGTCCCAGACCTCGGGGAGGCCGAGCTCTTCACCCTGGTACAGGTAGACCGAGCCGGGGAGCGCCATCAGCAGCAGCGCCGCCGCCCTCGCCCGCCGCAGGCCGGCCACGGGATCGAGGTCGTCGTGCGGGCCCGTCAGCGGCCAGGTTCGCCAGTTCGTGTCGCCCGGCAGCCCGTAGCGGGTCGCGTGGCGCATCACGTCGTGGTTCGAGACGGTCCACGTGGGCGTCGATCCGACGTCGACAGCGGCCTTGATCGCCCGGTCGATCGCGGCCCGAGCCGGCGCGAGCTCCCACGGGGTCTCGAGGAAGTCGAAGTTGAACGACTGGTGGTACTCGTCGGGCCGCAGGTACAGCGGGAGCCGATCAGGGTGGACCCACGCCTCGGCGACCATCATCACGTCGCGTTCGGACGCATCGAGCACCTTGCGCCACCGGCGGATGATCTCGTGGACGCCGTCGCGGTCCCAGTGCGGGTGATTGCTCTGCCGGCTGTTGCCCAGCAGCCGTCCGGTGGTCTCCAGGTCGGGGAACGACTGGTCCTTCACCAGCGCGTGCGCGACGTCGACGCGAAATCCGTCGACGCCCAGGTCGAGCCAGAAGCGGAGCACGTCGTCGAACTCCGACCGCACCTCCTCGTTCTCCCAGTTGAGGTCGGGCTGCGTCGGATCGAACAGGTGCAGGTACCACTGGCCGTCGTCGACGCGGTGCCAGGCGGGCCCGCCGAACACCGAGGTCCAGTTCGTCGGTGGCTGCGAGCCGTCCGGTCCCTTGCCGTCCTTGAAGACGTAGCGCCCCCGTTCGCGCGATCCGGCCTCGGCGGCGAGCGCCGCCCGGAACCACCGGTGCTCGCTCGACGTGTGATTGGGGACGAGGTCGATGATGATGCGCAGGCCGCGGGCATGGGCGTCGGCGATCAGCTCCTCGGCGTCGGCGAGCGTGCCGAACCGAGGGTCGATGTCGCGGTAGTCGGCGACGTCGTAGCCGCCGTCGTTGAGCGGCGACGGGTACCACGGTGAGATCCAGATCGCATCGACGCCGAGCGCCTCGAGGTAGGGGAGGCGCGACCGGATGCCGGCCAGGTCGCCGGTGCCGTCGCCGTTGGCATCGGCGAACGACCGGGGATACACCTGGTAGACGGCACCGCGCCGCCACCACGTCGGCGACATCGCGAGCGAGGTGGTCGGGTCGGTGGTCGGTTCGGAGGTCGATCCAGGCGCTGGCACGCGCCCAGTATGCAAGCGTTTTCAGCCGTTGTCACGAGCGCTGCCGGGGGAGCGGCGCTCAGCCGATCGAAGCGTCGCGGCTGGCCCAGTACGGCGCACGGAGCTCGCGCTTGAGCACCTTGCCCGGACCCGACGTCGGCAGCGGCTCGGTGCGGAACTCGACCGATCGCGGCACCTTGTACCCGGCGATCAACGCGCGGCAGTGCTCGATCAGTTCGTCGCCGGTCAGCGATTCACCGTCCCGGAGGACGACGACGGCGTGGACGGCCTCGCCCCACTCGTCGCTCGGCACACCGAAGACCGTGGCTTCGAGCACCGCGGCGTGAGCGTAGATCGCGTCCTCGACCTCGGTGCAGTACACGTTCTCGCCGCCGGAGATGATCATGTCCTTCGAGCGGTCGAGGAGGTAGAGGTACCCGGCCTCGTCGACGCGCCCGACGTCACCCGACCAGTACCAGCCGTCGCGGAGCGCTGCGCTCGTCTGCTCCGGCTTGTTCCAGTAGCCGGCCATCACGTTGGCGCCCCGAATGGTCACCTCGCCGGCCTGCCCGGTCGGGATGGGCTCGCCGTCCGTGCCTCTGATCACGATCTCGCAGCCCATCACGGGCTGGCCGGCCGACTTCTCGCGCTCGGTGTCGAGGAGCGCGACCTCGTCGGCCGTCCCGGTGACGAGTGGTGCCGTCTCGGTTGCGCCGTAGAGGTGCACGAACGCGGTGCCAGGGAACGCCTGCACGCCGCGGCGCACGACCTCCATCGCGATCGGTGAGCCGCCGTGCGCGTAGACCCGGAACGTGCCGACGTCTCGCGGCCGGGCCAGCTGCTCTTCGACGGTGGCGGCCACCATCGTCGGGACGCCGAGCGTCTGGGTGATGCCCTCGGCGGCGACGAGATCGAGCATCGCGGCCGGCGCGAACGCCGGCAGGATCACCTGCGTCGCCCCGAGGAAGACCGACTGCAGCACGCTGATCGAACCGGCCGCATGGAACATCGGTGCCATCACGAGATACCGGTCGTCGACGGTCATCGGCTGGATGAACTGCGCGTTCACGGCGTTGGCCACCAGGTTGCGGTGCGTCAGCTTGACGCCCTTGCTGGCGCCGGTCGTGCCTCCGGTGTAGAAGAGGCCGGCCAGGTCGTCCTCGCGCAGCGCGTCGTCGTCGAACTCGAGCGGCGGTGCCGAATCGAGGAGCTCGTCGTACTCGCCGAGATCGATCCGGACGACTCGTTCGACGATGTCGCCGAGCCCGCCCGGGTCGCGGTCGCAGAACAGCACTCGGGCGCCGGCGTCGCGGAGTGCGTAGGCCAGCTCGGGCGCCGCCCAGCGGAAGTTGAGCGGCACCTGCACCCGGCCGGCCATCGGGATGCCGCAGTACAGCTCGACGAAGGGGATCGAGTTGAAGGAGAGGACGGCGATGCGGTCGCCCGGGTCGGTGGCGAGCTCGACGAGCGCCCCGTGGAGCCGGCGGAGACGGTGGCCGAACTCGTGATACGTCAGCCTCGTCCTGTCGCAGACGAGGGCCTCGCGATGGCCTGCGAGGGCCTCGGCGCGACGGAGCGCGTGGACGAAGGTCTGCACGCCGGCCATGTTCGCAGGTGGCGTGACAGGGCCGAAAGCCCGGAGCTACGCTCGTCGTGCGATGGCTACGCAGAGCACGCCGAAGAAGGGCATGACACCCCCCAAGGGACGCCCCACCCGCGGCCGCAACGAGGTCGCCCCCGACCGGCGGGTGTTCGGGCCCGTAGCCCAGTGGATCGCGTTCACCCTGCTGGCGATCCTGATCTTCGTCGTGCTCGTGATCTTGACCGACGGTGGCGACTTCAACCCGCTCGACGGCGGGCACAGCGGCACGCTGATCGATCTGACCACGTTCGGTCTGCTGGCCCCGTAGACGCCCGGGCCGACCGCTGCACGAGGCCGCAGCACGCGGCTTCGCTAGAGGCCCAACGCCGCCAGGTCGAGCGGTTCGCTCTCGCACTGGATGTAGTTCGCGACGTTCTGGGCGTGTTGGGCGTACACCGATGCCTCGTCGCCGGTCTCGGGGTCACCGATCCGTGTCGCCCACAGGTCGCGCTGCGCGAGCACGCCCTCGCAGCCGGACTCGAGCGCGATGTCGACCGTCTGCTGCACCGTCGCCGGTACCTCGCCCACGAACTGCACGGCAGCGCTCGGACGGATCTCGATCGGGCGGCCGTCGAGGGTGTCGCCGACGAACACGACGTCGGGCAAGGTCGTCGGAGGCAGCGTCGTGGTGGGATCGATCACCGCCGCGCACGTCGGAGCCGTCCGGACCGCGTCGTCGGTCACACGGTCGCAGCGGAGTGCCACGAACGTCGAGATGTCGTAGCCGACGATGCCCGGGTAGCGGGCGAGCTCGCCGGTGAACGCGGCGTAGGAGCGACAGGCGACGAGCGCGGCGTCGAGGAGCCGCACCTGTTCCGCGACCTCCGACGCCAGCGAGGCCTCTCGGACCGCGGCCTCGCACCCGGTCGCGACGTCGTCGTCGCCCTGCGGATCGCAGGCGGCCGCCAGGACGAGGACGACGGCGGACAGGGCAGCGGCGACGAGGCGTCTCGGCGGCAGGGCAGTGGGGGGACCGGTCACGCGACGCCCATGTTGACGCGCCGGGTCCTCCGATGCCAGTACCCCTGCCGGTCCGGCGTGACGACGACCTGGGTGATGGCGGCCGGAGTGCCGCTATCCTCGGCCCCGCTGGCGACGTGGCCGAGTGGCTGAGGCAACGGCCTGCAAAGCCGTGTACCCGGGTTCGATTCCCGGCGTCGCCTCCATCAGCGATCGGCCCCCGATCGGACTCGCCGGAGTCCCGTCGGGGGCCGTTTCCGTTCGAGCGGGGTGCGGGCCGGCCTCGCGCCGTGGCCGGCACCTAGACGTGATCGACGTCGAGTCGGCGCACCATCGCGTCGAACTCGATGTCGACCAGTTCCTGGTCGGTGGGCAGAAGCGTGTCGTGGTGCGCCGCCCAGGCGACCGCGAGGAGGATGATCGCGACGGCGACCAGCACGGGGATGGCGACGATGAGCATGAGCCGGCACATGATGGTGCTTGCGGGCCCGACGCGCCCAATCGGGGTGGGAGAGGTGGGGATCGGCCGGATCGCCCGGCATGGCTCAGACGAGCGTCCACACCTCGGGGGAGTCGGGTCGGTCGGTGAGGCCGGGAAAACCGCGGCGCTCACCGCTCCACGGCGCCGGTGCGGCGATCGTCCAGTACAGCAGTCGATCGGCGATGGCCGCGTAGTGCGTCCGGATCGAGGCGAAGGTCTCCCATGCCGTGTCGGCGTCGGCCTCAACCGGGTAGCCGGCCGCCAGCAGCCGTTGCCAGCCCGCGCGGAAGTCGGCGCGATCGAGGTCGACTCGCTCGAGGTCCTGTGGGATGCGCCGCATCGGGTAGGCGACGTCGTGGAGGCACGAGACCGCCTGGCGGAGGAGCAGCTGCGCCTCGGTGTGGTCGCCGTCCGGGCGCGCTGCGATCTCGAGGGCGGCGGCATCCGACACGGCGAGGAGCGCGACGACGAAGTGGTTGTGTGATCGAGGTCCCCGGAAGTGCGTGAGCACCGGATACTTCATGTGGGAGTCGGCGACCCTCGCGCTCCAGGCGCTCCACTCGTCGTACAGCGCGGGGAGCCGGTCGAGTCCACCGACCAGGGCGAAGCGCGCGAGGATCTCGGGACCCCACGAGGGCTTGCCGGTCCAGACCTCGAGCTGCTTCACCAGCGCCTCGCGCACGCGGACCTCCGCGTACAGCGACGGCAGGTAGCCGATCGTCAAGGCGACGAAGATCATGCCGGTCGCACCGGCGGTGACGTCGAGCGCGGTCGGGACCGGCGTCGCCGTGGAGACGAAGCCGAGCGTGAAGACCGACGAGCCGCTCTCGCGCAAGGCGTCGCCCACGGTGCCGGCCCACGGGAGCAACATCAGCCCGAACGCCAGTGTGAACGACCCGAGGAGCGACGACAGGGTCAGGATGATCACGGTCGGCGCTTCGAATCCCAGCAACCGATCGGCGTGGTCGAACGACCGCAGGCGCGCCGCCATGCCGTAGAACACCCGGTACCCGAGCCGGCCGACGGTGGCGGCGAGGAACGACCAGGAACGCCGCGGCACGATCAGCGTCTTCATCACCGCGACGACCGTGCCGATCGCGAGGACCACGCCGACGCCGAATCCCAGCCACCGCGCGAACTCGCTCACCGAGACCTCCCCGCGGAGCGCCTGAGCGGCAGCACGTCCGCCCCGCATCACCATTGCGAGCCGTGGCGGCGGAGACGGAACAGGGTCGAAAGACCCTTGCCGGTCGTGAGGATGCGGCTGCGCGATTGAGGACAGCACTGACGTGCCGTCTTGAGCCCAAGGGGAGCTGCCATGTCCGATCAGCGGTCGACCGGTTACCGAGTCTTCGAGTGGATCAACCGCCGGGCCTGGCCGCTCGCCGGCGTGATCCTGGTCGCCGCGGTCGCGATGGCGGTGATGACTCCCGTCGTCGCCGACGACGGCGACCCGTCGTTCGACCCGAGCGGCGAGATCTACGACACCGCCGACCGGGTCGACGAGCTGTTCGCGAGCCAGTCGCCGATCCGGACGGCGGCGTTCATCGTCGAGCGACCGGACGGCCGGGACGGCACGGACAGCGATGTGTTGACCCGTGACTCGCTGCTCGAGCTGCTCGAGAACCAGGCGACGGTGTTGGCCGACGAGGTGTCCCGCGACCATCTGGCGAGCGTGTTCGACCGCAACCTCGGCGTCACGATCGACGGCGTCTACTCGTTCGCGAACGCCGTCGACGACCAGCTCGACGGCGGTCTCGCCGCAGCCACCGAAGCCGACGTCAAGCTCGCGATCAGCGAGGTGCTGGCCGACGAGGCGTCGACGAGCTCGTTGCAGAACCTGCTCTCGGCCACGTCGACGACGCGTGAATCGACGACGATCGGGGGTCGTGACGTCGTCGGCTGGGCATCGCCGGCGTTCCGGTTGTTCGTCGCCTACGACATCGACACGTTCGACGGCACGCGGGTCGAGAGCTTCGGTGGTGACTCCGACCTCGATGCCGAGCGGTGGCTCCGCGACGTGCAGACGATGCTGCGTGGCGATCAGGAGTCGGTGACGGCGATCGGCCTGTTCATCGACGCCGGGCTCGTCGACGAGGAACAGGGTGCGGCTGCGGGGCCGTACATCTTCGGCGCGGTCGCGTTCATCCTGATCATCGCCGGCGCGCTGCTCCGCTCGTACTGGGCGGCCATGATGGTCGCCGCCGGCCTGGGCGTCGTGATGATGTCGTTCAACGGCATCAACGCCCTGATCGGGTTGAAGACCGGCTCGCCGCTCCTGATCATGATCGTGCCCATCGCGCTGATCAGCTTCGGCGTCGACTTCTTCATCCACGGCAGTGGCCGTGCCCGCGAGCAGCAGGTCGCCGGCACACCCCGCGAGCGCGCCTACCCACTGGGCGAGACGGCGGTGTTCGCGGCTCTCTTGCTGGCCGTCGCCTCGTCGGCTGCGGCGTTTCTCGCCAACACCGTCTCGGGCATCCAGGCGATCATCGAGTTCGGGATCGCGTCGGCGATCGGCCTGGTGCTCTGCTACCTGATCCTCGGTTGGGTGGCACCGAAGCTGCTGCTGGCGATCGAAGGTGCCCTCGGGCCGCGGCCGGCGGACCTCAGCCACCTCCGCGTCGCCTCGCAGAAGATCGGCTTCGTCGTCGCCGCGTTCATCGGCGGCATCAGCGTGACCATGGCGATCGTGTTCCCCGTGATCGGGTGGGCGATCTACACGGTGTTCCTCGCGCTGTTCCTGTACCTGCCGTTCCTGCTCACGCGCCGGCGCAACCGGGCGGCGGCGGAGGCGGGTCGACCGCTCACCGAGGAGGTGCGCGGCGCGGGCCACGGCTTCGTCGCCGCCGGCACGCTGGTGCACTTCCTGGCGCGCTGGCGCGTCTTCACGCTGCCCGCGGTCGCGGTGCTCGCCGTGCTCGGCCTGGTCGGTGCGTCACAGGTCGGCGAGGGGTTCGAGATCCGCGACTTCTACTCGTCGGACACCGACCTGATCAAGGGCTTCGACAAGAACGAGCGCTACTACGGGCCGGAGGGCGACATCGACTACGTCTTCATCGAGGGCGACCTGACGGCGCCGGAGACCCTCGAGGCGATCGTCGCCACCGAGGCTCGGATCGAGGCATCCGACGCGCAGTTCGAGCGGGACTACAACGGCGATGTCGAGTTCCGCAACAATGCCGTCACCGTCGTGACCGAGGCCACCGGATCGGCGACGATGCGCTCGGCGATCGCGTCCGCAGCCGGTGTCGAGATCACCGACGCCGACGGCGACGGATTCGCCGATACGCGTGAGCAGATCGCTGCGATCTACGACTTCGCGGTGGCGAACAGCATCGTGAACGACGACGGCGTGGAGGTCTTCACCCCCGATCAGACGCAGACGTTCCTGTACGTCGGCGACGGGACCCAGGCGACGACCATCGCGCTCAGCATCGCCACGATCACCGACGAGAGCATCATCCTCCCGGCCCGCGCCGTCCTCGAGGACGCGGGGCGCGCCCTCGCCGGACAACTCGCCGGTGAGGACGTCGTGGTCCGGGTGTCGGGCGGCGCGATCATGACCCAGAACACGCTCGACGCGTTCACCGAGGCGATGCTGGTGTCACTGCCGGTCGCGATCCTGCTGACGTCGCTGCTCGTGTTCGTGGCGCTGTTCTTCGTGTTCCGCAACTTCGGTCGTCGGATGGCGTCGATCCTCAAGCGGTCGACTCGGTACGCCTTGATCTCGATGGTGCCGATCCTGCTGGTCGTCGCCTGGGTCTACGGCTTCATGTACCTCGTCGGGTACACGATCAACGTCATCACCGCGACGATCGCTGCGATCGCCGTCGGTGTCGGCGTCGACTACGCCACGCACTTCACGATGCGGTTCATCGAGGAGTTCGAGCACGAACCGAGCCGGTTCCCGGCCTTGCGCCGAGCCGGCGAGGGGACCGGCGGCGCCCTGGCCATCTCGGCCGTCACGTCGATGACCGGATTCCTCATCATGGCGCTCGCGCCGATGCCGATGTTCGTCACGTTCGGCGTCCTCACCGCCGTGATGATCTTCTTCTCCCTGCTCGTCTCCCTGCTCGTGCTGCCCAGCCTGCTGATGACCATCACGCCGTCGCGCAAGGGCGAGGAGCGTCAGCTGCTGATCGACGAGGTCACGCACGGCGGCGAGTTCGAGTACGAACCGCACACCCGGGAGACCGCGGTGCGCAC
>NZ_JASJCS010000013.1 GCF_030065885.1 Ilumatobacter sp. | reverse complement strand
AGCAGGTCGAGGTCGGCGTTGATCGACAGCGGTCCCTCGAGCACGAGCTCGCGCAGGATGATGCCGTCGCTGGCGGCAACGTAGTCACCGAACACCAAGTCGACGTCGAAGCCGAAGTGGAAGTTGCCGTTCGGGTCCGTGCCGGTGCCCTCGGTCGGTGGATCGAGCGCCGGATCGGCGTTGACCCAGATGTCGATCGGACTGTTCGGGGCGAACCCCTGGCCCTCCATCCAGTTGCCGGTCTCCGACACCCGGATCTGCGGCGGCTGCGGCGGCTCTGCCACGGTGGCGTCGCCGTCGACGTCGTACAGGAACGCCTGACCGCCGGCATCGGGGCCCAACCCACCCGTGCATTCACCGATCAGATTGACGAACCACAGCCCGTCCACGGTGCCGTCGTCGCCGTCGTGGACGTCGCGTCCGGCACCGCAGTCCTGACCGCCGATCTCCACGTGCACGATGGCGCCGAGGGGCAGTTCGCCCCATGCGGTCGCCGAGGGACCGTCGACCTGGATCGACAGCGGCCCCTCGAGCAGGAGCTCGCGGTAGTTCACGCCGTCGTCGGCGATGATCAGGTCACCGAACATCAGGTCGACCGACGGGTTGAAGTGGAAGTGCCCACCCGGGTCGGTCCCGACCGAATCGGTCGGCGGCTGGGTCAGCGGATCGGCGTTGACCCAGATGTCGACGATGGTGCTCGGCGCCAGCCCGTGGCCCGCGATCCAGTCGTACATCGGGTTCGCCTGGATCTCCGGTGGCGGCGGTGGCTCGGCCACCGTGGCGTCGCCGTCGACGTCGAACAGCTTGACCTGGGCGCCCGGGTTGGGGCCGAGGCCGCCCGTGCAGTCGCCGGACAGGTCGACCGACCACAGCCCGTCGACCGTGCCGTCGTCGCCGTCGGCGACGTCGGTGCCGGTGCCGCAGTCCTCGCCGCCCATCTCGACCCGGACGGTCGCGCCGAATGGCAGCTCACCGGAGGCAGTGCGCGCCGCAAGGTCGGCGTCGATCGACAGCGGGCCCTCGAGCAGCAGCTCGCGGTAGTTCGTACCGTCGTCGGCGATGATCAGGTCGCCGAACACCACCGGGTGCTCCTGCCAGAAGTTCCCGTCGCCGTCGAGGCCGAGCGTGTACGTCGGCGGCTCCGTGAGCGGGTCGGCGTTGATCCACAGGTCCACGGTGCCGCCGGGCACGAGGCCCTCACCCTCGACCCAGAGGTTGGTCACCGAGGCGCGGATCTGCGGAGGTGGGGCAGCCCGCACCTGCGTGAAGTCGTCGAACGGGTCGAAGTGCAGCGCGACTGCGCCCCGGTCGGTGCCGAGGCCGGTCGGGCAGTCGGCGCTGAAGTCCTTCGACCACAGCCCGTCGACAGCGCCGTCATCGCCGTCGAGCACGAATGCGCCGGGGTTGCAGTCCGAACCCCATGCCCATGTCTGCACGCCCTCGCCGACCGGCAGTTCGCCGTACACGAACGGTGTCGCCGGGTCGACGAACACCGAGAGCGGCCCGGACAGGATCATCGACTTGTTCATCGCGCCGTCGTCCACCGTGATGGCGTCACCGGACTGGAGGTCGAGGCCGCTGTCGACGGTGAAGCGCCCGAGGAAGTCGAGCGGCGTCGTGAACGTCGGCGGTTGGGTCAGCGGATCGGCGTTCACCCACACGTCGGCGGAGCCGAACGGCGCGAACCCGGTGCCATAGATCCACTCCTCGTCCAGCGACGCGCCGATCTGGAAGAGCAGCGGCGACTGCGCGACCGTCCAGCCGAAGTCGACCTCGCCGCGCTCGAAGAAGCCGAGGCCGCCGGGGCATGCGCCGCCGAAGTCGTAGCTCCAGTTGCCGTCGACAGTGCCGTCGTCGCCGTCGGCCACCGAGGCCGACGACTCGCAGGCCGAGCCGTTCACGTAGACCTGGACCGTCGCACCGCTCGGCAACGTGCCGAACGCCGCCGCAGGGTCACGGACGACGTCGATCGAGAGCGGACCCGTCATGACGGCCGAGTGGCCGGCGCCCGGGTCGGTGACGACGACCTCGTCGCCGAACACGATGTCGACACCGAGCTGGTCGCGCTCGACCCGGAACGAGCCGTCCGGGGCCACGACCGTCGTCGTCGATCCCTTCATGGAGCCACCGCTGTCGTCGACCCACACGGTCGCCGTCGCGCCGGCCGTCCAGTTGTGTCCCTCGACCCAGTCCTGCGTCACCGACGCCCGGAAGCTCTCACCGACGCTCGACGCCGTGCCCTGGGGCACGACGATGCCCGGAAAGACGAAGAGCGAGACGACCCCGAGGACGCCTCGCCAACCGATCTTCCGGCGACCACCTGTGAGGGCGGTTGCCTTGCGCCAACCCACCGATCGCCGGTCCGCAGTGGTCCGTGCGGCGTCCATGACCCACCTCCTGAGGCGTCGGGCCACGCGGGAGGGGGCGCCCACCTGTGGTCCAGCGCCCTGTCGCCTTCCCCCTCAGCAGACGCCCCTTTCGGCCCTGGAAGTAGGGCCGTTCGGCCCTTTCGCTCCGAAGACGACAACGCGCGCGCGAACGCCGTCGCAGGGCGGTCGACGGTGGGTGAACGACCCTGGTTCCGAAGACGACAACGCGCACGCGAACGCCGCCTGAGGGCGTTCGACGGTCGGTGAGCGACCGGGTCGTCAGGGGACGTTGACGATGGTCTCGCAGGCCGAGGCGCTGTCGCCCGCCCCCGAGTTCATCGAACCACCGTTGCAGAAGTCGCCGATCAGGTGCGGGCCGCCGCGCAGCACATCGGCACCGTTGTTGCCGAAGAGCTCGTCGTCACCGGACTTGCCCGACAAGACGTCGCCGAAGTTGCCGCCGTAGAGCACGTCGGCGCCGGCGTCACCGAAGGCGTCGTCGACGAGCCCGCCCCCGAAGATCGTGTCGGCATCCACGGTTGTGCTGTCGGCAGCGCTGTTGGCGTAGATCGTGTCCGACCCGTTCTGGCCCCGCAGCTCGTCGACGCCGGGCCCGCCCTCGATGAGGTCGTTGGCGTTGCCGCCCCTCACGATGTCGTCGCCGTCCTCGCCGTAGAGCTTGTCGCTGCCCCCGCCGCCGTACAGGTCGTCGTCGTCGGGGCCGCCATGGATGGTGTCGAGGCCGCGCCCGCCGTCGACCGTGTCGAGGCCGAGGTCGCCGAAGATCGTGTCGCGACCGTCGCCGCCGTTGATCGTGTCGTCGCCCGCCAGACCGCAGACGACGTCGTCGCCGGCGAGCGCGTCGATCACGTCGGCGTCGGCGGTGCCGAGGATCACGTCCGGCCCGTTGGTCGGGGTCTCGCCGAGGCCGAGGTCGACGGTGACGTCGAGGCCGTTGCACGTCATGACGCCCTCGTCGATCGCCCGGATCCTGCTGTTGCCGGTGTCGAGCAGGTAGGTGTGGTCACCGTCGACGACCGCCGCCTCGGGATAGCGCATCGTCGCATCCGATGCCGCCCCGCCGTCGCCGCCGAACCCGTGCTCGCCGACCTGGCCGGCGAGGATCGAGATGAAGCCGGTGTCGGTCACGGCCCGGACCACCGCGTTCGCGGTGTCGGCGATGAGGTAGCCGCCGTCGCCGGTCACCGACACCCCGCGGGGTGTGTCGAGCAGGGCGTTGATCGCGAGGTCGGCGCCGTTCGAGCCCGGTCCGAGGCCGCCGGCGACGGTGTCGATCGTCCCGTCGAGGGCGATCTCGCGGATTGCGTGGTTGAACGTGTCGGCGATCAACAGCTCGCCGGTGGTACGGAAGGCGAGACCTTCCGGCGCGAAGAGCCGGACGAGGGCCGCGTCGGCCGGGCCGCCGTCGCCCGCGTAGCCCGACCCGTTGCCACCGGCGATCGTGTCGATCACGCCGGCACCGTCGATGCGCCGGATCGCATGGTTGCCGGTGTCGGCGATCACCACGTCGCCCGTGATCGGATCGATCGCGACATCGGTCGGCGAGCTCAGCATCGCTGCGGTCGCCGCGCCGCCGTCGCCGGCCGACCCCTCGCCGTTGCCGCCGGCGATGGTGGTGATGGTGCCGGTCGCGTCGATCATGCGGATCGCGTGGTTGCCGCGATCGGCGACGTACACGTCACCGGTGGCGGGATCGACCGCCACGCCGGTCGGCGCGCGCAGCCGCCCGTCGGTCGCCGCCGCACCGTCGCCGTCGTAGCCGGGACCGTTGCCGCCCGCCACGGACGTGATGAGCCCGCCCCTGGTGACGCGCCGCACCTCGTGGTGGTCGGAGTCGGCGACGATCAGCTGCCCGGTGACCGGATCGACCGCCAGCCCGCGCGGGTACCGGAGCTGCGCGTCGACGGCCGGACCGCCGTCGCCGTCGTCGCCGACGACCGTGTCGATCGAACCACCGGCGACCGAACGGACGCGGCTGCTTCCGTGATCGACGACCAGCAGCGTGTCGTCCTCGCCCGTGGCGAGACCGACCGGCCGCGCGAGCTGCGCGAGCAGGGGGTCGCCGCCGTCGCCCACGCCGTCGCCGGGGCCGTTCCCGCCGGCGATCGTCGTGATGACGCCGGCGCCGTCGACGTGGCGGACCGCATGGTTGAGGGCGTCCGCGATGACGAGCTCGCCGGCGACGAGGCCGACGTCCTCGGGGCTGCGCAACAGCGCCGCCGTCGCCGGGCCGCCGTCACCGTCGTATCCGAAGCCGTTGCCACCGGCGTAGGTGTCGATCGTGCCGCCGCTCACGAGCCGGACGGCGTGGTTCTTGCGGTCGGCGATGTAGAGATCGCCACCGTCGACCACGATCCCGTGCGGTTCGTCGAGCTGGGCGAGCGTGGCGTCGCCGCCGTCACCGGCGTCGCCGGGCCCGTTGCCGCCGGCGATCGTGGTGATGACGCCGGCGCCGTCGACGTGGCGGATCGCGTGGTTGAACGTGTCGGCGATGAAGAGCTCACCGGCCGCGTCGACCCACACCGACATCGGGGCCTCGAGTTGGGCGGCGGTCGCGGGCCCGCCGTCGCCCCCCGAACCGGGGCCGTTGCCGCCGGCGACGGTCGTGATGACGCCGGCGCCGTCGATCCGGCGGATCGCGTGGTTGAAGGTGTCGGCGACGAGCAGGTCACCGGTCGTCGGGTCGATCGCCACGTCGCCCGGTCCGTCGAGCTCGGCGTCGACCGCGGGCCCGCCGTCGCCGGTGTCGCCGGCGCCGTTGCCGCCGGCAACGGTCGCAATGTCGCCGGTCGCGCCGTCGACGAAGCGGATCCGGTGGTGCTCGGAGTCGGCCACGTAGAAGTCGCCGGTCGTCGGGTCCGCGGCGACGCCGCGGGGGTGATCGAGCACCGCGGTGACCGCCACCGACGGGTCGGCGATGCCGAGCCCGGCGATCGTGTCGATGTCGCCCGCCGCGTCGGCGACCTGTCCCACCGAGGCAGCGAGCACCGTCGACAGCACGATGGTGCCCGTCACCAGAGCTGCGCTGCGCCGCCGGCCGATCACGCGACCGATCGTGGCAGGACCCGGTTAACGATGCGTTAACCGCCGTGTCGTACGTTCCCGGCGTGACCGACGACGTTGTCGTGAGCGGGGGTCTCGATCACCCCGAGGACGCCGGAACCGGCTGGACGCGCCGCCGCTTCCTCAAGGCGGGCGGCGTCACCCTGGTCGCCGCTGCGCACGGCTGGTCGGTCCTCGACCTGCTGCGCGGTAACTCCTCGATCTTCGCCACCCCGGCGACGTTCACCCGCCGGCTCGTGCGCGCCGACGACCAGGTCCTGCTCGATCTCGAGTTCGTCGGTCTCGACCTGGACGAGGCGACCGGCCAGCTCGTCGCGAGCGGCGGCGGCCCGTTCCTGATGCGCATGGTCTTCCCGAGCCAGCACACGGCCGAGAACGCGTTCGGGCCCAACGGGACGCCGAACCCGGACAACACGCGCGGTCACATCGATGCGCCCGCGACTCGGCTCGTCTTCAGCGTCGTGCCACCACTCGACTTCGACGTCGACACCCTGCTCGACCTGGCCGCCTACTCGCTCGAGATCGCAGGCAGCGGCAACCCCGGTCCCGACTTCACCGCGATCCGCGTGCCGGCCGGCCTGACGATCACCCCGATCGGCAACGCCGGGTTCAGAGCCCTCACCCAACCGGTCACCCGCGGCGACGTCACCGAGACGTGGATGGCGCGCCTCTTCGACCCGACCGGCACACCCGAGATCGAGGCTCGCAACAACGGCTCGTCGTCGGACACCGCGGTCGGGGCGCGGCGCCAGCCCGACGCGCAGAACCGCGACGACATCGTGGCGCTGACCGATCCCACCAACCCCGACTACGCGCCGGCGCTCGCCCACCGCCTCTGGCTGTCGCTCGCCGGCGCGTTCGCCGACATCGAGGGCAACTGGGACGCGGGTGCGATCAGCCGCTGGGTGCAGCGCATCAACGGCGGCCGCGACGTGCACATCGAGATCGCCGAGCGCGGCTACCTCGCCCCGTTCGGCCATCCGGCGTCGTGGGTGACCGTGCAGGAGCGCCAGCTCAAGGCCGACTCCGGTGGCGGGCTCTCCTACGTGCTCGTCGAGGAGACCTACCTGATCGTGACGCAGCCGACCGTCGAGTTCCCCGACAGCGCGCAGAGCCCGTTCAACCCCGACGACGGGCGCGGCTTCCCGTTCGCGTCGGTCACCGTCGACTCGCCGCCATGGGCGCCGGTGGACAAGCGCGCGATCGTCAACTGCAACGTCGACGAGGCGTGGGGCGTCACGGATGCGCCGGGGAGCAACACCGACCTGATCCTGACCTACACCGCCACCGACCACGTCGGCAACGACCCGATCTCGTTCGACCTCCCGGCCCGGTACGTGGACTGGAACTTCGCCACCGGCTCCGGCGGCAGCGGCCTCGTCGCCCATTACCAGAACGGCGTGACCGAGGCCGGCCGCGACGTCCCCGAGATCGGCGGCGCACTGGTCGCCTGGGCGCCCGAGAGCACGGCGGGCTCGGGCCTGACGAGCAAGCAGACCCACCGCATCCTCTTCTCGCTGGGGTCGCCCACCGGATCACCGACCGACGCCCAGCTCCGGGCCGAGAACCGGCCGGCGTTCTTCCCGGTGGTCGAGACCGCCCGCATCGCCGACGACACCCTCAACACCGTGAGCGGTGCACCGATCGAGCCGTTCGACGTGACGTTCCCGCCGCGCTGGCTCACCGACGGTCTCGACCCTGTCGGCAACCCCGACCTCGCCTTCCTGCAGCTCGACCAACCACAGCCGTTCTCGTTCGGCGAGGACGCGAAGGCGTTGATGGTCGTCGAGATGGACGCATCGGTCCTCAACCAGACCCTCGGCGCCGGACCCGACATCACGGTCGGCGCGCCCGAGTGGGATCCGGCCGAGGCGTTCGGCGACGTCGCTCGCTTCCTCGGCGGGGTCCTGCTCCAAGAGCTCTTCAACGTCGTCGCCGAGATCGACTTCGACCTCGGCGTGAACGTGCCGACCGTGCTCACCGAGGTCGACGGCGACAAGATCACCGCGACGCTCCTCTATGAGCCGACCGACGTCAACGGCATCCCGGCGTTCGGGTTGTCAGCGCCGGGCAGCGTGTCCGTGAAGGTGATCACGTGCGCCTGGCTGACCGGCGGCAAGGCGCCGACCAGCACGATCGACCTGACGGTCCGCGGCTTCACGCTGGAGGTACCCCCGTTCGTGCCGCTCGTCGAGCTCGAGTTCGAGCAGCTGCGCGTCGTCGAGCCGTCCGACGGGCCGACCGACTTCGACCTCGACCTCCGCACCTGGCGGTTCGCCGGGATCCTCGAACTGCTCCAGCCGATCGTCAACCTCGCGAAGACGACTGGGAAGAACTTCGCGATCGACATCACCCCCGAAGCGCTCGACCTCTCCGTCGAGATCCCGTTGCCCACCATCAACCTCGGTGTCGTCTCGATCCGCAACTTCTCGGTCGGCCTGGGCGGCGAGTTCCCGTTCGGCTCCGGTGGCAGCAACGGCGACGGGCTGCCGGAGGTGCGCCTCAACGTCGGCAAGAAGCCCTCCCCGGTGACGGTCACCGTGATGGGCTTCACCGGCAAGTTCTACATGATCGTCGAGGTCTCACCGGAGTACGGACTGCGGCGCGTGGCGGTCTCGGTCGAGATGAGCATGAAGCTGTTCGGCCTCGACCTGATCATCGTCGAGGCGAGCGTCACGCTCGGGATCTCGGCGTTCTTCGAGCTGAAGGACGGCAACGTCACGTTCATCGGCGCGGTCTGGATCGAGGGCAAGATCAACGTGCTCGGCATCGCCGAGGTCACGATGCGACTCCAGGCGACGGTGAAATACAAGGAGATCGCCCAGAACGTCAAGATCACGGGCACGATCATCTGGTCGGCCTCGGTCGGACCGCTGAGCGACAGCGGCTCGCTGCCGATCGGCGGCACGACGGTCAGCCTCGGCGACGGAGCCGGCAGCGGGTTCCGCGGCCAGGCGCTGCGAAGTGGCGAGCCGGCACCAGGGCTGCTCTCCGCAAGCGGGACCGACGGGTTCGGTCAGCGGATGACCCAGGACGACTGGAACGAGTACACGGGAGCGTTCGCATGACCGACGTGTTGCTGGTCCCTTGCCCGCACGGCATCACGGGTGTCGCTGCTCCCAAGCTGCAGCTGTCGGTCTTCATCAACATCCGGCTCACGCCTGCCGTCGTCACGCCGCTGCGACAGTTCGCCGACTACCGCATCTGGCCGAACACGCTCAACGCCGCCAACCTCCGCGTGCGGTTCGACGGAGCGCTCGTCGGTGCCGCCAACGTCACCACCGTGTCGGCACCCCCGTCGCCGACCGCGTGGACGGCGCTGTTCGGCGACCCGCTGCCGCCCACCAACGACCCGCAGATCGACGTCCGGCCGTGGCGGGCCATCGACCGCCGGCTGCTGGGGCTGCCCCATCGCGTCGATCAGGTCGAGCTGGCGAAGAAGCTCGAGGAGATGTACCTCCAGCTCGGCCGCAACGGCGCCCAGCTCCCGTCTGGCGCCGACCTCGCAGCGCTCGGCGCCGCGGCCGACTTCTTCGGGAGCGCCGAGCTCGGCCAGGCCAAGACCGCACTCCAGCCGGACGCGCTCGGGCCCGACGACCCGGTGCTGTCCAACGACGACTACGACGGCTCGGAGCTCACCGACTTCGACTTCCATCGCGCCCAGACCTACATGAGCGCGCACCCCGAGCTGATGCGGCTGCTCGGTCTCGTCGTCGACCTCGAGATCGACATGCCACCGGCCTTGCCGTCGGTCGTGTCGGTCGACGCCCCGCTGCTCAGCGACGTCCGCGAGTTCAACACGCACGTCGACAGCACGTTCCGCGCCTTGCCCAACCCGAACCCGGCGCCCAACACCCAGGCACACCCGGAGCTCGTCGGCGTGACGCTCACCGAGCACAAGGACCGGATGCAACTCGACCCCGGCTACCTGACCGCCGTCGACGGGATGGCCGCCGCGATCGAGCTGCTCGACGTCGTCGCCGACGTGCAGTCCGGCAGCCCGGAGGAGATCGGCCTCCCGCCGATCCCCGAGGCGGGTCTCAGCCTGCTCGACGAGGACAAGGCGGTGAACCTGCTGGCTCGTCTCGAACGGCAGTGGGAGGTGGCGACGACCGAGACCGAGCTGTGGTCCGAGGACATCGTGGTCGGGTACCGCTACGACCTGCGCCGAGACGACTCGAAGGACTGGTTGTCGCCTTGGCAGCGCGACGCGACGTCGCCGGGCTACGAGTTCCCCGGCAGCGCGCTCGTGCACGAGCCCGGTCCGGACGAGGGGTGGCAGACCGAGATGCTGTTCACCAACACCCAGCGCTCGTTCGGCCCGATCGGCGAGGAGGTCGGCGAGTTCACCAACTACTGGATCGACCAGAACGTGTTCCGCTGGCAGGGCTGGAGCCTCGTCGCCGGCGAGCCGGGCCGGATGCTCGACAAGGACGGCCAGCCCGCCGACCGCCCCGCCGGCTCGTCGGCCGGGACGGCGTCGCCGGTGAGCTTCGCCGTCGACTACTTCGCCGTGCCGCTGACGCTGCCGCGGCTGCGCTACGGGTCGCAGTACGAGGTCCGCGGGCGCGTCGTCGACCTGGCCGGGAACTCGATCACGGTCGCCAACGGTGTCAGCGACGCTGCGCTGATCTCGAATCTCGCGACCTACGGCCGGCTCTCGCCGATCCCGGTCCCGGTGCTCGTGCGCGAAGAGCTGCGGCCGGTGCCGGGCTGGGGTGACGCCACGGCTGTGATCGTGCTGAAGAGCGAGTGGGACCAGGACGATGCGACCGTGTCACCGACGACACGCATGATCCTGCCCCCGGCGATCGCCCAGGCCCGGCTCGAGCTGCACGGCTACCCGCTCTCGGGGGACGGGATCGACCCGGCCTCGTACACCGAGCTCGCGACGCGCGACAGCCGGTCGCCGACCGACCTGTGCACCTACGACGCCACCAACGACGAGCTGATCTCGATCACCGGACCGGGCGACGCGCCGCCGGCGATCCCGTACCTCACCGACCCCGCCGCGTCGGGACTCGCGTTCGAGGGACTGCCCGGTGCCGCCGGCACGACGATCGTGCCGCTCGACGGAGGGTGGCCCGAGCACGTCGGGACGCGCCTCAAGGTGCGGGCCGGCAACGAGGCACCGGTCGTCGACCTGGCGTCGCTCGACGATCTCACGGTCTGGGTCCCGAAGGGCTGCGACATCGCGACCGAGCTCAGCTGCGCAGTGCGCGGCGACCTCGTCGGCGACTTCTACGTGCACAACAACCAGCCCGTTCCGCTGCAACCGGGGATCGCTGCAACGATGCAGTCGGGCCGCCACTGGATGACCTCGTCGCGGACGAGCGTCCGCCTGGTGCACGCCGTCAGGCAACCGCTGACGATCCCGGTCATCGCGGACACGGTCGACACGCCGTCGGCCGACCGGCCGTTCATCGGTGCCGTCGAGGCGGCCTTCTCCGGCGAGGTCGCCTTCGACGACAAGGTCACCGGCTCGATCGTCGTGACCGGCGAGTGGACCGACAAGATCGACGACCTCACCCAACCGGCGCCGATCTCGGTCACCACCCACCGGGTGATCGGCACGTACGACGTGCCGGCGAGCTCGCCGCTCGTCTTCACCGACACCCAGATCGACCTCCACGACACGCGTCGCCACGACGTGTTCATCGACGCCGAGGCGCTGAGCCGGTTCAGCCGCTACTTCGCAGAGCAGGTCGAGATCACGCTCGTCAACGCCGGCCAGACCGTCGACAGCCGCGGGTTCACCAGCACGAACTTCCTCGTCCGCAACACGGCCACCGGCGAGCTCTACCAGGAGGGCGTGCAGTACAGCGCCGACCCCGTCAACGGCACGATCGCCCGGATCCCGGGCGGTGGCGCGCCGCCGGCGACACCGGTGACCGTCGAGTACATCCCGCTCCCGATCAGCCGGTTCTCCACCGAGGGCGGTGTCGAGAAGGTGCACCTCGTCGTGCCGAACTCGGCGCCGCCGGCCGCCGTGCAGGTCAAGCGGATCATGCCGTCGGCCGAGCGACGGCGGTGGGACACCCAGTCGGCGACCCGGCTGCGCCACTGGGGTCAGACGTTCCGCGTGTACCTCGACCGGCCGTGGTGCATCACCGGAGACGGCGAGCAGCTGGCGGTCGTCATCCAGCCCGCCGCCGCCGGCGAGGTGACCGACATGACCCGGTGGGGTCGTGACCCGCTGACGACCGACCTCGTCGTCGACCCGCCGAGCACCGCCGACTTCACGCGCGCCACCCACGTGATGACGGACGTCGACGGCACCGGACTCGACGTCGCCGCCCACGATGTCGAGTACGACCCCGCTCGCAAGGAGTGGTACTGCGACATCACGATCGAGCCTCCGTTGGGGTACCGCCAGTGGGTGACGCTGGCGCTCGCCCGGTTCCAGCGGGACTCGATCGACGGCGCCCATCTCGGGCCGATCCACCAGTCCGAGCCGCTCCGACTCGGTGTCACCCGGCAGGTCCGACTCCGGCCGCGCTCGGGAACGCTGCGCGTCGTCGCCTCCGGCCGCGGCGTCGGCAACCCGATGTACGCCCGCATCGAGCAGGCCGACCCGGCCGTCGCCGACGTCGATCTCGGATGGGCCGAGCTGCTGCCCGACCGGCTCCTCGACCTCAGATCCATGCTCGGTGTCGACCGGTGGGTGGCGGGGATCGCCCTCCCGCCGACCACGACGCCCCTGCGGCTCGTTTTGGAAGAGCGCGAGCCGACTGAGATCGACGACGACGGAACGATCGTCGACGGAGAACGGGTCGTCTACGTCGAGACCTTCGAGATCCCCGCCTCCTGGCTCTGAATCGACTGCCGAATTCGGATGGGCGCCCCCGCCGCTCCTGTGCTGCAATGAGCGGATCGACGCAGTACACCATCCTTCCGAATTCGATGTCGTCCCCGATGCCCTGGAGCGCACACGGCTGATCCAGCTGCTGGCCCAGCGGTGGGAGCGGCAGATCGTCTGTCTCACCGCCGGCGCCGGCTTCGGGAAGTCCACCGCGATCGCCCAGGCCGTGCGGGGCCACCGACACGCCGGCGCCGCCGGACGGGACCACGTCATTGCGCTCGGTCCGTCGAGCCGGGCCGCGTCCCATCTCGTCGACGAGGTCGCCACTGCGCTGGGTGCGACGGCCGACGACGTCGACGGGCTGATGGCGGTCCTCGACGCCCTCGGCGAGCCCACGTGCCTCGTCATCGACGACCTCCACGAGCTCGGCGACGACAGCGACGGCGTCGACGCACTCCGCGAGCTGGCGTCCCGCCTGCCGCCGCAGGTCCACCTCGTGCTCGCCTCGCGGCGCCGCATCCCACTCCCGCTGGCGCGGGCGCGCGCCGCCGGCCACGTGGTCGACCTCGACGAATCCGACCTCGCCTACGACGGCGCCGAGCTGGCCGAGCTGGCCGAACGCCACCGGCTCCCGGTCGACACCCTCTCGTCGGCGGCGGGCTGGCCGGCGCTCGTTGCGCTCACCGTCATCGCCGGCAAGCGGGGCGCGCTCGACTTCCTCTCCGAGGAGGTGATCTCCGGGCTCGACCCGAAGACGCTGGACGTCCTGACCTGCGCCGTGCTGGCGCAGCACGCCGAACCGTGGCTGTTGCGCACGGTGGTGGGGTACACCGGCGACCCGCACGACATCGCCGCCGCCGTGCCGATGGTCGCCATCGACGGTGACGGCACGTTGACCCCTCACGAGCTGTGGACGCCCGTGGTCGAGCGCCACCTGCTTCCCGACCGGGCCACCGAGCTGCTCCACCAGATCGCCGACGCGCGCCGCAGCCAGGGGCAGCACGACCTCGCGGTGCGAGCGGCCGCCCGCGCCGGTGACGCCTTCCAGCTCGCCGAGGTCATCCGCGACGTGAGTCGGCTCGGCCACATCGCTCTCCAGATCGACGTCATCGACCAGTGGCTCGAGCTGGCGCCCGACCAGTTCGCCGAGACACCCGAGGGGCGGCTGCTGGTTGCGATCTCGACCCGGGCGGCGAACCCGTTCAGCGAGGAGACGCAGCGGCTGCTCACCCAGTCATGGCTCGAGTTCCGCGAGCTCGGCGTGATCGGCTGCGAGGTCGTCGCGATGAGCGAGCTGGCGTTCGTCCTCCGGTCCCGCGGCGCCCCGAACGAGCTGATGGCCGTGATCACCCGCCTGTTCGAGCTCGAGGCGCTGGGGCACGGCGAGGCCCGCCCGCTCGCCGCGTTCGCACGGGCGGGCGTCGCCGAGCAGCTCGGCGACGCGAAGGCCGGGTTGGCGGCGCTCGACGAGATCCGGCCGGGCGACCTCCCCGACGGCTGGATGGCGCTCGTCGAGTTCACCCGCTGCAACAACCTGCTGCTCCTCGGCCGCCCCCGAGAGGCGCTCGCCGCCGCCAAGCGGTCGACGGCGCTCGGCTCGCCCGGCTACGTGGGCGGCTGGTGCGCTGCGCGTTCGGCGGCGTGGCACCTCGGCGTCGAGACCGAGGTGCTGGACCGGCTGCCGATCGCCGAGAGCGTCGAGAGCACCTCGCTGATCGACCGGATCTGGATCGGTACGTTCTTCGGTGCGATGCAGGCGTTCGCGGGCCGACTCGACCTCGCGGCGCGCAACATCGGTGCCGCCGAGGCCTGCCTTCGGGCCGGTGTGCAACCAGAGCTGCTCGGCTTCGTCGCGTGGGCGCGGGCGGCGTACGCCGTC
Organism: Ilumatobacter sp.; assembly: GCF_030065885.1. Taxonomy (GTDB): domain Bacteria; phylum Actinomycetota; class Acidimicrobiia; order Acidimicrobiales; family Ilumatobacteraceae; genus Ilumatobacter. Next base: position 41,267 of record NZ_JASJCS010000013.1, on the reverse strand, counting down.
GCCGACCACCACCCGGACACCGCCCGGGCCGCGCTCCGGGAGTTCCTCGACGTGCACCCGCTGACGTCGCCGCTCGGTAGCCGCGTCGCGCTCCGCCTCCCGGCGCTCGTCGACCAGCTCGTCACCGACGACGAGCGCGCAGTCATCCGGTCGATCGATCTCGGCCCGTGGCAGCAGGAGATGCTCGCCCTCTCGGACACGCTCGATGCCGTGCGCCGCGGCGACGCCGGCGCTGCCTGGCCCGACCCGGCGGTCGTGATGTGCGCCCTGCCCGTGCCCTGGGCGGTCGAGCTGGCGTGCCGGGGCGCGACGCTCGGCCATCCGCAGGCGGTCGAGCTGGCCGGCCACCTGCTCGATGTCGCCGAGCGTGCCGTCCGCGACGAGGTGCGGGTCCATCTCGCCCCCGAGCTGCGGGCCGCCGCCACGAAGCTGTTCGCCGGCGCCGCTCCACCCGATCGCGACGAGGTGGTCGTTCGGCTGCTCGGCCCGGTCGGCGTCGACATCGGCGACGCGGGGGAGCGCCACCCCGAACTGGCCCGCCGGCGGGTCAGGGAGCTGCTGGCGGCGATCGCGATGGCCGGGCCGATCAGCCGTCGCGAGCTCGCGGCGATGCTCTGGGACCACCTCGACGAGTCGCGTGCGACCTCGAACCTGCGCGTGAACCTCAGCTACCTCGGACGCATCTCGAGCGACGACGAGCGGATCGTCGTCGACGCCAACGGGCTGCTGTCGCTGGCGCCGGCCGTGACGACGGATGTCGGCGCGTTCCAGCACCTGGTCGACGAGGCGGGGGCCGCGGCCCGGGCGGGTGCGACCACGGTGGCGTGCGATCTCCTGACCCGCGCCGTCGACCTCGTCGCGGGCCCGCCGCTCGCCGACACCCGGGACGGCGACTGGTTCGACCGGGAGGCCGAGCGTCTGACCCTGCTCGCCGCCCGGGCGTGTGCGCAGGCCGCCGCGCTCGACCTCGAGCTCGACCGGCTCGAGGCCGGAGTTCGCCACGCCACGCAGGCGATCGAGCTCGACCCCTGGGGCGAGATCGCGCACCAGCACCTCATCGCCGCCCACCTCCAGCGGGGTGACCGCGACCTGGCCGCTGCGGCTGCCCGGCGGCTCCAGACGGTGCTCGACGAACTCGACGTCCCACCAGAGGCCGCGAGCCAGCGCCTGATCGACGCTGCGACCGGTTGACGCTGGCTCCCGAGGGAGCTCCGGTCGCAAATCCGGCCGACGCGGATTCGCCAGGTCTCTAACCTGGTGGTCGGAGGGGCCGTGGCGAAGGTATTCATCAGCTACCGGAGAGAGGACAGCGCCGGGTGGACCGGTCGCATCGCCGACCACCTGTCGCAGGTGCTCGGCGCGGACCAGGTGTTCATCGACGTCGACGACATCGAACCGGGCGACGACTTCAGCGAGGTCCTCCGCAACCGGCTGCGGAGGATCGAGGTGCTCATCGCAGTCATCGGGCCCCGATGGCTCGACGCCACCGACGCAGACGGCAACCGGCGCCTCGCCAACGAGGGCGACTACCTCCGCAGCGAGATCGCGGCCGGGTTGGCCGCCGACGACGTCCGGGTGGTGCCGGTGCTGGTGGGCGGTGCCGAGATGCCCCCCGCCGATCAGCTGCCGCCCGACCTCGCTGCGCTGTCGCTCCGGCAGGCGGTCGAGGTGAGCCAGACCCGGTTCCGTGGCGACATGGAGCGACTCACGGTCGCGATCCAGGGCGAACCACCGCCGCCGAGCTTCATCGATCGTGTCGGGTCGGCGATGCGTTCACCCCTGGCCTGGCTCTTCGTGCTCGCGCTCGTGGCGGCCGTCGTCGTCGGTTGGCTGGTGCTCGGCGGTGACGAACAGGCGGACCCGGACGACCCGCGCGTGCCCGGCGTGGTCGACTTCACCGAGGTGCAGGCCGTCCAGATCATGAACGACCTGGGTATCGAGGTCTCGATCGAGACCGAGGAGTCCGAGCAGGAGGCCGGGGTGGTCATCGGCCAGGACCCGGTCGCCGGCGAACGGGCGACGGTCGTCGAGTTGGTCGTGTCGCTCGGCCCGCCACCGCCGGACATGCCGAACGTGGTCGGGCTGGTGAGCGCCGACGCCGTCGCGCAGCTCGAGGGGGCCGGCATCGTCTCCACCCTCGAGGAGTCGGGCAGCGACGAGGACCGAGGCATCGTGTTCGGGCAGTTCCCCGAACCGGGTGTCGAGACCGGGTCTGCGGTGCTGTTCGTTTCCAGCGGACGTGAGCTCCCGGTGATCCCCGACGTCACGGGCGAAGCCATCGCCGACGCCCGCGCCCGAATGCCAGCGGAGGTGACCGTCTCCGAGCGCGAGGAGGAGTCCCCGAGCAGCGCCGGCACCGTGGTCGACCAGACGCCGCGCGGTGGCGAGCGGTCCGATGTGGTCGAGTTGGTGGTGTCGGTCGGACCGGGCCTCCCCGTCGTCCCCCTGGTGGTCGGCCTGGAACAGGCGGCGGCCGAGGCCGAGCTGGCCGGCGCCGGCATCGGTGCCACGGTCGTTGACCAGGCGGCGCCCCAGCCGGCCGGCATCGTGGTCGCGCAGGACCCCGGCGAGGGGGAGCGGGCCGCCGAGCTCACCATGACGATCTCCAGCGGCCCCACGATCGACCACTACGCCGGCACCTGGGTGAACATCGACGCAGAGACCAGGGGGATGACCCGGCTCGTGATTGCGACCGACGGTGGCGGCGCGACCATCAACGGCTTCGGTAGCTGCTCACCGTCGGACTGCGACTGGGGTGAGGTGGACGCGACGTTCGACGACGATCGGCTCGTCGGGATCTACGAGTTCGCCTTCAAGACGACGACGCTGCGGGCCGAGCTGGCCGGCGAGCTGCTCGTCGTCGAGCGATTCGATGCCTACGCCGAGGGAGACAGCCGGTCCGACAAGATCACCACCGACTTCTTCCGGGCCGAGCGGAGCGCGGTGACCACGACGGGACTGCTCGAGGTGGTCGTCCTCGACCCCGAGCTCACCACGTCGTTGCTCGAGGTCCGTCCCGAACTGACCTCGGACCTCACCCGGATCGATCCCGACGGCATCGTCGACTTCGTCCCGACGCCGTAGGTCCCGCCCGCTGCCGCGCCCGGCCGGCCGTGCCACGTTCGATGACGTCCTCCTGGCCGACGAGCGACCACACCGAGGGCAGAGCAGCGGCGGACCGAGTCCCGCATCGAAGACGAGCCGGATCTGCACATCGGTGGGACCATGGCGAGCGGCTACACCTCGCTGTACTTCGTGAGCGACCGAATGGTGTTGCCCGATCCCTGGGCCACGGCGACGAGTCGTTGGATGGTCGTGCGGCGACGCTCGGTCGCTCTGCCCGAACCGTCACCGCTCGCGGCAGCCACCAACTCCATGTCGACGCGGATGTACCCATGACCATCGTCGGGGAGCACGTCGCCGTTCACCGCATCACCGGCGACGTAGTCCTCCGGGACCACGCGCAGCCACCGAAGAACCGCAAGCACGCCATCGGCTTCAGCGTCGTCGGCCTCCTCGTATCGTCGCATCGTCGAAGCGGCCACGCCGACCTGTCGCGCGAGCATCGCCCAGCTCAGTTGACGGTGCCGTCGTTCGGTGTCCACCGCCACGAAGAGCGCTCGCAGGTCGAACAGCGATCTCACCCCGAGCCGGCGTCAGCCGCTCCTGGGACCGACCACTCGATCGCCGGAGGGTCAACTCGGGCACAGCGGGGACCACCGTCGTCGCCGGTCATGTCGACCCGAACTGCGATGTGATCCACGACGCGCGCTCTGGCAAGGACGTCGCGATCGATCCGGTTCAGCATCAGCTTCGCGCGACGGAACATCTCGAACTCGCCGCCCGAGTGGACCTCTCCCCAGATCAAGTAGACGAAACGGTCGCCGCGCTTGCCTTGGACAACCGGCCCCCGAAAGTCGATGTCTGCGTCGTCTCCAACGACATCCACATCGACATCCCAGCGGGCGTCAGTCGAATCGGCACGCACCAGCGCGTCGGGATCGCGGCGGCGCTGTACGCCGACGTGCACGTTGACCATCGGCGATCCATCGGGCCGACAGAACTCCTTCCCCGGAGGATTGAACCCGATGATCGACATGCGCATCGATCACACTCTGTCACCACGGCACTCATCACGGACCGCCCATATCGCCGGACGGCCGGCGCACGACGACCCACACTCGTTCGGCTGGTCACGGCACTAGCAGTCGACAGAGGAGTTCGGCGGGAGATCGCCCCCGAGGAGGAGCGTGCCGTTGACGTGGATGAAGGTGTTGTTCGGGTCGTAGTCGAAGACGTGGAAGCCCTCGAAGCTGTAGTCGCTGACGTCGACGATGTCGCCGATCCCGTCGTTGCCCCCGCCCTGGCCGACGCTGAGTTCGGTGTCGATCTCGTTGATCGTGCCGCCGCCGTCGCTGGCGATGAGGACGTCGGCGCCGTCATGCCCGCACAGCAGGTTCAGGTCGGGGCCCTGCGGTGACTCCTCCTCGATCAGGTCGTCGCCGCTGCCCGCGAACGAACGGTCGCTGCCGGGCCCCGGGAACATCTCGTCGTCACCACCGCGGCCCCGGAGGACGTCGTCGCCGCTGCCGCCGTCGAGCACGTCGTCGTCGGCGCCCCCGTCCACTTCGTCGTCGCCGTAGGAGCCGTCGACGACGTCGTCGCCGTCGTCGCCGCGCAGCAGGTCGTCGTCGTAGCCGCCGAGGATCACGTCAGGACCGCCGCCTCCGTAGATCGTGTCGTCGCCGTCGCCGCCGCTGAGGTCGTCGGCGGCGCCACCGCCGAGGAAGAAGTCGTCGCCCTGCCGACCGTTCGCTGTGAGGCGGAGGTCGGTGTAGTTCGAGAACTGGTCGATGCCGGAGTCGCCCTCGTACCGGAGGGAATCGACGAGGCTCGTGCCGTTGGGATCGAACATCGGGAAGTCCTCACCGATGTGGGTCGTGTCGCCGTCCTCGAGAATCACGAGGTTGATCCTGAGGATCGAGGTCCAGGGGTACTCCTCGTTGCCGAACACCCTGATCGCCGAACCCTTGGTCGTCGCGTTGCCGTCCCCATGGACGACGATTTCCCTCCGGTCGGCGTCGTAGACGATCGGCGAGCGCCGCGACGCGTCACGGTCTTCCTTTCGTGTGGACACGTCGTATGAATCGTCTCTCGGTGCGGCATCGACTCGCACAGCGCTGGTGGTCAGTCCGGCTGCTAGCGCGCCAGCGACTGCAGCGACAGCGCCCCAACGGACGGTGGGTCGGATCGGATTGCTGGAATCGTGGAAGTACCTCATGTCCGTCCAGAGCATCAAGCGCCCCAGACCTGGCACAAAGTGCTCGATTCGACGCACGAACGGCGCCCAGACGCACAGACCGCGCAGAAACGTGCGACCACACCCGCAGGTTCGCCCACTCGAGAACGGCGCGTCCCGCTCGGTGTGACTCGGTCTGGATCGTTCGTCGGCTCAGCGACCGCCGATGCGGACGGGTCGTCCAGCTCGCCCGTTCCGTTTTCCGGCCCGAGAAGTGTGCTCCCAGCTATCTCCCACGCCTCACCAGCTCCGACGCTTCATCGACACCGACTTGGTCAGGCAGCGACCGCAAACAGTACGGAATCGGCTCCAGAGCGACCGCTCGTATCGACACCAGGGCGCTCGTTGGGTGCTCGACGACGCCGGAAGGTCAGATGACCTCGACGGCGACGCGCTCGGCGTGGGCTGCGAGCGCTTCGAGGTCGGCTCGATCTCCGGTGAGCACTGTCCCGCCGGGTTCGGCGAGTGCCACGACGAGAGCGTCGACTGCTGATCCGGCGCGGGCGAGACGCCGGAGGTGTGCGGCGCGTCGTGCTGTTGCTTCGCTCACTTCGGGTTCGATGATGCAGGTCTTGAGGAACCGGTTCGTGTTCGCGTCGCGTCGCGCGTCGCCCCGCAGCGACTCGACGAGCACCATCGTCGGCACGATCGGTGGCCACAGGTCGTGATCGACCAGTGACCCGATGAGGGCCGCCGCCGTCTTGGTGCGTGCAGACAGTCGCGAAAGCCCGCCGCTGTCGAGTACGAGCACCCGTCAGCTCACGCGGTCGAGTGAGCGGTCGCGGATACGTCGTGCGATGACGTCAGCGTGACTGCGCTGCCGTTGGTTCGGCTCGCCGACCTCAGCGACCAACTCGTCGAGGTAACGCGACGTCTCATCGAGCGCGTCCTGTCGTTCGAGCTCCGCGCGGAGCGCGATCTGGAGCAACTCCGATGCAGGTAGGCCTCGCTGCTTGAGTTCCTCGTGGAGATCGTCGGGTAGATACACCTGAACGCGGGGCATACGCCTAACTATACGCATAGTCGCCACGAACCGCCGGCGCATATCACCGCTCGCTTCGACGCTCCGCACCCGTCCGGAATCGGCACCGATGCGCTCGGCGTCGCGCACGGAAACGCGCGGCGGGCGGCTGGCGGCGGCTACTGCTGGACGAAGACGGTTTCGATAGGGCTGACGTGAGCGGCCAGGCAGCCCATGATGCTGTCGTTGATCGGTTCGAGGAGCTCGTGAGCTGCTTGGTCGTCGGGCTCGCCTTCGGGTGTCTCGACGCTCACGATCGGCGACGAGATGACGCGATACGAGCGTGTGGCGTGATCGACCTCGATGGTCAGGTCGTACCCGTCGGCCGCGACGCAGGCTTGCCAGGCGTCGAGTGCGGACACGAACTCCGGCCAGGTGACGAACCCGTCGGCCAGGATCTCCCGCGCGAGAGCGGTTCCGTCGTGGGCGACCGCTGTCGCGATCGCCGAGGGATCCGGCAACGCCGGCGCGAATTCTCCGGCGGCCCCCTCGGCGAGCACCGTGCCGGAGGCGTCGAGGCCGTGAACTCGGGCCGTGGCCGCATCGTCGGTCGGCCACCAGCCGACCCAGATGTCACCGCTGGACGATGCCTCGACCACGTCGTGGACGGTCGCGATCTCGATCGCGTCGACCGCCGCCGCGCGAACACCCCAGGCCAGGCTCGCTGCCGGATCGCCCTGCCAGCTGAGGCTGACGACCGTGACCGGCGCCCCAGCACTCACCGCGGCACGCGCAACGGCGATGTCGTCGCCGCGGTTCGAGGTCGTTGCTGCGAGCCGGAACTCGCCGTCGGAGTAGCGCTGGGCGTGGCACGTGAGCCAGCCGGTGTCGTCGCCGTAGATCGCGACCGCGCCCGACCCGCGGACGTCGTAGATCAGCGGCTCCATCTCACCGACGTTCGTCGCTGCACGACAGAACGAGTCGATCGCGTCGATCTCGGCGACCGGCACCGGTTGGGCGACGGGTGCCCAGTCGGCCCACGCCGGCGACGACGACCCCGGCCAGAACGCCACCACACTGCCCGCCACGCCGACGGCGACCGCTGCTGCAGCACCGATCAGCAACCGACGCGAGCGCCTCACAGGCTGCTCGGGAAGTGTCGCAGGGGGCTCGGCCGATTCGGGCTGTCGTGCGCCGGCGAGTTGGTGATCGATGGCGTCGTCGATCGTGTCGCCGTAGGCGGCGAGCTGGTGTTCCAACGACATCGTCATGACGTGACTCCCAGTGAACGGCGGAGCTTGGTCATGCCCCGCGAGACGTAGTTGTTGACCGTGGTGACCTCGACCTCGAGCAGCTCGGCGACCTCGACGTAGGTCCATCCGTGGCAATGCACCAACACGACCGCAGTCCGCTCCTCGACTCCCAATCCAGCGATCGCGCCGGGGAGTCCGGGCTCGACATCGGGGTCACGACCCGAATCGACGGGCGGCAGCTCGACAGGGTGACGTTGCCAACGCAGATAGCGTCGAGCGGAGCTCTGGCCGACGCGGAACAGATAGCCGAGCGGGCTCGACATCGCCCGCAGCTCATCGGCGTGCTCCGACGCCCACGCAACCGCATCGGCATGCGCCTCGCATCCGATCTGGACCCCGAACCGAGCCACCAGCCCGCGACGCAGCCGATCCCCCGACTCATCCAGGAACGCCTCCAGCCACGACGCCGAGGTCACTTCAGCGCACCCCGCCTCGGCGTATCGACCACTCACACCTACAAGAAACACCCCACCGCAACTTCCATTCGCGAGTTGTGCGGCACCGCAGAGCGGGCGACCAGCAACCGTCCACGACGACGCACAACCACCTCGGCGCCACCAGCCCTCCGAAGCCCGCACCGCTACGCGCCTCACCGACCCAACCGCTCGGAAACGCTCATGGCGAGGACCAGGCGACAGCACCCGTGATCGGCACCTCTGCTCGAGCGATTCCGCACGGAGGCGCGTGACGAGCGCCTGGGGGACTGTCAGATCGTTGGTGCAACTGGCCTGGCGGACGTAGGCGGTGCAGGATCGCTGAAGCGTCCGGTTCATCCCGCTCAGCCTCGGCGGGTGGTTTGCCGGTCGCCGCCACCCGAATACGCCGGTGATGTCGACCCCGGTGCGGACTCCTGGCGTCCGCTCAGCCGTTACCGGCGGTGTTGGTGAGCTCGTCGAGAGTGTTGGCCATGAGGTCGAGCGCCTCGGGGTGGTCGAGATCAGGTGGGTCGTCGCTGCTGGGCTGGAGTGTGTCGGCTGCGTCTGCGACGAGAGAGTGCCAGGCGGGATTGTCGAGCAGCCCGGTCGTCTCCAGGTGGTGGAGGATCGCGGCGGCGTCGTCGGAGCGGTCGGTGGCGGCGATCATGTTGATGAACTCGATGCAGACGAGGAGTCCGGCCTGGTAGTTCTCGGTGTCGCGGATGTCGTCGATGTAGCCGCGGAGGATGCGATAGGCGTCGTGATGTCGGCCGTTGCGATGGGCGCGGCGCGCCTCGATGGGCCGGTTCGGTGAGTGCGTCTTCGAAGGGACCTCGACGTCGATGGCGTCGTTGAAGTAGGCGTCGGCTTGGTCGGGTCGGCCGCGAAACAGCGCGTTGTAGCCGAGGAGCATGAGTGACCAGTTGAGGTAGGTCGGTGGTCCCTGCTGTCGGTAGCGGTCGACGAGGTCTCGGGTGAGCGCTGCTTGTTCGTCGAATCGGCCGAGGTTGAGCAGCGATGCCGCGAGGTTGATGTCGGTGCGTTCTGCGAGGTGGTCGTGTCCTCGGCGGCGCAGTTCGCCTCCGGCAGTGGGCGATGACCGGGCCTGCGTTTCGTGGTCGCCCGTGGCGAAGGCGCGGCCGTGTTCCATGAGTGGGTGGTCTGGTTCGCCGTGGCGGTCGACGAGTCGTTGGTAGCCGTCTGGGTCTTGGCTGATGCTGTACCGGTGGGCGGCCCAGTAGAGGGCGAAGACCCTTGCGTCGTGGTCGTCGGGTGGGGTGATGTCGAGGAGGCGTTCGAGCCAGTCGGCGATCTCGTGGCGGCTGCGGAGGACGATCTCGCCGAGGATGGGTTGGACGAGCGATCGGACGAGTTCGTGGTCGTGGCTGGCGAGGGCTCGGTCGACGGCGCAGCGGAGCTCGGGCCAGAGCTCGTCCAGTCGGTCGACGCCGCGGATCTCGTTCCATCCCGTGAGGTCCATGCCGATCTCGGCGAGCTGGCTCAGGCACCATCGGGTGTGACGGTCCTCGGTCTCGTGGAGGTGGCCGCTCCGGTTGAGTTGGTCGGTGGCGAACGCGTGGATCGGTTCGAGGAGTCGGAAGCGCCGTCCGGTCGGCCCGATCTCGATGGAGAGCATCGATTGGTCGACGAGGTTGCCGACCAGTCGGTCGACGTCGAGGTCGTCGAGGTCGTCGGCTGCGGCGACGGCTTCGGCGGCGGCGAGCTCGAATGGGGCGGTGAACACGGCGAGCCGTCGGAGGACCGTTTGTGCGACTGGGATGAGCAGGTCGTAGGACCATTGGATGGTCGCCTGCATCGTCTCCTGGCGCCGACCGCTGTTGTCTGCGTTGCCGAGGAGTCGGAGACCGTGGTGGGAATCGAGTCGCTGTCGGAGCTCGGTCGGGGTCAGGCTGGTCGTTCGAGCGGCGGCGAGTTCGATGGCGAGCGGGATGCCGCCGAGTCGGCGGCAGATCGCCTCGACGTCGGTCCGGCTGGTGTCGGCGTCGTACCAGTGAGTCAGTGCGATCGCGCGCTCGTTGAACAGCTCGACGGCCGATGTCGAGGGGTCGAGCGGCTCGACGGTCACGACCCGCTCGTTCGTCAACCCCAGCCGTCCCCTCGACGTGGCGAGCAAGCGCACCGCAGGACAATGTCGAACGACCGCTTCTGCGAACTCGGCGGCGGCAGGGATGACGTGTTCGCAGTTGTCCAACACCACGAGCGCGGAGCGCTCGGCGAGGGCTCGGGTGATGGCGGTGCTGATGGCTCCCGGCTCGCCGCTGTGGAGGCCGAGCGTGTTGGCTACCTCGCGTGGGAGGTGGTCGTTCGATCCGATGTCGGCCAGTTCGACGACCCAGACCTCGCCGCTGGCCGCTCGTCGTGCTGCCACGGCCAGGGCGAGGCTGGTCTTCCCGATGCCGCCTGGCCCGACCAGCGTGACGCCCGGGTAGACCTCCAGCGCCTCGTCGATCGCGCTCACGATGTCGTCGCGTCCGATGAGGCGGCCGGGGTTCCGGGGCGCGTTGCCTGGACGGTGGGAGGTCGCCGAGTCGGTTGCGGCGATCTGGGCGTCGCCGAGCCGGTCGTGCGCCCGGGAGGTGGCGAGTCGTTCGTCGTGGCCGAGGATCATCGCCTCCAGCTCTCGCAGTTGCGGTCCCGGGTCGAGCCCGAGCTGTTCGACCAGGTGTTCGTGGGCTGATCGGTAGGCGGCGAGCGCGTCGGCCTGACGGCCCGCCCGGTACAGCGCCGTCATCAGCAGGGCCCAGAGTTGCTCGCGGAACGGGTGCTGCGCGGTGAGCTCGGTGAGCCGGCTGATCACGACGGCGGGCTCGGCCTCGAGCCGCTGTCGCAGGTCGGCCTCCACGGCGTCGAGCCATCGCTCTGACAGCGCGGTCACCGTCGGCTCGAGCCCAGGAGCCTCCAGCCCGTCGAGCGGGACGCCCGTCCATTCGGCCAGCGCCTCGGATGTCCGCCCTTCGTCGAGGTGTCGTTCGAAGCGGGCCACGTCGACGGCTTCGGTGGGGACGGCGAGTCGATAGGAGCTGTCCTGTCGGGAGATCGAGTCCGGACCGAGCGTCTTCCGCAGGCGAGCGACGTACGACTGCAGCGTCCGCTCTGCGGTGGCAGGAGGGTGGGCGCCCCACACCAGTTCGACGAGGCGACGCTGGGACACCGGCGCCCCCGGCACCAGGGCCAGCGCGGCCAGCACGACCCGGCACTTCGCCGGCCCGAGGTCAACGGGATCGCCGTCGATGGCGGCCTCGACTCCGCCACAGAGCCGAACGGTCAGCACCCCATCAGCCGTCACGGCAGTCCTCCCGTGAGAACGCCGGAGCACTCGATCGCGAGCCGACGTCGTACGGCTTCGACGGCGACTCAACCGTGCTCCCGCGTCGACACAACATCGGCTCTTCACAGTAGGGGCGATCCACGAACAGGAGCGTGCTGATGAAGGCTGTCTTCCACCACCGATTCGGGTCCCTCGACGTCCTCGAGATGCGAGACATCGACCCGCCGACCCCCGGGCCGGGCGAGGTCCTGGTTCGAGTCCGCGCCGCCGGGGTCAACCCTGGCGATCGCCACGCCATCCGCGGGGTGCCCTACGCAGCGAGGCTGATGGGATACGGGCTGACCGCACCCAAGCAACCGGTACCGGGCCAGGATCTGGCGGGCGACGTCGAAGCCGTGGGTGCGAACGTCACTCGATTCGAGCCCGGCGACAAGGTCTTCGGCTGGGCGCGCGGCACGTTCGCCGAGTACGCCACCGCCCCCGAAGACGCGCTCGAACCCGTGCCAGGGCACCTGACGTTCGAACAGGCTGCCGCCGTCCCCACCGCAGGCTTCGCTGCCCTCCAGGCGGTGCGCGACGTCGGGGGCGTGAAGCCCGGGAACTCGGTGTTGATCATCGGCGCATCAGGCGGCGTCGGGACGCTCGCGGTGCAGGTCGCCACAGCCCTCGGCGCGACCGTCACCGGCGTGGCCAGCACCAGGAACCTGGAGTTGGTCCGCTCGACCGGAGCCGACCACGTCATCGACTACACCACCGACGACCCCACCGAATCCACCGATCGCTACGACCAGGTCATCGATCTGGCCGGGTCCACATCGCTGCGAACGGCCAGCGGCGTCCTCGCTCCACAGGGGACCTATGTAGTCGTCGGCGGTCCGAAGCCCGACTCGATCACCGGCATGGGACGGTTCGCGTCGGCGCTGTTGCTGTCGCCGCTGCTTCGGCGCCGTCTTCGACCGCTGTTCTCCCGGCCCAACCACGACGACCTCACGACGCTCCGCGAGCTCGTCGACACCGGGAAGGTGCTCCCCGTGATCGACGCCACCTACGACCTCCACGGCGCAGCCGACGCCCTCCGCTACGTCGAGGTCGGACACAGCCGGGGGAAGGTCGTCATCACGATCTGAAGCCGGACAACCGACCCGCCATCCACCGAACCAAGGAGCTCCCATGTCCACCGACACCATTGACACCCCCGCCGCCGACCGCATCACAGCCCACGACGAGACGACCGACCACGACCCTGCCTCGGTCAAGCGCAAGGCCCGCCTGGCCGGACTGCTCTACCTCGCGATCTTCATCATCGCCCCGTTCGCGTTCTTCGTCGTGCCCGGCCGCATCGTCGTCGACGACGACGTCGCCGCAACCGCAGCAAACATCGTCGAATCCGAAGGCCTGTTCCGAGCAGGCATGGTCGCCGAGACGATCATCATCGCCATCGAGCTCGTGTTGGCCGGATTGCTCTACGCACTGCTCCGGCCGGTGAGCCGGCCGCTGTCCCTCGCCGCCGCATTCGCACGCGTCGGCGAAGCGATCGTGCAGGCCGTCAACCTGTTCACCAGCGGGGTCGTGCTCCTCATCGCCACCGGAACCGGTTACCTCGCGGTGTTCGAACCCGACCAGCGCGATGCGCTGACGAGCTTGTTCGTCGACGTGAACCAGTTCGGCGTCGTGATCTGGGGCCTGCTGTTCGGATTCCACCTCGCGCTGCTCGGCTACCTGATCCACCGGTCCGGCTTCTGGCCCCGAGTCATCGGCGCGCTCATCATGGTGGCCTCGGTCGGCTACCTGGCGCAGAGCTACGCCCACATCGTCGCCCCCGAACACGACGCCTTCTTCGAGACCTTCGTCGTCGCTCTCGCCGCCCCCGGCGAGCTCGCGTTCACGATCTGGCTCCTCTGGAAAGGCATCGACGTCCGACGCTGGTACCGGCGCAGCAGCCAGTCGCTGCCCGTCTGAACCCAGCACACCGACGACGGACCGCACCGAAAGCAACAGCGATGACGACCCGCGACATGTCGGCTGCAGCCTCCGACAACGAGATCCTCGACGCCCCCCAGGTGCTCGCCCAGGCGTCGCGGCCGGCGACCTCGACCTCGTCGACGACGCCGCCACCCACCCGACGCCCACCTCGCCGAGTGCACACTCGCCTGCCTCGACGCAGCACGAGCCGAGCCCGACGCCGAACCACTGTTCACCGCCGCAGCCGCGTACGTCAGCGCCTGGTGGCACGACCGCGACCGCCACACCTGAACGACCGCCGGCACGACCCCGGCCACTCACTCACCGTCGTCGAGCTCCTCGAACAACGTGATCTGCAAGCCGGCCGGCGCCTCCAACCGCGCATTGAGCGAACGCCATGGAGTCTCGGTGGGTGGACCGACGAGCTGGGCACCGGCATCGACCAGACGGGCGGTGTCGCCGACCGCGTCGGCGACCTCGAACGCGACCCTGATCCCCCGACTCACCTGGCGACCCACCTCCAGATCGTCGATCAGGCGACGCTGGGCCGGGTTCACGATCTCCAGCGTGGCACGCCCCGCCTGCAGCGCCATCACCAACGCCCCACCTTCACTCTCGACGAAGAACTCCTCCGGCATCCCCAGCAGATCGCGATAGAACTCGACCGCCGCATCGAAGTCTTCGGCCTCGACAACGAGCCGCAACTGCCGGACACGTGCGTCGCTGACCTGATCGTCCATCTCCGCCACAGTAGGTGCCACCGAGAACGGCACGTCGGTGCGCTTGATGACGCTCGACATTGCCCCGCTTGGTCGAGGCGACCGATCGAGATCGAACCGCGGGGTCGCGGCAGTGGCAACAGGACGACCCCTCGCATCCGACACGGCCAACGCGGCCGCCAACGAGAAGGCCGACCCCGATCGACGAGCTCGCAGTGCCAGCAGGAACCGAACCCGGTGTCACCCACGTACCGGACTGCGTCCCACTCCTGTCACCCAGGTGCCCTTCAGAGCGAATGAGAGGAATCGGACTCCCGTTCTCAGGTGAGGAAACGGACGCTGCTCGAGCGGCCCGATAGCGCTGTGACCTGGGGAGACGTGCGTCATCCCGGCGACTTGCGCCGCCGGGCGCAGGACTGACGCCGGCCGGTGCTGACCCCTGTCGCCCCTTGCGGGAAGCACGGCTGCGTGCGGTCGCTCGTCGCACGTCTTCGCCCGGTGACGGCTCGGCGATACGATCCGACGATCGTTCCCATGCGAACCCTTCGACGGCGGGCGTCTCATTCGATGACTCGGACGACGTTCCTCGTCCTCGTTGCCCTGGCCACACTCGCCGGTGTCATGCTCGGCCCTGCCCGGGCGCGGGCACATTCGGGGATTCAGAGCTACATCTACGTGTCGACGCTCGGGTCGTCGGTCGACGGGCGCGTCGAGTATCCCGTCGGTGACCTGGCGGAGGTCCTGGGCGTCGAGCTCGGCACCGGCTCGACGGCGGCAGCGGAATTGGCAGCCGGCCACGCAGACGCGATCCGGGCGTACACCGATGACCATCTCGCGTTCGCCGATGGCGATGGTGACTGGTCGTTGTCGTTCACCGAGGATGTCGACGTGTTGCCGGTGGCCGGGAACTACATCGTGGTGCCGTTCGAGGTCGAGCAGCGATTCGACGCTGCGCCTCGTTCGTTCCGTGTCGAGTTCGACGGGATCATCCACGCGGAGCCCGAGCGCGATGCGTTGCTCGTGATCGAGAACGATTGGGGAACGGCACGGTTCGCCAACGAGGCCGGTCATCTCGTCGGGTTCTCGGTCGGGATGACGTCGCAGGCGATCGAGCTGGACGACGTCGGCGCGCTCACGTCGATGCGAGCGGTGCGTGGACTGGGCACCGATGCGGTCCGCACGGCCATCCAACATCTGCTGTTCGCGGTCGCGATCCTGACGCCGGTGGCGTTGCTGACGAAGGGTGGCAGCGTCGGGGGCGCGGCGCCGACGGTCTCGGCGGCGACACGCCGCGCTGCGACGTTGCTCGCCGCGTCGGCCGTTGCGCACTCGGTGGTCATGTGGACCCTGGTCGTCGCCGGGATCGACGCATCGGGCGACGCAGTCGGCGTGCTGGTCGCGGCCTCACTCGGCGCGATGGCGGTGTACGGCCTCTGGAGGTTCACCGAGCGCGAACTGCTGGTCGTGGTCGCGTTGAGTGCGGTGCAGGGCATCGGCTTCGCCGGCGACTTCGTCGGGCGCCGGCTCGATCAGATCGACACGCCGCTCGCCCTGATCGCGTTCAACATCGGCATGGAGGTCGCCGTCGTCGTCACTGCGCTGCTGGTGTTCCCGCTGCTCCTGTTGGTGCGCCGCACGGCGTTGGCCGCGGCCGCGCTCTACGGCGTCACCGCCGTGATCTGTCTCTATTCGGCGGCGTGGATGATCGCTCGCACGGGCCTCGCCGACCTCGATGACGACCGTGCCGCCAACCCGCTGCGCATGTGGCCCCGGAACCTGTTGCTGATGCTGTTGGCGCTCGCCGCGGCCGGGGTGCTGTTCGCCTGGACGGCACAGCGCGATCGGCTTCGCGCGGTCGAGACGCACGGTGGGGTGCCCGAGGAGGATCGAGAGATGGTGGCGACGTGAAGCGCGTCGGGCGCTGGTGGCTCGTGCTCGTCGCCGCGGCGATCGGCGCGCTCGTCGCGCCTGCGACGGCGTCGGCGCACGAGTTCGGCCCGTTCGCGATCGATCGGTACATCGGCGTGCTCGTCAGCCCCGATGCGCTCGAGCTCGACTACGTGGTCAGCTTGGCCGAGACGCCAACGCAAGCCGACGGCGACCGGATCGAAGCCGACCCGGCCGCTCACTGCACGTCGCTCCTCGGCGCCGTCGATATCCGCGTCGACGGGGAGTCGCCGGAGTTCACGGGCCCCGCGGCGTCGACGCTGCGACTCGACGGCGACGGAGGGCTGACCACGCTCCGCGTCGAGTGCGGCTGGACGTCGGCGCTCCCGGTCGAATCGGGTCGGCGATCGATCACGGTCGACGACGCGAACTATCGAGAGCGAGTGGGATGGCGCGAGATCGTCGTGGTGGGCGATGGGACGCAGATCGTCGGTGACGTGTCCGACTCGTCGATCACCCGCCGGCTCACCGACTTCCCCGACGCCGACGACAACCCGCGCACGGCATCGGTGTCGTTCGACTTCGCGGCGTCGGATGACGTGGGTGCCGCGCAGCTCGACGACAGCGTTCCATCCGACGACTCCGGGGGCGGCGGCGATGCGTTCTCCGACCTGATCGCTGACGCCGACGGGGGCGTGTGGAGCATGGTCGTGGCGCTCGGGTTCGCCGCGTTCCTCGGCGCGCTCCATTCGCTCGCTCCCGGCCATGGTAAGACCGTCATCGGTGCGTACCTCGTGGGGACCAAGGGCACCAAGGTCCAGGCGCTCGTCCTGGCGATCGCCGTCGCGCTCTCGCACACCCTTGGCGTGTTGGTGCTCGGCATCATCACCTACCTCGCCGGCGCAGCGTTTGCGCCCGAGAGCGTCTATCCGTGGCTGCAAGCCGTCTCGGCGTTGATCGTCCTCGGCATCGGCATCTGGCTCGTCGTGACGGCGTTGCGCGAGCGAGCCGCTCGGCGCGTGGGAAGGACGCTGCCCCACACCCACGAGCTGCACGCTCACGGGCACCTCCACGACGAGGCCGAACACGAGCTCGGCGACGTCCACGGACTCCCGCCGAAGAGCCTGCTGCGTGCGGCCGGGGTGACGGTGGCCGCCGGCACGGCGCTCGCCGTCGAGCCCGATGCCGACCGGCCGGCGCACGATCACTCACACGACCACGACCACTCACATGGTCACGACCACGACCACCCACACGACCATTCACATGGTCACGACCACGATCACGACCACGATCACTCGCACGACCACGATCACTCGCATGATCACGGTCATTCCGACGACCACGATCACTCACATGATCACGACCATGACCACGACCATTCGCACGACCACGATCACTCACATGGTCACGGCCATGACCACGACCACGGTCACTCCCATGACCACGATCACTCCCACCGGGGCTGGCACACGCACGGCATCTTCCCGCACACGCACAAGTACGACTTCGACGAGCTCGACCTGTCGGGCAAGGTCAGCTGGAAGACGCTGGCGATTCTCGGCCTGTCCGGCGGCCTCGTGCCGTCGACGGCAGCGATCATCGTCCTGCTCGGGGCAATCCAGCTGAATCGCATCGCGTTCGGTGGCCTGCTGATCCTCGCCTTCGGACTGGGCATGGCGATCGCGCTCGTGAGCGTCGGGCTCGGCATGGTCGCACTGCGCGATCGGATGTTCGGCGCGATGGAGGGCAACCAGATCATCGCAACGGCGCGTCGAGTGATCGTGCCGCTCGCTGCGTTCGCCGTGATGGCGATCGGTGTGTTCCTGGTGATTCGCGCTGGCATCACGCTCATGGACACGTAGCGCCACCGGCACGAGTCGGCGTGGCGACGCTCGGGCGACGTCGGGGCGTCAGCCGACGTCGGCCTGGCACGCCGGGCAGTTCGCCGACCAGGCGAAGTGGCCGCGATCGAGCCTGAACCCGGTCGCCGACTCGATCGCATGCCGCACGGTCGCGAACGTCTCGGCGTCGACGTGGTCGACGCGGCCGCAGCGCCCGCACACCAGATGTGGTCGCACGTCGTCGGTGAAGTGGTAGACGGAGCGCCCGTGATCGAGGTGGACGTGGCTGATCACGCCGAGTTCCGTGAGCGTGTTGAGCGTGCGGTACACGGTCGACATGTGGACGTCCGGTGCGACGGCGGCGACGTGTTCGGCGACGTCCTCGGCGGAGGGGTGTGGTTGGGCGTCGACGAGCGCCTGGAGGACGAGGCGCCGTTGATGCGTGACTCGGCCACCGGTGCGTCGGAGCTGATCCAGCGCGTCAGACACATCGGTGGAATCGACCATCGCCCGTCGACGGTACCAGCGCACGGTCGTCGGCCGCGTGGGACCGGCGCCTTCCTGCAACACGTACGCTGATGCGACAGACTCGCAACAAGGGACTATCTTCTCGGAGGTGATCCCCACCGCCTCCGCCACCACGCCGCCCTCCCGATCGCCTCGTGACCGTCGACGCCGGCATCGTCTCGTCGCAGCCGGAGTCGTCGCGTCACTCGCGTTGGCCGCATGCGGCGATGACGACGAACCGGCCGATGCGGACCCGAACGAATCAGCCGACGATGCCGACGATGCCGCATTGCTGATCGCCACGACCGTCGCTCCGATCACGTCGATCGCGTCGAACATCATCGGTGCTCGCGCCGAGATCGTCGGCATCGTGCCCGAGGGGACGAACTCACACACGTTCGAACCGCAGCCGAGCGTCGCCGAGCTCCTCAGTGACGCAGACGTCATCTTCATCAACGGTCTCGTCCTCGAGGAGCCGACGAAGGAACTGGCCTTGGCCAACATGGCCGACGGCGCTCGCCTCGTCGAGCTCGGTGACGAGACGATCGATCCCGACGAGTACAAGTACGACTTCTCGTTCCCCGAGGACGAGGGCAAGCCGAACCCGCACCTGTGGACCGATCCGTCCCTCGCCCTCGCCTACGCCGAGATCGTGCGCGAGACGATGAGCGACGTCGACCCCGACGGCGCTGCCGACTACTCGGCCAACTACGACGAGTTCACCGAGTGCGTGAGCGAGCTCGACGAGGCCATGCAGGCAGCGTTCGCGACGATCCCGCCGGAGAACAAGCTCCTGCTGACGTATCACGACGCGTACGCGTACTTCGCCGAGAACTACGGCTTCGAGGTGATCGGCGCCATCCAGCCGGCCGACTTCGGCGATCCGTCCCCGCAAGAAGTCGCCGACCTGATCGACCAGATCGAAGCCGAGGGCGTCCCGGCGATCTTCGGATCCGAGGTGTTCCCGTCACCCGTGCTCGACCAGATCGCCGCCGAGACCGGCGGCACCTACGTCGACACGCTCCGTGATGACGACCTGCCGGGTGCGCCGGGCGACGCCGATCACTCGTGGGTCGGGCTGATGAAGTCGAACTACATCACCATGACCTCGGCACTCGGCGGCGAACCCACCGCGCTCATGGAGTTCGAGGTGTGCGGCGTCGGCACGGATGACGCAGACTATCCGCAGTGAGTTCCGACGTCGTCGTCCGCGCGAGATCGATCACGTGCTCCTACGGGCATGCGCCCGTTCTGGAAGACGTCGACCTCGAGGTGCGGCGTGGCGACTTCGTCGGCATCGTCGGGCCCTCCGGTTCCGGCAAGACCACGCTGCTGAGGGCCTTGTCGGGCGCCGTCCAGCCGACGAGCGGCGTCGTCGAACGAGCGACGGGCACGCGATTCGGCTTCGTGCCACAGCTCGAGACCGTCAACTGGGACTTCCCCGTCACCGTGAGCGAATGCGTCCTGATGGCCCGGACGCGCCCACTGCGCCGATTCTGGTCGACGCGGGCCGAGCGGCGCGCCGAACGCGAGCGGCTCGACGTGGTGCTCGACCAGTTGGGCATCGGCGACCTCGGCGATCGACACATCCGTGCGTTGTCGGGCGGTCAGCAGCAGCGGATGTTCCTGGCCCGAGCGATGATGACCGATGCCGACGTACTCCTGCTCGACGAGCCGACGAGTGGTCTCGACGTCAAGACCCGCCACGAGGTGCTCCACCTCCTGAGCCAGCTGCAACGTTCCGGGATGTCGATCATCATCACCACCCATGACCTCAACGGGTTCGCTGCCCATCTGCCCACCATGGTCTGCATGAACGGACGAGTGATCGGTGTCGGCCCGCCCGCCGACGTCCTGACGCCGAGCGTGCTCGAGGCGACGTTCGGGTCACCGATGCAGGTCCTGCGACACGCCGGCATGCCGGTCGTGATCGACAGCCCGATCGTCGCGTCGGCGACGCACGGCGATCACGACGGGCACCTCCACCCGCATCCGGACACCCACGCGCACGACAACCCGTCACCCGACGAGCCGTCACCCGACGAGCCCGACCCGGTCCCGCTCGGTCGACCATGATGGCACTGATCGCCGGCACGATCGACGAGATCCTGCGGCCCTACGAGTTCGAGTTCTTCCGCAACGGGCTCGTCGTCGCGACAATCGCTGGCGCGTTGTGCGGCCTCATCGGCTGCTACGTCGTGCTCCGGTCGATGAGCTACATCGGCCACGGGCTCTCACACTCGATCTTCGGCGGCTTCGCCGCCGCATCGCTCATCGGCGTCAACGTCTTCCTGGGTGCCGGCGCGTGGGGCCTCGTGACGGCCCTCATGATCGGTGGCATCACCCGTCGACGACCGGTCGGCTCCGACGCCGCCATCGGCGTGGTCACGACGGCATCGTTCGCACTCGGCCTCGCGCTCATCCAGGTGTTCGGCTCACCCAGCCAGAACGCCGACGCGGCGTTGTTCGGCAACGTGCTCGGCGTCAGCCGCAATGACGTCTACCTCATCATCGCCGTCACGCTCGCGACGGTCGCAACGATCGTCGTGGCCTACCGCAAGCTGCTCTTCGTGACCTTCGATCCCGAAGTCGCCGAGGTCACGGGCGTTCGGGTGGCCGTGACCGACGGCGTGCTCATGGTGCTCCTCGCCGCGTCGATCCTGGTCACGATGAACGTGATGGGTGTCACCCTGATCGCTGCAGCGCTGGTCGTGCCAGCGGTCGTCGCCCGGCTCCTCACGCCGAGCTTCTCGCGCATGCTCATCATCGCCACCGCCGTCGGCGCCGTCACCGGCATGGTCGGCATGAACCTCAGCTACCACCTCGACATCGCCTCCGGCCCGACGATCGTGCTCACCGGAGCAGCCCTCTTCCTGGTCGCCTTCGTCGCCTCCGGTGCTCGACGGCGGGCGCGCCTCCCCGGCGTCCGTCGCGCGTTCTGACGATCCACGTGCGTCGTCCCCGTGACCGCGATCCGCTCGCTGCGCGACGGCCTCGTGCCGAGCCGCATGGCCTCGACGAGTGGTCACCGGACGTCCGTCACGTCGACGTCGACGCCACCCACATCGGCATGGTGGCGAACCCCGACGTGCTCCGCCACATCGCCGTTGCGCTCGCGGTGGAGCGCTGACGTCACCCGACGGTGACCTCCACGCCGGCTGGCTCGTCCAGTGCGGCGCAGCGCGTGCGTACCGCATCGAGGTGGTCGACGAGCATGTGCTCGTTGGCCCCGACGCGGATCTCGTCGACGGCGCCGGCGGCGATGTTGCGTTGCACGTCGACGGCGGCGGCGAAGTCCTCGTCGGGGATCGTGACGTTGACCCGTTCCCAATTGCGGTCCCACAGGTCGGTCTCGTCCGCACGGTCGGCGGGGACGAGCATCGTGAGTCGGGCGATGCTGCGGGTCGGGTCGGTCGGGTGGGGTCGGAGGGAGAACAGCTCGACGTGGCCGGCCTGCCACTGCACGACGGTGCCGGGCACGAGCACGACTGCGCCCGTGAGGTGGGCGAGCACCTGCCAGTCGTCGCGCGCCTGCTCGGTGAGGTTCTTCACGAGCCGGTTCTTGGGGAGCCAGTTGACGAAGTGGTTCCCGGATCGGCCGACCGTGGTGGTGTTGGCGGGGAAGTAGGGGGCGATCGAGTCCCGGTGCAGGTATTTGAGGTGGTAGATCTCCAGGAAGCCGTCGGTGAGCAGCTTCCAGTTGCATTGCAGGTCGTAGTCGGTGGCGGCGTGGTGCACCATCTCGCCGACGCCGAGCTCGCCGAGCAGTCCGTCGACCCCCTCGCCCAGCCACTCGGCGACCGACTCGGTAGGGGCGTCGGCGTCGGCGGTGACCCAGATGATGCCGTGCCGTTCCTCGCACGCCAGCCGGCGCAGACCGCGGGTGCAGGGCTCGGTCGACCACAGGTCGGCGTTCGACACGGAGCGGAGGGTCCCATCGAGCTCGTACGACCAGCCGTGGAACCCGCAGGAGAAGATGCGGGCCGATCCGGATTCTCGGGTCTCGACGGTGGCGCCGCGGTGGGCGCACACGTTGCGCATGGCATGGGCGCGGCCCTCGCGGTCGCGGGAGACGATGATCGGGACGCCAGTGAGCTCGATCGCCACGAAGTCGCCGGGCGCGGCGAGCTCGCTGGACGCCAGCGCGGCAACCGGGCTCGATGCGATGGCTGCGACCTCGGCGCGGTGCACGTCGCGGTCCGTGTACACCGACGGGTCGAGCGGGGTGAAGGGCCCAGAGGCGGGTGGGGGACCGGCGTCGATGAGCTCCTTGAGGCGGTCGCCGAGCGCCAATTCCATCTCACGTCGCATGGCGGTCTATTATTCGACCCATAGTCGAAACTGTCAACCCCGAGCCGACCGCCGGTGCGTCGCGAGCGGCGAAGCGTCGCGAGCAACGTCGCGCCCTCATCATCGCCGCCGCCGAGGAGGAGCTGCGTGCGTCGGGCATCGCTGGCACGACGCTCGCCGGCGTCGGCGAGCGGGTCGGGCTGTCGAAGGGCGCGCTGTACTACTACGTCGACAGCCGTGACGCCCTGCTCGCGCTCGTGCTCGACGACGGGCTGCGCGGCATCCGCACCGAGGCCGCCCGGCTGGCCGGCGACGACCCCTCGCCGGTCGAGGAACTGAAGGCGTTCGGGCGGGCTCACGTGCGGTTCGCCGTCGAGCGGCCGTCCGGTCCGCTCATCATCAGCAACGTCGACTTCCTCGCCGCCCACGATCGAACCGCCGAGCTGCTCCACGACCACGAGGAAGCTGCCCGGGTGATCATCCGCCGGGCCGTCGAGGAGGGTTCGCTGCGCGACGTACACCCGGTGATCGCCTCGTCGGCGTTCTTCGGCGCGCTCAACACCCTGTGCCGCACCTACGACCCGGACGGCGAGCTGACCCTCGACGAGATGATCGACGCCACCCTCGACCTGCTGCTCACCGGCTGGAGTGCGGCGTGAGTGCCCGCCGGGTGCTCGTCACGGACGCCGAGCACTTCGTCGGCCCCGCAGCGGTCGAGCGGTTCCGGGCCGAGGGCGACGAGGTCGTCGCTCACATCGAGCCGTTCACCTCGCGGACCGAGGTGGCAGCGTTCGTCGCTGAGCACGCACCGTTCGACGTCGTCATCGCCAACCTCGACGCTCCGATCACGGTCACATCGATCACCGACCACGACGATGCGATCGTCGACGAGCTCCACGCCCGCCTCGTCCGGCCGCTCTACTGGCTCCTCGGCGCATGTCTCCCGTCGATGATCGAGCGACGTGACGGCGCCGTCGTCGTCCCGACGTCGGCGACGGCGATCCGTTCCTCGTCGCACCCGATCGCCGGCTACGAGGCGGCCCGAGCAGCCCAGCTCCAACTCGTGCACAGCGTCGGCAAGGAGATGGCCCGACACGGTGTGCGCGTCAACGGCATCGCCCCGAACTTCATCGAGAACCCGTCCTACTTCCCACCCGAGACCATCGCCGACCCCGAGTTCCAGGCGTCAATGCGTACCACCGTGCCAGCGCAACGTCTCGGGAGAGGCGCCGAGGCGGCCGCCGTGCTGTGGTGGCTCGCCTCGCCCGACGCGTCGTACGTGTTCGGCACCGTCATCCCCACCGACGGCGGCTGGACTCTGTGAGCGGCGGTGTTCTTGGCTGAACAGGCTGAGAGCACATGGCCTTCGGTGAGGCGCACGTCGCTGACCAGGATCTTGCCTCGTCGAACCGCTCGCCCTGGCCGACACCTACGTGTCCCCTGCCGCTGATCACCGAGCGACGCCGCTGACGCTTCGGCGAGAGGCGCGAGCGCTGTCGATCCCCAGGGCACTGGCCTCGGAGCGCGGGGGCGGCAGCAGGGTTCGACCGCACGGCGGCTGACTGGAACCGGGTCCTCACCTTCGCCATCGGCTACGGCCAAGGCGTGCTGCGCTACAAGCTGCCGCGCTGGTTGACCGGTCGCCGGATCCCGGAGATGGTCGGACACTCCGGCTCCACCGCGTCGTTCCTGTTCCGCATCCCCGACCTCGGCTGCCACGTCGCCGGAACCTTCAACGAGTTCGCCGACCCGGCCCGCCCGTTCCGTCTCCTGCCCCGCCTCGCCGCGACCATCGAATCGGTTCAACAAGGCCGCTGATCCAGCGCGCACTTCGCTCCGGTGCGGGTCAGAGCAGCCCGTGGTGTCGTGCAGTGTGCACGGCTGCCTGGCGTCCGTCCACATCGAGCTTGCGATAGATCGCCTTGCAGTGGGTCTTCACCGTGTTGAGCGACACGTACAACTCGTTTGCGATCTCACGCTGGGAGAGCTGCGACGGCAAGTAGCGCAAGACTGCGAGCTCGCGTTCGGTGATCTCCTCGACCAGTCCGGTCGGTGCTGCGGCCCGCCCGGCGAGCCCGTGCCGCGCCTCGATACGTGCGAGGGCCGCGCCGACGATGCCGGGGTCAGGGCATCGGTCGATCATCTGGCGCGCCTCGCGAAGCAGCTGCGCACCAGCCGGGTCGTCGCGCTCGCACGCCGCGTCGCCGACAAGTGCCAGCACGTAGCCGAGCGTGAATGGCTCCGGTGCCCGTCGTGCGAGTTCGACCGCCCGATCAGCAGCGGCGGCACGGCGATCAGGGTCGGGCACCGTGCGAGCCTCCACGGCGTGCGCCATCGACAGTTGCGGCGACTCGGCGACACCGTGACCGTGCGCATGTTCCACGCTCGCCGCCGCGTGTTCCGCCGCGACGGATCGGTTGCCCGACTCCAACTCGATCACCGCAGCGAAACCCGGTGCCATCGTCAGCGCGTAGTCCGATGGCTCGGACCCGCCGAGCTCACGAGCGATCGCGACGTATCGGCGCGCCTCGTCGAACATCCCGGCCCACGTATGAGCGGCCACCAAACCGATCGCCTGGGTCGACTCGGTCGGCTCGACCATCCGACCAGCGATCGAGAGCGCATCGCCCAGAGCGCCCTCGGCGAGATGCACCATGATTCCGAGCGACGCGGTGAGGTTGGCGTCGGTCCCGTCGTCGTGCTCGGCGGCGACGCCGTAGTAGTGGCGAGCACCCGCGAAGCGGCCGGTCGAGAGATTGATCCAACCGCGGACCAGTGCGCTCCGCGAGTGGCGCTCGGGGAGGTCGCCCAGCCGGTCGAGCAGACGAAGCACCGTGAAGACCTGCCCATCGTTCAGCAGAGCCGTGGCGTGCACGGCGATCAGATCGCCGGCGGTGACGAGATCGCCGCCGTCGATGTAGTGCTCGATCGCCGCGAACATGGCGTCGTGGTCGCGATGCCATGACGCAGCGGCGAGATGAAGCCCCGGTAGCCGTTCAGGAATCTTGCGTGCGGCCTCCAAGCGGAGCAGGTCGCGCAGGAGGTGGTGGAACCGGAACCACGTCCCGGTCCGGTCGAGCGAGGTGACCAGCTGGTTCGACGCCGCCAGCCTGGCGAGCCACTCGGTCCCGTCGTCCACACCGCAGACCTCGTCGATGAGCGGGCCCGAGAGTCGCCCGAGCACAGAGACGTCGAGCAGGCGCTGTCGCTCGAGGTCGTCGACCGAGTCGAGGAACTCATCGGTCAGATAATCGGCGACGAGTTGGTCGTCGCCGTGGAACGCTTCGACGAACCCGTCGACGTCGGTGCCGTCGCGCATCGAGAGTCCGGCGAGGACGAGCCCGGCAGCCCACCCCTCGGTGCGCTCGTGGAGCAAGTTGACCGCCTCTGGCCCCAAACCGGTTGCCGCGGCATCGAGGAGCCAACTCGCCTCCGCCTGGTCGAAGCGGAGGTCGTCGGCGCGGACTTCCGTCAACTGATCGCGCACGCGGAGCCGCCCGAGCCGGAACGGTGGATCAACCCTGGTCGAGAGGACGACCGTGAGGTTGTCCGGGCGAAGCGTCACGAGCTGCTCGACGCTGCGATGCACGTCCTCGCTGGTGATCAGGTGGTAGTCATCGATGACCAGGACGACGTCGCCCGCGCGATGGGCGACCTGATTGATGACGCCGGCCGCGGCTGCGTCGGGACCGTCGCCGATCGACGCCCGGATGAAATCGGGGAGGCCCGGCACCATCTCAGCGAGTGCAGCCGCAACGTAGGCCCAGAACCGGGACGGATCGTCGTCTGCCTCATCGACCTGCAGCCAACCCACCCCGGCGCCCCGAGTCTCGAGCCAGCCGTTGATGAGGGTCGACTTGCCCGAACCGGCAGGGGCGCTCACGAGAACCACGCCCCGTCCCGCAGCGACAGCAGCGTCGAGAGACTCGAGCAAGCGAGCGCGCTCGAGGTAGCGGCTCGGCGGCCGCGGAGCAATGACCTTCGTGGCCGTGACGGCCGCAGGGGAGTCGGCGATACCCCCAGCGTAGAGGTCGATCGAACACGGGAGATCGTGCCCGGCTCACCCGGGTGAGATCCGGCAGGGAGCGATGGCCACTCACCCAGCCCGGGCGGAGCATCCATGTATGCCCCGACCGACCCGCTACGAGATCGAGATCCGTGGCCGCGCCGACGAGCGGATCCTCCGCCCCGTCATCGACGACTTCGAGATCGAGACCACCAACCACGGCACGACCCGCCTCATCGGCGAGGTGCTCGACGCGTCCCACCTCAACGGACTGCTCTCCCACTTCACGTCGATGAACGTCGACGTCGTCGAACTCCGACGCCTCGACGATCACGACACCGACAACCGACCCACCCAACCCACTACAGGAAGCGACTCATGACCATCACCACACCCACCGACCAACGCGCCGACAGTGATCACGGCCGACTCGGCCGGATCGGCGGCGCAGCCGCACTCCTCTCCGCCGGCACCTTCGGCTACGGCATCGCGATGTTCGCGACATCGTTCGCCGACTACACCGACCCCGACGCCACTCCCGCCGAATCGGTCGAGTTCCTCGTCGACCACCGGGGACAGCTGCTTGCCTGGTACCTCGGCATCTTCGTCGTGTTCGGCGCTGCGCTCGTGCCGTTCGCGCTCGCGCTCCGCCAGCGGCTGGTCGACCGGACGCCGATCCTGGCCAACACCGCTGCGGTGTTCGCTGCGATCTGGGCTGCGCTCATGTTCGCCACCGGAATGATCTCCAACATCGGGATCGAATCCGTCGCCGACCTCGCCGAATCCGACCCCGATCAAGCTGCCTCGCTGTGGTCGGCGATCGACACCGTCACCAACGGGCTCGGCGGCGGCAACGAACTCGTCGGCGCCATCTGGATCGGCCTCGTCTCGATCGCAGGCCTCGCCACCGCGGTGCTCCCCCGCTGGCTGAACGTCGTCGGCCTCGCAACCGCAGCAGCCGGTTTGGTCACCGTCGTCCCGGCGTTCGAGGCGGTCGAGATGGTCTTCGGACTCGGGTCGATCATCTGGTTCATCGGCGCCGGCGTCACCCTGCTCCGGCAGAGCAACGACGTGGCCTCGTCATGACCGCTGCCTCCCGGCCGTTCCACGCGACGCAGCCTGGAGGCGTGTCAGGAGCGGGCATGCGAGAACGACCGGTGTCGGTGCGTTCGGGCGACGTGGAGCTTGCAGCGACACTCACGCTCCCCGATGGCGACGGTCCACTCCCGGGGTGCTTGCTGCTCAGTGGCAGCGGACCGCTCGACCGAGACTCCAACAAGCCCGGCCAGCGTCTCGACATCGCCCGCTCGCTCGCTGCGGCACTCGCCGACGCAGGCGTGGCAACGCTGCGCTACGACAAGCGCGGCGTCAGCGGGTCGACCGGCGACTACCTCAGTGCGAGCTTCGACGACGAGACCGCAGATGCCATCGCCGCTCTCGACACACTCCGCGCCCTCGACTACACGACCGGGCGTGTCGCCGTGATCGGCCACTCACGCTGAGTCTTCGACCGCTGAACGATCCGGGTACGGCACATGCTGAGCGGGCAGGGTCCCTCGGCCCCCGCCCTGACTCCGGTCATCAACGCGGCTGCTCCCACCGCATATCCGGCGTTCCCTCGCGCTGGAGCCGCCCATATCTTTGGGCCTCCGAGCTAGTCCGACCCGACCGGGATCGGCACGACTGTGCTCGTCGATCGGCTCGATACTGCACGTTCGTGGTCTCGACCGACAGCGAACTCGCGGTCACCCGAGCGGTATGGGCCTGAGCGCTCCGCTCGTGAGGCCGAACATCCAGGGGCCCTGCGGGTTCTCGGCCACGATGGCGCTGATTGCCGTCCAGTGAGTCTCGAGGATCGCAAGGCTGTCGGCGGTTGCCTGGCTGCTGCGCCCGGTCAGTACGAAGCCTCGGACCTGGTGCGTGACCCACGCTTGCTTCTCGACTGGACGGTAGCGGATCTTCTTGTCGCGTGTGATCACGACGAGACGTCGGCGCCCGATGACCTCGAGCCAGACGTCGTCCTCGGTCTGCCTCGGAACTTCGGGCAAGTCCGGGTGGCCGGGGTACACGACGTCACCGTGGAGTGCGGCGAGTGCTTTGCCGAGCGCCAGGTCGTTCTCGTCGACGAAGAACCTGGCGACCATCGCTGGCTCTACGCCGCCAAGGTGCGGAACTGTTCCTCGTAGGCCACGGCGGCCCTGACTTGTTCCAGATCAATGTCGTAGCCGTCGGCGATTGCGGCGAGCGGTTCACCAGCGTCGAAGAGCTCCCACAGCCGTTCGGTCGCGACACCTTCGACAGCAGGCTGGCCGAATCGAACGAGCGGATCGATGACCACCGGCGACGCAGCCCCCGCAGGTCGAATGCGCAAGGCGCTCGCCGACGCTCCAGGGTCGAACTCCACCTTCTTGAAGAACCGATTGGTCTCCGGCGTCATCATGATCTCTTGGCCCGAGCGAATCACGATGGCGATCGACGACGGAACGCCCGCACGCTCTTGAACGTCGAGCACCAGCTCCTTGTCGAAGACATACGGCTTGGCTGTTGCGAGCGGGTACGGCGTCCCGAGGACTCGACGAAGCTCCTCGATGACCGGTCGGAGCCGCTGAAGCGGCACGTCCTTGCGCCGATACTCACGGAGATAACCGAGCTCGACGAACTCACCCCACGTGACGACCTCATCGCCCGTCCGTTCAGGTCGGATCACCGGCGCATACGAGGTGCCGGCTCGCTCGTACCCGTCCAGCCAGGCCCGCGTGCGGTCGGTCCGCAGACCAAGGAGATGCGCTGCCTCGCCGATGCCATACACCGGACGTTCGAGGATGGAAGGGGCCGAGCTCACGCCCCAATCATGCCCGAGGGGTGTCGCCGATTGGCTGTTCATCGCACGTTCAGCGTTGCCGGAGCCAGGCGCCGCGAAGAACCTCAGCCTGCCCAGCGGATGTTCATCGACGGAATCTGCCCTGGACAATGACCTTCTTACAGCGTTTCGAGCGGGGCGCCGTGCCTCAAGCGTGCCTCACTGGCCGGGAGGGCTGTGACCTGGGGAAACGTGCGTTGTGCTGGTGATTCGCTTGCTTCGAGCACTGCCGACGCTCCCCGGTGTTGACCGCTGTTGACCGTTGCGTGAGGCACGGCTGAGGCACGGCCTCGAACGCGCAGCAGTGCCCGTGTTTCTTCCAGCAGAGCTGGGAGTTCAGATTGCGGACGCGATGAGCGCTACCCCGAAGACCCCGAAGAGCGCAGCGCTGCCGCTGCGGACAGTGCGGTCGGAGAGCCGGCGTCCCACAGCCCGTCCGGCGTAAACGCCAAGTGCGCCCGCGAGGAAGATGCCGACCGTGGCGCCCACGAACACCGCGACCGGATTTCCACGCGATGCCAGGGTCGCCGTTGCCAGCATCGTCTTGTCACCGAACTCGGCGATGAACATGGCAACCGCTACGGATGACACCACACGGGTCGCGCCGCCCTCTGCCGCCCGGGCCACTTCCGAGCCCGTCTCCTGGTTGCTGCTGGGCTGCACAATCGTCCAGATCGCGAAGCCGATGAACAACAAACCACCACCGATGCTCACTGCACGCGTCGGGAGCGCCGCCCCGATCAGGGCGCCGACCGCCACCGACACCACGCCTGCGGCGAGATACGCGATCGCAATTCCCGCCAAGACCAATCGCAGCCGATAGCGAGCACCGAGACCGAGCGCGACGAGCTGCGTCTTGTCGCCGAGCTCAGCAGCGAACACCAGCATCATCGCGGGAACCAGATCGGCCATGGCCCCGAGCCTTCCACCGCTGCCGCCAAGAGTGCAGGACAACCCGCTCGTGCTGTACGGGACGTGAAGGCGCTCGAGGGGCGAGGCCCTCACTCCGTGTGTTGCGGTGATTCGGCTAGGACGCTGCGGCGACGAGCCAGGCGGTGACCGTGACGACGAACACGAGCACGATGGCCTCGGCGGTCACGGTGGATCGCAGCTCGGTCTGCAACTCGGGCGCGTCCGGGTCGGCATCGAGTGCCGGCAGCAGCCGGAAGTGGTTGTACGCGCCACCGACGATCGCCAGACCGACTGCGGCGCTCTTGAGGAGCAGGATCTTGCCCCACTCGGTGCTCGTCAGCTCCGAGAACGAATCGAGGACGAGGAACGCCATCGCAGCCCCTGCAGCGAGGACTGCAACTAGCGCGATCGTGGCGATCTTCGAGAATCGGACCACCATCTCCGCTCCCCGCAGCGCCTCACCACGGCGGGTGCGCATCCACAGCACGGCGGCCATCGACAGGACCCCACCGACCCAGACGGTCCCGGTGGCGACATGCACGGTGTTCACGAGGGCGTGCAGCGGGCGGAATCCCTTGCTGACGGTGTGGCCGTCGAACCAGAACGACGCCAGGATCACAGCGGCGCCGCCGAGAGCGGGCCACGACCTGCTGTCGGGAATCCAACGAACCAGTCTCGGAGCAGGGCTTCCCTCGGAAGTCTCTGCCGGCGGGCGTTCGTCGAGCGCCATGGCCGACAGCGCCCGAGCGCCCGCAGCCGCCGACGGCCCCGTGGGTGTGAGCGTGCCGGCCAGCCCGGCCGCGAGACCGAGACCGCCGATCAGGCGGAGCACGGTGGCGAACCCCGATGTCGTCGACCATCCCTCGGTCAGCGATTCGCCGGCGATTCGGCTCACGCCGACGTACTCGATCACAGCACCGACGGCGATCACAACCCCGAGTGCCCGAACTGCGATGAGCATCGTGGTGACCTCGCCGCGCCTCCCTCGCAGGGTGGTCGCGGCGAAGGCGAGCGCTCCGAGGCCGACTGCCACACCGATGAGTCCGATCACCCGTCCGACGGTCGCCGTGGTCTCGCCGGGCTGGGTTGCGTCGACGCTGAGGAACTCCTCGAGTGTCGTGCCGCTGGCGGACGTGTCGGGAGGTGGTGTCGTCGAGGTCGGTTCGGCTGCGGCGACCGGCTCGGCGGCCGTGGTCGCCGGCGGCTCCTCTGGCGGTGCGGAGGTTGCTGGCGCAGTGTCGGTCTCGATCGTGTTGTCGGCGGCCTCGTCGACGGCGGGCGCCAACGTCGTGGTGGTGGTGATCGTTGTCGTCGGTGCGGGTGCGTCGACGGTGAAGGAGAACGCCCCGTCGATCGGATGGGCGTCTGCGGCTTGGACGTTCCACCGGATGCCGACCCTTCCGCCGGCGAGTGGTGGGTCGAATCGGACGGCGAAGACTCGATCGTCCGTGGTGGTCACGTCGATGGGTTCCTGCAACTCGCCGGCGGCGTTCAGTGCCACGAACTCGTCGCCGACCGGTGTCGCCTCGCCGGTGAACGTGATCGTGACGACGTCGACCGGCTCGGTCACGACTGCGCCGTCTGCGGGGTCCGAGGACTCGAAGCCGGTGTGCGCTGCAGCGGGCTCAGCCGCCACCAGGACGACGGCGAGGATCGCGACCGTGATCGCGAGCAGGCGCCGTCCGATGCGCCGACGGTGCTGTTGGTGCCGCTGCGACATGGCGGGCCACTCTACGACGTGATGTCGTACTTTGCGTCGCGCGGCGCACGAGCACGATCACCCGTCCCGTGCGCCCGGTTGATCCGCGTCTCGGGCGTTGGAATCCGAAGGCCGCCGGGCAATCGACGGCTTGGCCGGTCGCTGATCGGTCAACAAGGCCCAGGCGATCGCGAGCAGTGTCACTCCGAGCACGAGGAGCCCGATGCTCATTGAGGTTCCGCTCGGTGTGTGTGGCGCGTGCTTCGACGGTTCCTCATGTGCCCGGCGCCGGTCGATCCACACGAGCGACACTGCGACACGATGTAGTTGTAGAGTTCTCGGGGCCGCAGGTTGAGAATCCGCGCGCCTCCGAGTCGTAGCATGATCAGCGCTGCGAAGGAGCCGGCTGGCGTCGGACACCAACCCGGAAACGAGTCGATGACGACATGACGAGACGACAGGACGGAGCGCTCGAGGCGGACGTGCTCCGAGCGCTCTGGGAACTCGGTCGCCCGGCCTCACCCGCCGACGTCATCGAGCAGATGCAGACCGATCTCGCGTACACGAGCATCGCGACGATCCTCGGCCGGCTCTGCGACAAGGGCCAGGCATCCCGGGAGCGTCACGGGCGCGTCTTCCTCTACACCGCGGTGAGCGAGGCCGATCTGACTGCGAGCCGTATTCGGTCCGTGCTCGACGCCGCTCAGGATCGAGCCTCCGCGCTCGCTGGCTTCGCCAACTCGCTCGACGCGGACGAAGCCGCACAGCTCCTCGAACTGCTCGACGGGACCCGATGATCGACTTCGTCGCGCTTCCCCTTGCTGGCGTGCTCGTCATCAGCATCGTCGGCAGCCTCGCCGCTGGCCGCCTCGAGCCTGTGGTCGGCGCTCGCATCCACGCAGTCCTCCTCGCCAGCGTCGTGACCGCAACCGTACCGACGCTGTGGCTGATCGGTCTGTCGGGTATCGCCCACACCGATCTGCACAACCCTGTCGTCGACTGGTCGTACCATCTCTTGCCCGACCACACGCCCGCGGGTGCGATCATCGGTGGGGTATCGCTGGGGTTGGCGATCACCGGCACCGTACGCGCCGTTCGGGTGGTGCTGTTGCATCGCCGCCTGCGTTGCGTCGACACGCCACCGATGCAGACCGTCGAATCCGACGACGCGTTTGCCTACACCATCCCGGGGCCGGCCGGGACGATCGCCGTCTCAACTGGTCTCCGTCGCGCACTCGACGACGACGAGTACGCCGTCGTCATCGAGCACGAACGAGCCCATGCTCGCCACCGCCACGATCGCTACAAGCTCCTCGGTCTGCTCGCGGTCGCGTTCGTCCCGCCGACGCATGTGATCGCTCGCCGGCTCGACTTCGCGCTCGAACGGTGGGCCGACGAGGCCGCGCTCCGGCGAACCGGCAACGATCGGCGGCTCGCTGCGCACACGATCGCCAAGGTCGCGATGGCCACGACCGTCCCGGCCGGCGTGCTCGGGTTCGATGGCCGCGGGCCAGCGGCCCGCGCGTCGGCACTGCTCGAGCCGGCGGCGCCCTCGGTCACATCGCGCCTGCAGGCCAGCGCACTCACGATCGTGACACTTGCCCTCGCCCTCTACCAGCTCCATCACAGCGCCGTGTTCGCGCACCATCTCCTGCCGTAGCCGTACTGCGATTCGACGCCGAGGGGTCAGTAGCCGAACGCCGTCAGCGCGCCGTCGCGGCCGATGGCGAAGACGTCCTGGGTCGACCAGGTCGACTCGTCGCCGCCCATGCCGGGTGAGTCACCCGGCATGCCGGGGACGGTCAGCCCGACCACGTCGGGCCGGTCAGCGAGCAGCCGTTCGATCGCCTGGATCGGCACGTGCCCCTCGATGGCATAGCCGGCCACGAGAGCGGTGTGGCACGACGCCGCAGCATCGGGGATGCCCAGTTCCTGTCGACGGCTGCGGCGGTCCGGATCGTCCTCGACGGTCACGTCGACGTTTCGTTCTGCCAGGTACCCGACCCAGCCGGTGCAACATCCTCAACCCGGATCGCGCCACACCTCGAGCGGCTCGCCACCGAGAGCTCGAGCACCGTCTCCAGCATCGCTCGCAGGGGAGGCCGCCGACGGCAAGGAGTCACCACTGGCACCGCAGGCCGCCACGATCGCGCCGATGGACACGACAGCGGTACCGCGCAGCAACGCTCGCCGGCTCAGTTCCCGGTTGCGGACTCGGTCCGAAGACGTCACCCACACGATACTACGACACATCGTCGGAGTTCCGTCGGCGCTGACGGGACCTCGCTGGAGACGAGGTGTTCAGCCTGATCAGTGATGTCGAACTCGACACGGTCGAGTTGTCACGTGGTGCGCTCGGGTGCGAGGTCGAGGCGGCGAAGGAGTTGAGCGTTCAGGGCGACGATGATCGTCGACAGGCTCATCATCGCTGCGCCGACAGCCGGCGGGAGCACGAAACCGATGGGTGCGAGGACGCCCGCGGCGAGCGGGATGGCGGCGGCGTTGTAGCCAGTCGCCCACACGAGATTCTGGATCATCTTCCGGTAGCTGGCGTGCGACAGCGCAATGACGCCGACGACATTGCGCGGGTCGGAGGACGCGAGCACGACGCCAGCTGATTCGATCGCAACGTCGGTGCCGGCGCCGATGGCGAGGCCGACGTCCGCGCGGGCGAGGGCCGGGGCGTCGTTGACGCCGTCGCCGACCATCGCAACGCTGCGTCCGCCACGCTGCAGTTCGGCGACGATCGCGTCCTTGTCCTGAGGGAGTACCTCGGCGCGGACATCGTCGATGCCGAGCTCGTCGGCGACGTGGTTGGCGACCGCCTCGGAGTCACCGGTGATCATGCCGACCCGAACGCCGCGGCGGTGGAGTCGCTCGACCGCGGCTCGCGCTTCTGGCCGGATGGCGTCCTCGAGTGCGAGCGACCCGACGACGGTGCCGTCTGCGACCACATGGAGCACCGCAGCGCCGCGTGCTTCCCATTCGGCGATCTGACGTTCCGAGTCTTGGGGTGGTGCGAGATCGAGGTGGCGGAGCATGGCGGGCCCGCCGATCGCGATCTGCTGCCCGTCGACGACGGCGGTCACGCCGCGGCCGGTCATCGACTGGAAGTCGCGCGCCGGCGGCGGGTCGATCTGGCGATCGCTCGCCGCACGGAAGATGGCGCGGGCGAGCGGGTGCTCGGAGTCGGCCTCGACAGCAGCTGCCACGGCAAGGAGGCGCTCGGAGTCACCGTCGGCGGCGGCGAGATCGGTGACCTCGTGTTCGCCCGCGGTCAGGGTGCCGGTCTTGTCGAACAGCACCGTGTCGATCGTGCGCATCCGCTCGAGGGCGAGACGGTCCTTGACCAAGATGCCGTTCCGCGCCGCCTTGGCAGTCGACAGCGAGATGACGAGCGGGATCGCCAAGCCCAGGGCGTGCGGGCAGGCGATGATCAACACCGTGATCGTGCGGATCAGCGCCTCGTCGGGCTCACCGACGACGAGCCACACGATCACCGTGATCACCGCTGCGGCGACAGCGACATAGAACAACAGCGCCGCCGCCCGGTCGGCCAACGCCTGCGCACGGGACCTCGACGTCTGCGCTTCGGTGACGAGGCGCTGGATGCCACCGAGCGCAGTGTCGTCACCGACTGCGTCCACGCGCATCCGGATCGAGTTGTCGGTCGCGACCGATCCCGCCACGACCTGGTCGCCTTCGTCCTTCGCGACCGGGTTCGACTCGCCCGTGAGCATCGATTCATCGACCTCCACGGCACCGTCGAAGATCGTGCCATCGGCCGGAATCCGTGCTCCGGAGCGGACCAGCAGCCGGTCGCCGACCGCGAGATCGGCGACCGGCACCGTGTCGATCTCGCCGGTGTCGGAGATGCGTTCGGCGTCGTCGGGCAACAGCTCCGCCAGCGCCGCAAGCGCTCCCTGCGCCTGGCCGATGGCCTTCATCTCCTGCCAGTGACCGAGCAGCATGATCACCACGAGCGCAGCCAGTTCCCACCAGAACTCGAGGTCGATCAAGTCGGTGAGCGACACGACCGACGCAACGAAGGCGACGGTGATCGCCATCGCGATCAGCAGCATCATGCCCGGCTGCCGGGAGCGCGCTTCATCGACGCCGCCG
This sequence comes from Ilumatobacter sp., assembly GCF_030065885.1. Lineage (GTDB taxonomy): Bacteria > Actinomycetota > Acidimicrobiia > Acidimicrobiales > Ilumatobacteraceae > Ilumatobacter. Next base: position 5,181 of record NZ_JASJCS010000013.1, on the reverse strand, counting down.
GTCAGGAACGGGCGGCCGCCGTCGAGGTAGATGACCGTGCCCAGAACCGGTGGGATCCACGCCGATCCCGGGAACTCCAGGGTGTACCCGAACCAGTCCTGCACCATCTCGGAGAATGTGATCACCGGGATCGCCAGGACCAAGTTGCGCCAGAACAGCCGCCGGAACATCTCGGCGTGATCCCCGTGACCCTGGTGCTCGGCGTGATCCCCTCGGTCGTCGTGCTCGCCGTGATCGCCGTGATCGCTGGACGGGGTTGTGTCGGACTGGTCGCCGTGGTCGCCGCCCGAGTGCTCGTGCACCAGCGCATCGACCCCCGGAGCAGCGGCGGCCGCCAGCGTCACCGGATCGGTGTCGGTTCGATGAGAAGCCATGTCTGCGTCCTTTCGCGTTCCACTGCGGTGAACGGGAACCACGCTAGAAACCTCCCCTCAGGGGCAGGACAATATGACGTTCGTCACATCACGTCTGCCGAGGTGCTGCGTCTCAGCGAGCGGGCTCGCTCGACAACACCTGGCAGCGGTGCGGATCCGTACACGCCGACGGATCCAGCTCGGCAGCCCGCTCAGCCAGCGTGGCGACCTCACGGCGCGTCACCCGCAGTTCCTCCATCTGGGCATCCAGGTGCGCGAGATGATCCTCCAACAGCGCACGGGTGTGCTCACACGAGCGGCCGCCAGCGTCCTTGATCTCCAACACCGAGCCGATCTCGGTCAACGATAACCCACTCGACTGCGCCCGACGGATGAACCCGATCCGATCCACCATCTCCGAGCTGTACACCCGGTGACCAGCCGGCGTCCGCCGTGGCTCGGGCAGCAACCCGATCGACTCGTAGTAGCGGACCGTCTTGATCGACACCCCCGCAGCACGAGCCAACTCACCGATCGACACACGACCACGGTAGCCAGGCGACTCGCCATGCCGTCCACGGTGCGAGGGACCATCAGGCAAGACAGGCTGAGAACGTATGGCCGTCCGTGAGGCCGCACGCCGCTGACCAGGATCTTGCCTTGAAGGAGGGCGGCCGTCGAGCCAGGAGACGGCCGGTCGTGCCTCAGCGGTGAGGCACGCCGGCTTCGAGAGGCTGGCCCACTGCAGGCTCTCAGCTCATCGATCAGGTGTTGCTGGGAGCGGGTGACGAGAATCGAACTCGCGTTCTCAGCTTGGGAAGATGATGTTCCGACCTCGCCGACCGGCCTGTCATGCTGCACTTTCGCACCATGACCTGGTGGTTTGTGGACTGTTGCCCGTCCGTGAGATTAGCCGGTCCTGACCCCTGTTGACCGTTGAGAATGGCACACCCATGGCACGCCGCCACACCTTTCAGCGGATGGTTGCGATCAACGATCGAAGCCAGAGCCGCCATTGCGGTTCCGATGTGGTGCGGTCGTCGGGGCACGCTCGGACGCGGCCGCCAACGATGAAGTAGTGACATCTGCGTTCGGGGCCAGCGGCAATGACGGACGGACGAACCGAGATGTTGGCTGGGTCAAGCGTCCAGGATGGGTGTCGCTGTACGTCCATGTTGAGGTGGACCTCGTGGCCGGTGTCGCACGGGCACCGGAAGATCAGCCACTTGTTCGGGAGCAGTACAAGTTCGCGACGAGCGATGTCGCCGATGTCTGCGCGGCGGTCAACCTGTCTGATGGTGGTGAATCGGGGTCGCCGACCGATCATGACGCCCAGAGCAGGTCGAGGTCGACCTCGGCTCGACCGGTTCCCCATTGGATGGGTTCGTTGCAGATGCACCCAGTGCGCGGGTGCGGCTTGCTGCGCCGCTTCTTGTGTGCGCTGAGTTGCAGAAGGGTTTCGGATGCACCGTCGTGGGAGTGGAGGTCAAGGAACCGGTCGAGGAACTCAGCGACTCCTTCGGCGGCGACCATCGTGGTGTACGCGATGACCGAGGGAGCGGGTTCGTCGAGGTCGGGCACATAGCCTTCGGCAGCGAGCCGTCGACGTTCGGTTGGGTCGAGCGACTCGGTTGCGGCGATCTGGGGGTCGATGTGCCCGCCGCACAACAGGCAGGCCGCTCCGGGTGCGGCCCATGTCACTCGGCCCCAACCGTTGAGCCGCCCGGCCGTGTTGGCGACGACGACGCCGAGGTCGATGACGGGTACGAGGTGGAGGTACGCGAGTCGGGAGAGCACGATTCGGGAGGCGTGGCTGTCGGTGCACCCGAACACGACGTCGCATTGGGCGAGCGCCAGTCTCGATGACTCTGTCCGGATGTCCTGGTTGAGCGCCACGACTGTCGTGTCCAGCCCCATCCGGGCGATGTGCTCGGCGACGACGTCGACCTTGGGGCGGCCGAGGTCATTCAGCGTGGTGCCGTAGCCGCGCGACACGGTCGAGGCGGTTACGACGTCGTTGTCGATGACGAGTTCTTCACCGACGCCGAGGCGGGCGACCTGCTCGATCGCGGGCGAGCCGGTACCACCGGCGCCTGCGAAGCCAACTCGCAGCGAGCCGAGAGTGCGCTTGCCACGCTTGCCGAGCGCCCGGATCGCTCGGTCGTGCACATCGTCGCGCAACGGTGCGGCGTCGTCGGGCAGGTGGATGTCGACGCGGTCACCCACGATCCGAATGACGTCGACACCTCGAAACTGGTCGGCTGTGACGAGACGTGCGACGAAACGTGGCGCAGCGGGTGTGCCGGCGACGACGACGGACACGACGACGTCGCTGCCGGCCGTTCGACGGAGCTCGGCGCCGACGGTGCGGTCAAAGGTGTCGTCGCGTGCCGAGAACGCCGCCGACCCGTTCGGGTGCGTGTGCAGGAGGACGGGGACATCTCCGGCGAGCGAAATCTGCCGGCAGACCGGTGACCATCCCTCGGGGCGGAGTGTGAGGTGCGTTGCCGAGCGCTCGAGGTAGCCCTCGTCAGCCACGAAGGTGATGTCGGTGACGACCACTGTGTGGTCGTCAACGCTTCGTGTCAGGCGGCCTCTTCCGATCGCGGCGGTCTCGACGGGGCCTGCGAGCGCTTCGATGAGTGGGTTCGCATCCCGACAGTGGAGCGCGAGTCGGGACCTCATGCTGCCGCCTGAGCTGCTTGCGCCATCGCTTGCGCGACGTAGCCGAGGTAGCTGGCCACGTTGTCGATGCCGGGTCGCCACGCTGCTCCGATGTGGCGGCTCCAGCGTTGCCACGTACGGCCGTCGAACTGGTTGCGGACCTGCGTGGCTGCTGGTGCCGCCCCGTTCGGTCCGACGACGGGCGGGTCGCACCAGAACATGTCGGGCGCGGCCGCGTTGAACGTGGCCGGAAGCCGGATGAGCAGCGCCGTGACCTCGGGTTCGAGTCCGCTAGGAACAGGCCAGTCTTCGATGATTAGGTTGACCATCTCGCCGTCCTGGTTGGCCGACCAGGTGAGGCCGCTCTCGTCGAGGTACTGCTCGTCTGAAGCTCTCATCGCGAACACCGGCCGGCCGTGATGTGGGGCACTGAGAAGAACTCGGCCCCGCGCCGCAGCGTGACGACCTCGTCGTGATCGATGCGTTCGTCGGGCGCACCATCGATGTCGCGGTAGAGCGCACGGTCGGTGGGGATTGGCGGGTCGACGAGCTGACGCAGCTGCGTCTCGGTCATTGATAGCGCTTCGACGTCGATCTTGCTGCCGTCGATAATGATCCACAGGTCGCGGGGGTGCGCCCCATCGGGGCCCGCGGAGTAGAACACGTCGCCCCGACGGACCGTGACTGGCTCATCCTCGACGAGCTGCTCGTCGACGCCGCCGTCGGTGTCGCGCCAGAGCTGTGTCGAGTCAGCAAGGGGCGGGTCGACGAGTTGGCGCAGCTGTGCGGGAGTGACGGGGTGACGGGGCACACGGATCCGGTGGTCGTCGAGACGGAAGCGCTGGCGGCCCCGGTTGTCGTGATCTGGCATCGTGCTTCTCGTTTCTACGAGGCTCGCCGGTTGGGGCGAACGAGCGGCTGCGAAGGGGTCTTCGCAGCACCACCTCTTGAGGTGACGTCGACCACTATAGTGGTCAGCCATGGACGTCGCAACCTCTTTGGTGTACGATCACAATCATGGTGTACACATCGACCGGGACGACATGCCGTGGCCAGCGAACTCGGTGAGCAGTTGCGCAGTGTCCGCTCGGCCTTGGGGCTCTCGCTGAAGGCCGTCGCCGAACCGGCAGAGATCTCGACGACGTACCTGCAGAAGCTCGAGGGCGGCGAAGTCCGGAATCCGTCGCCGAACATCTTGCATCGGTTGGCCGCGACCCTGAACGTGCCGTACGCCGAACTGATGCGCCTCGCTGGCTATGTGGTCCCCGACGGCGGCAGCGGCGCCGCGAGTCCGTTCGAGCATGCGTTGGCCAGCTCGGATCTCAGCGACGACGAACGCCGCGCAGTTGCTGCGTTCATCTCCCACCTTCGAGATCAGCGCAGTTCGGAACGCGGATAGGGCAAGCTCGGGTGCTGGGCGATCTCGACAACGGCGACGACATCGCCTCGAGCGTTGAGCGGCTGCTGCGGATCGCAGATGTCAACGAGCGGCTGCCGACGCCGGTCGCAGACATCGTGTCCGCTGCCGGGCTCGTGAAGACCGACCAGGTGCTGCTGTCGGACTCGATGATCGCCAAGGCACCCAAGCATCTCCGCAAGCTGTTGCGCAGTGCGGCCCGCAAGGTTGTCGGTGTCCTCGATCGTCGGGAGCGGGTGATTCAGATCGACCCGAGCAGCTCGGCCGGTCGTGAGAACTTCGTGACGTGTCACGAGGTCGCCCACGACATCTTCCCGTGGCAGCGCGATCTGCAGGTTCTTGGCGACACATCCCAGACGTTGGCCGCGACGGTCACCAACCGATTCGAGCGCGAAGCCAATCAAGGCGGCGCGGAGATCTTGTTCCAACTCGACCTGTTCCGACGCGTCGCAGGCGACTTCCCGATCGACCTCGCCACACCGGTCGAGCTTTCAGCCATGTTTGGGGCATCCATTCATGCGTCGTTTCGACGCTGGGTCGAGGGCCTCGATGTCCCTGCATGCGGTCTGGTCATGGATCCGACGCTCGACGTGGGCGGCCGACGGCGTCGACACGAGCACATCGATTCGGGTCCGTGGCGTCGCCAGTTCGGTCGGCGGCGGCTTCCGACCCGGATCGGCGTCGACGACTATGCGTTTGCGGGCGCCGACAACGGTGGGGGCGACATGCTGCTGACCGATCTCGCCC